>CAZIXN010000009.1:0-30996 GCA_964543215.1 uncultured Phycisphaera sp.
ACCCCGGCATGTCTGCACCCCGGCATGTCTGCACCCCGGCATGTCTGCACCCCGGCATGTCTGCACCCCGGAATGTCTGCATCCCCGGAGGAAAGCTCAGAAAGCGCCGGCCATGGGGGCGGCCTCGCCGCCGACCGTGATCTGGTCGCGGAACGTGGCGTAGGGGAAGTACGCCGCCGAGCCGTCGCCGTCGCTGCCGGCGTCGACAAAGACGCGGTCGGCGGGGATGCCGTACCGCTCGGAGAGTTGGCGGACCAGCCAGACCAGTTCGCGTTCCTGGGCCTTGGACATCGGGCCGGCATCCAGATCGCCGACGACGCACACGCCGATGGTGCGGAACCGCCGGTTGAACGCTTCGGCCTCGGGGCCTTCGAAGAAGTCGCCGACCTGCTGGTATTTCCAGCGGTAGCCGACTTCGATCCGGCCGTCTTGGGTGTCGGTGCCGTTGCCCACGACGAAGTGGTAGCCGCAGCCGTTCTTGCCGGTACGGCGGTGGGCGCGGTCGATGGTGTCGTAGCTGCCGACGGGTTGCTGGCTGTCGTGGATGACGATGACCTGCCAGCCGAGTTCCGCTTCGGTGGCGAAGAGCTTGTCTTCGGGGCGGTCGGTGGGCGTGCGTTCGACGCTCATCAGGGTCAGGCCCGACAGCGGCGGCACCTGGCCGGGCTCGAGGAACCGCAGCGCGCCGTAGGTCGCGGACATGCCGAACACCAGGGCGAAGAGGACCAGGATGGTGCGTTGATCAAAGGCCAAGGCGTCGCGGCTTCCGGAGCTTGGGGGAAAGAGGCGGGCGATCGAGCGATGATGGCGGGCAGGCAACCCTCGCAGGGTAAACATCGGCCGGGCGGTCGCGGAACTTGCAAAAAACGGGCAAGTATTTCCGATAATGCCGGCCCCGCCACCGCTGGTACCCACGTCCAACGTCACGACCCACGCAGACGGAACGCCAGAACCCGGCAACCCGCCGCACCGGGTTCAGTTCGACTCGCCCAGCCGACCACGCAGGTTGGGCTGCTCCCGGCCGAATGAATCGGTGACGGTTTTGGGCACCGTCTGCCCCCGCAAGGCGTCGTACCGCTCGTACGGCGAACGCGGCGCATCGCTGGGCAGCGGGGATTTCCGGCAACCCGGCGAGGCGAGCATCGCCACGCCAAGCAGCACCACCGCCAGGGCAAGGGTCGGCTTGAAGTCGGTGGGCGCGGCCGTCCGTAGCTGCGTTGGCATCGCGGCATCATAAGGACTTTCGCGGCACCGGTATGATCCGCGACCCATGCCCATGTCTACGCCCACGCCCCTGCCCCACGCGACGCCCGATTTCTGGTCCGCCACGCTGGTCCCCACCCTGCGCGAAGCCCCCGGCGACGCCGAGGTGCCCTCCCACCGGCTCATGCTCCGCGCGGGCCTGATCCGCAAGCTCGGGGCCGGCAGCTACTCCTACCTGCCCCTGGGTCTGCGCTCGCTCAACAAGGTGATCGCCATCGTCCGGCAGGAGATGCACGCCGCCGGCGCCGCCGAGGTCTTCCTCCCCACGCTCCAGCCCATCGAGCTGTGGCAGAAGACCGGCCGCGACCAGTCCTACGGCGACAACCTCTTCCAGATCAACGACCGCCACGGCCGGCACTACGCCCTGGGACCGACGCACGAAGAAGTCGTCACCGACCTGGTCGGCTCGTGCATCAGCTCGTACAAAGACCTGCCCAAGACGGTCTTCCAGATCCAGACCAAGTTCCGCGACGAGTTCCGCCCCCGCTTCGGCGTGCTGCGCTCGCGCGAGTTCCTCATGAAGGATGCGTATTCGTTCCACGCGTCGCTCGACGGCCCCCCCGGAAGCGGCGGCCTCGACGAAACCTACGAAAGGCAGTACGCCGCGTACGAACGTATCTTCACCCGCTGCGGCGTGCCCTACATGGTCGTCGAGGCCGAGGCCGGGCCCATCGGCGGCAACGCCTCCCACGAGTTCATGGTCCCGTCACCCACCGGCGAGGACACGATCCTCACCAACGATGCGGGCTACGCCGCCAACGTCGAGAAGTGCGAAACCGGCCCGCGCCCCTCCGACCTCCACGGCCCGCCCACCGGCGAGCTCGAAGATGTCCACACCCCCGGATGCCCCGGCATCGACGACGTCTGCGCCTTCTTCAAGAAGCAGCTCGGCTCCAGGCTTGCGCCCAAGGCCATGCTCAAGACCCTCGTCTGCAAGAGCGACACCGGCTGGGTCCTGGCCATCGTGCGCGGCGACCACGAGCTCAACGAAGCCAAGCTCCGCCAGGCCACGCACCCCTCCGTCCATCTCGCCGACGAACACGAGGCCCGCGGCGCCGGCTTCGCCATCGGGTTCGTCGGCCCGCACGTCGCGGTGGATCGCGACGACGTCGACATCCTCGTCGATCCCGACGCGGCCCAGGGCGGCTTCTGGGTCACCGGCAGCAACCAGCCCGACACCCACGTCAAGCACTTCAACTGGAAGCGCGAACTGGGCGAGGAAGACCGGCGTCGCTACGCCAAGTTCAACCGCCAGGCCATCCGCGTCGCCGACCTCCGCAACGCCGTCGAAGGCGACCCGGCTCCCCACGCCAAGGGCGGCGGCACGCTCCGCGCCACCAAGGGCATCGAGGTCGGCCACGTCTTCAAGCTCGGGACCAAGTACACCCAAGCGCTCGACGTGGCCGTCGCCGGCGAGGCCAACGACCGCATCACCCCGATCATGGGCTGCTACGGCATCGGCATCAACCGCATCCTCGCCGCCGCCATCGAGTCGTCGGTGACGGACGCCGACGGCAACACGCAAGCCGGCCACGACGACTCCGGCATCGTCTGGCCGATCGCCATCGCGCCCTACCAGGTCTGCATCACCGCCATCGGCTACGAGCCCGACAGCCAGGTCGCGGATGTCTGCCACAACCTCGCCAAGCAACTCGTCGACGCGGGGCATGATGTGCTTATCGACGACCGCGATGAGCGACCCGGGGTGAAGTTCAAGGACGCCGACCTGGTCGGCTTCCCGCTCCGCATCACCGTCGGCGACAAGGGCCTGAGCGCCGACAAGCCCGAGGTGGAACTTAAGATGCGTGACGGTTCGCTGGGCCCCAAGGGCACCGCCGTCCCGCTGACCGACGCCGTCAAACGCGCGATCGAGCTGCTGACTCACTAAAGCCCTTCGACCACCGCGCTGGCGTCACTGCCCCGTGCCGTGGACGACCAGACCGCGCGTGAACTCTTCGCGGATGCGTTCGTGGAGGGTGTCGTGGGCCATGCCTTCGACCGCGAGCTCGACTTTCTTGAGCACGCCGCGTCGGGGGAAGGCCAGGTGGCAGACCGGGTCACCGGGCGCCACCGAGGGCAGCGTGGTCATGCCCAGGAGGATGCCGTCGCGGGGAGCGCGGAGGATGTTCTGCTCTTCGCCGGTGAGCTTGGCGTTGGTGGCGAGCGGGTCGCCGGCCGAGACGATCTGCCCGGGGGCGACGTGGAAGCGTAAGAACCCGCCGAACTTGGCGCGGACCCACTTGGTGCTGTCGGTTTCGACCCGGTACGCGGGCTTGGTGGGCTTGCCTTCGACCATGCCCAGGTGCTTGAGGCAGTTTTCGATGCCGCGTACGGCGTACTCGACCACGCCGGGCTGAACCTTCCACACCTCGCCGGCTTCGAGGATGAGCGTGGGGCAGCCGGCCTTGGTGGCGCTGCGGCGCAGCGAGCCTTCGGGGCCTTTGGAGCTGACGATGAGCTCGGCCCCGAACGCGCGGGCGAGTTCGGCCAGCGGTTCGAGGCTCATGTCGGCGCGGACGTTGGGGAAGTTGGTACGGCGGAGCGCCGCGGTGTGCAGGTCGATGCCGAAGTCGCACCGCCGGGCGATCTTCTCGAAGAACGCGTGGGCCATGCGCATCGCCAGCGGGCCTTCGGCGTTGCCGGGGAAACAGCGGTTGAGGTCGCGCCGATCGGGCAGGTACCGGGCGTGCTGCTCGAAGCCCGGCAGGTTGACCACCGGCACGAGGACCAGCGTGCCGGCGGCGAGTTCGAAGGGTTTCTGGGTGATGATGAAGCGGATCGCGCCGGTGCCGTTGATCTCGTCGCCGTGGACCGCGGCGGTGACCGACACGGTCGGGCCCGGCCGTTCGCCGCGCCAGACGAAGACCGGCAGTCGGACGCTCGCGCCCGAGTAGCGTTCGCTGACGGTGATTTCGAGGGCTTGTCGCTCGCCGGGCGCCACGGTTTTGCCGCCCCACCGGGCGGGATCGGCTCCGGATTCACCTTCGGAGCTTCGCGTGAGTTCGTCATTCATGGGGTTGTCCGAGTTGCTCGATCAGCGCCGCGTCGAGCGGTTTGACCTTGGTCTTTTTCTTTCGCTTTTTGCGTTCGGGGACCAGGTCGCGCATGGTTTCGAGTTTGCCGTAGCACAGCAGGCGGTCGTTGGCTTCCAGAATACGCGAGGCCTTGGGGTTGGAGATGACCGAGGTGCCGCGGTTGAGGGTGAGGATGGTGATGTCGCGTTCCCGCAGGCCGGTCTGGGTGATGGTCTGGCCGACGAACGGGTGCGGCGGCGTGCCTTCGGGGATGTGGAGCTCGGCGACGCCGTAGCCCTTGGAGACGGTGAGGCGTTGGCGGATGTCCAGTTCCGGGAAGTCGACCTGCTGGGCCATGAAGTCGATGATGGCGCCGGCGATGTCGAGTTGGGTCGCGCCTTCGATGCCTTCGAGGCCCGGCGAGGAGTTGACCTCCATGATCTGCGGGCCTTCGTGGGATTCGAGCATGTCCACGCCGGCGACGCGGAGGCCCATGATCTGCGCGGCGCGGACGGCGGTTTCTTCGAACACCGGGTCCAGCTCGATGCGTTCGGCCAGGCCGCCGCGGTGGACATTCGATCGGAACTCGTCGCCCTGCGCGACGCGGCGCATCGCGGCGACGACGCGGTCGCCCACGACAAAGGCGCGGATGTCCTTGCCCTTGGATTCCTTGACGAACTTCTGGAGCAGCACATCCTGCCTTGCGGACTGCAGCGTTTCGATGATGGCCTCGGCGACCTTGGTGTTCTCGGCGAGGATGACGCCCACGCCCTGCGTGCCTTCGAGGATCTTGATGATGATCGGTGCGCCGCCGAGGCGTTCGATGGCCGGCAGGATGTCCTGCTTGTCGGGGACGAAGCAGGTGTGCGGGATGCCGATGTCGTGTCGGGAGAGGATTTGGAGGGAACGGAGCTTGTCGCGGGAGTTGGTGATGCCGTTGGCGGTGTTGGGGGTGTAGACGTCCATCTGCTCGAACTGCCGGACGACGGCGGTGCCGAAGTAAGTGATGGAAGCGCCGATGCGGGGGAGGACGGCGTCGTACTGCGACACCGCCTTGGCGCGGAAGAACAGGTCGGGTTCGCCGTGCGCGAGTTCGAGCGAGAAGCGCAGGGTGTTGAGCACTCTGCATTCGTGGCCGCGCTCGAGCGCGGCCTGTTTGAGGCGGCGGGTGCTGTAGGCGTTGGGCGCCATGGAGAGGATGCCGAGTTTCATGGCAGGTTTTCGCGAGGGGGGTGGGTGGCCGGAGGTGGCTCGGGGAAATCGACGAGTTGGGCGAGTCGGTTGCCGAAGGAGAACGAGCGCTGCGGATCGACGGCGTATCTCCCGGCCAGCGCGGAGCGGCCGACGAGCATGCGGCAGAGCATGCCCTTGCGGGAGACGAGCGTGACTTCGATCTCGTGCTCGACCCGGCCGAGGCGCAGGCGGGTGCGGACCACCGGGCGCGTCTGACGGTGACCGGAGCTGGGTTTGACGATGGCCTCGCGGACGAGTTCGGCCTGGACCCAGCGGGTGAGGCGGTCGAGCGCCGGTCGGCCGTTGCGCGCGGGTCGAGCCTCGCGGACGACGACCTCAAAGCGGACGTGGTGGTCGTCGCCGGGGGTTTCTTCGATGTTCGCGACGTGCAGCGCGCTGGTGCGGGCGCCGGTATCGATCTTGGCCTTGAGGTGCCTGATGCCCCAGTCGGGCAGGCCGACGCGCTCACGCCAGCCGACGACGACCTGGGTCGCGTTCTGCGGCGGATTCGGTGGGGTTTGCGGCATTGGGTTGGCTCTGGGGATCGCGGTACGATACGCGGCTTGCGCGACGCGCGACCCGTGCGGACCTTGCTGTTCCGATGACCGACGACCCCGCCATCCTGTTGCTCGCGAGCCTGCTGCTGGGGCTGGCGGTGTTCCTGGGCGTGTATCACGGTCCGGGCCCAGCGCGGCGGTGGTTCGCGCGGCAGGAGATGGCGTACGACCGCGTGCTGCGCCGGCAACTGATGATGGACGTCGTGCCGCGCCACGCGGTGTACCTGATGCTCACCGGCATCGGCGTGGCGTTTCTCGCGGCACTCTTGATCACGAACAACCCGTTCGTCGCGCTGATCTGCGGCGGGCTGGCGATCTTTCTGCCCACGATCGTGATCAAACACCTCGAAGCCAAACGGCGCATCGAGCTGGACGACCAGCTCGCCGACGGACTCACGACGCTGAGCGCCGCCGTGCGGGCCGGGCTGAACCTCGTGCAGGGCATGCAGCTGGTGGTGAAGAATCACCGCGGGCCGATCCGGCAGGAGTTTGATGCGCTGCTGCGGGAGTACGAGTTGGGCAGCGACCTCAACGCCGCGATGCGCACGGCGAGCAACCGCATCGGCTCGCCGCTGTACCGCCTGACGTTCACCGCCGTCGAGATGCACCGCCGGCAAGGCGGCGACGCCGGCGAATCCCTGGACCGCATCGCCGAGTCGGTCCGCGAGATCAAGAAGCTCGAAGGCAAGCTCGACGCGCTGACCGCGCAGGGCCGAAGCCAGGCCAACATGATGGCCGTCATGCCCATCGTGTTCCTGTTCATTCTCTACGGCATCGACCCCGAGGGTGTGACGCTGCTGTTCACCGAAACCATCGGCCGACTGATCCTGATCTTCGCGGCGGTGATGATCGGCGTGGCGTACCTGTGGATCCGCAGGATTCTGGGGGTGGCGTTGTGAAGCCCGAAGTTCGAAGCCCGAAGTCCGAAGTCCGCCATGGCGTGCTGGACGTCGCTGCGACGCGGAGCTCGGTTTTTGTTCTCGACTTCGGATTTCGGACTTCGGAGTTCGGACTTTGATGAACCTTCTGCTGCTCCAACTCGCCGCGTCCGTCGCCGTGTTCTTCGGCGTGTTCCTGCCGATCTGGGTGCTGTTCCGCCACCCGATGCCCACCGAGCCGCCGGTGCATCGCCGCATGGCCCGCGCGCTCGGGGCCGATGCGCCGACCATCTTCGAGCAACCCGTCGTCGGCTCGCTGCTGGCGGGCGTGGGCACCATCACCGGGCAGCTCAACCTGCCCGGGGTCCGCGCCCGCATCCGCCAGGACCTCGACGGTTCGGGCAACAGCGCCGGCTACACCGTCGAGCAATACCTCACGCTCTGCGTCGTCTCCGCACTGATCGCCGCGCTCGTCGGCGGGGTCGGTGAGCTGTTGCTCGGCGGCGGCCTGCTCTTGCTGGTCGTCCCGCTGTTCCTGATCGTGGGCTTCTACCTGCCCCTGATCCTGCTCAGCAACGCCCGGCAACAACGCGTCGTCCGCATCGCCCGGCAACTTCCTTACACCCTCGACCTTGTCTCGCTGGTCATGCAGGCCGGCTCGAGCTTCAACGAAGCCGTCGAAGCGCTCATCCGTGACGACCCCGACGACGACCTGAACCAGGAGCTGCAGCTCGCGCTCGCCGAGATGCAGTTCGGCACACCGCGCGGCGTCGCGCTCGAGAACATCGCCCGCCGCATCCCGCTCGAAACCCTGCGCAGCGTCATCGCCGCGCTCAACCAGGCCGAACAGCTCGGCACGCCGCTGGCCTACATCCTCAAGACCCAGGCCGACATGCTCCGCAACTTCCGCGCCGTCGCCGCCGAGAAAAAATCCGCCGCCGCGTCGCTGCGCATCCTCATCCCCTCGATGCTCATCCTCGCCGCCGTCGTGCTGGTCGTGTTCGGCCCGGTGCTCATCCGCTATTCCCGCGGGGAACTGCTGCAATGAACGCCAAGCGCCACGACCCCGCCCTCATCGGCAACCGAACCCTCGACGCCGCGCCCGCACCCGTGCTCGACGTCACCGTCCTGGCCGGCTCCACCGCCAACACCCGACTGCGCTTCACGCACGGCCCGGTGTCCTTCGGCCGAGACCTCTCCCACCCGCTGGTCCTGGACCTGCCCACCGTCTCACGCGACCACGGCTACTTCGACCTCCGCGACGGCCAATGGGTCGTCGTCAATCGCTCGCCCAACGGCCTGAAGCTCGGCCGAAAGTCCGTCACCAGAAAACCCGTCAACCTCCCGGCCAACACGTCGATCACCATCGGCGACGCGCCGCTGCTGCAGGTCGAACTCCGCCGCGCCGGCGAAGCCGTCCCCTCGCTGGACCTCGACGCTGCGCTCGCCCGCAAACACGCGCAGGAACAGAACCAACCCAAAGACCAGGACCCCATCCACCGCCGCAACAAGCTGCCGACACGCACGCGCATCCTGCTGGGCGTCGTGGGGTTCTGGGTGCTGCTGTTCGCGCTGCTGCTGCTCTTCGAGCCGCTGTTCCGCGACGCCGACGTCGACGACACCGGCAAGCTCAACCTCCCCGTCGCCCGGCTTTCCGACGCGCAGCTCGACGCTCGCGTCCGACTCGATCCGCCCAACCTGCCCACCGATGATGTCCGTGCCGAGCGCGCGCTCGAAGAAGCGGCGCTCAACTACGGCCTGATCGACATCAACCCCGACGCGGCGTGGAAAGCCATGAACGCCTACCGCACCGCCGCCGGCTACCTGCCCGACGACCGCCTCGACGACCCGCTGCTGCAACGCCGATACCTCGACCTCCAGCAGCGCCTCTCCGAAGACCTGTCGCTCCGCTACGCCGACGCGCTGGGCAAACTCGAGTCCCGCCGTTTCGCCGCCGCCGCCGAAGCTTTCGACGACCTGCAGAAGCGCTTCCCCGACTACGAACTCGGCGACGATTCGATCTACCGCCACACCCAACGCCTCCGCGAATTCGCCCGGCAGAACGCGGGCGAGTGATTTTTGATTTTTGATTTTGGATGGAGGATGGAGGATGGAGGATTCTTGATTTGAAGATTGGAGCCGCGATACCGATCGCCCAATCCTCAATCCTCAATCCTCAATCCAAAATCCTCAATCCAAATTTCAGAATCACGCCCCTCATAAACTCCCCCCATGACTCCACCCGCCACGACCGCCCAAGCCCGGACCCCCGCCCTGCCCGACGCCCGCGGCTACTTCGGGCAGTTCGGCGGGACCTACATCCCCGAGACCCTGCACCACGCCGTCGCCGAGCTCGCCGAGGAGTACGACAAGGCGCTGGCCGACCCCGCGTTCCACGCCCAGATGGACACGCTCAACCGCGACTACATCGGCCGGGCCACGCCGCTGCAGTTCGCCCCGCGACTGACGGAACTCGGACGGTCTGCCTCGGCTTCCGGGGGGGCGCAGATCTGGCTCAAGCGGGAAGACCTCGCCCACACCGGCGCCCACAAGATCAACAACGCCATCGGCCAGTGTCTGCTCGCGCTGCGCATGGGCAAGAAGCGCATCATCGCCGAGACCGGTGCCGGCCAGCACGGCACCGCCACCGCCACCGCCGCCGCGAAGTTCGGCCTGGAGTGTGAGATCTTCATGGGCGAGGAAGACATGCGCCGCCAACGCCCCAACGTCCTGCGCATGCAGCTCATGGGCGCCACCTGCACGCCCGTCACCGACGGTTCACGCACTCTCAAAGACGCCACCAACGCCGCCATGCGCGACTGGATGGCCACCTCCAACGACACGCACTACATCATCGGCTCGGCCGTCGGCCCGCACCCGTTCCCCCGCATCGTCCGCGACTTCCAATCCGTCATCGGCAAGGAAACCAAGCGGCAGTGCCGCGAGCAGATCGGCCGGCTGCCCGACACCGTCGTCGCCGTCGTCGGCGGCGGGTCCAACGCCGCGGGCATGTTTCATCCCTTCGCCAGCGACCCCGCCTGCGACGCCGTGAAACTCATCGGCGTCGAGCCCGGCGGCACCGGCACCAGCTTCGGACGGCATGCCGCCGCCATCGCCCACGGCCGCCCCGGCGTTCTCCACGGCTCGCTGTCCTACGTCCTGCAGGACGACGACGGACAGACCGCGCCCGTCCACTCGATCAGCGCGGGCCTGGACTACCCGGGCATCGGCCCCGAGCACGCCTACTGGCACGACGCCGGACGCGTCACCTTCGCCGTCGCCGACGACAAGCAGGCCCTCGACGCCTTCCAGAAAATCTCACGGCTCGAAGGCATCCTCCCCGCGCTCGAACCCAGCCACGCGCTCGCGCACGTGCTCACCCTCGCGCCGAAACTCCCCCCCGATCACATCCTCGTGCTCAACCTCTGCGGCCGCGGCGACAAGGACCTCGAGGAGGTCGTGCGACTCTTGAGCCGGTAGGCAACCACCGGGCGCTTAGACTCCGGGCATGAATCAACGCATCCGCGTCGCCTCGCTGCAATATTTCATCCGCCCCGTCGAGCGTTTCGAACAGTTTGAAGAACAGGTGCAAGGCCTCGTCAACACCGCGGCCGATTACCGCTGCCGCCTGCTCGTGTTCCCCGAATATTTCACCTGCCAACTGCTCACCACGCTGGGCATGCGCGACCAGCCGATCGACCGCCAGGTCCGCCACCTCGCCAAGCTCGAAGACCGCATCGTCGAGATGTTCCAGCGCATGGCCCGCGAATCGGGCATGTACATCGTCGGCGGCACGCTGCCCGCGATCGACCCGCCCGACATGGAAACGCTCTACAACGAGAGCTACCTCTACTCGCCGCACGGCAAGTGGGAAGTGCAGGGCAAGATCTACATGACCCGCTTCGAGGCCGAGGAGTGGCACGTCTCGCCGCACACCAAGTTCCGCGTCTTCGAGACCGACTTCG
The DNA here is from genome assembly GCA_964543215.1 of uncultured Phycisphaera sp. Lineage (GTDB taxonomy): Bacteria > Planctomycetota > Phycisphaerae > Phycisphaerales > Phycisphaeraceae > CAZIXN01. The sequence goes on from CAZIXN010000009.1 coordinate 10,911, forward strand.
GCAAGCTCGCGATCACCATCTGCTACGACGTCGAGTTCCCCGAGCTCGCCAGAGCCGCCGCCAAGCGCGGGGCCGACATCCTCGTCGTGCCCTCCTGCACCGACGACCGGCAAGGCTTCCTGCGCGTCCGTCTCTGCGCCGCCGCACGCGCGATCGAGAACCAGATGTACGTCATCCACTCCGGCACCGTCGGCAGCCTCCCGATGATCCCCGCCGTCTCGCTGAACTACGGCCAGGCGTCGATCCTCACGCCGTCGGACTTCGGCTTCGGCCGCGACGGCGTACTCGCCGAAGGCATGGCCAATCAGGAACAGATGATCCTCGGCGAACTGGACATGGAACTGCTCCAGCACAGCCGCGAGAAAGGCTCGGTCCTGCCCCTGCGCGACGCGCGCTCGGCCCGACAGATCAACGAAGACCTCGAGATCGTGCAGCTCTGAACTCCGCGTAAACCACCTTTATGCCCGCCGTCATCCACACCCTGCCCGCGTCCTTCAAGCCGCACCCCTCGGCGTACGTCCGGCACGTCCGCGTCACCGACTTCCCCGACATCACCGCGCTCGGCGAGCGGCTCTACCCACAAGAAAAGCCCTGGCGACCCGTCACGCTCATGTCCCAGCTCGAACATTTCGCGCGCGGGCAGCTCGTCGCCGCCGACCGCAAGACCGACCGGCTCCTGGCCTGCTGCGCCACGCTGATCGTCACGTGGGGCGACTACGGCCACTTCCACACGTGGGACGAGATCACCGCGAACGGCACGTTCAAAACCCACGACGGCTCGGGCACCACGCTCTACGGCGCCGACATCATGGTCCACCCCGACACCCAAGGCCAGGGCCTGGGCAAACTCCTCTACGCCGCGCGACGCGAACTCTGCCGGGATCTGAATCTCAAGCGCATCCGTGCCATGGCCCGGCTCCGCGATTACCACCGCCACGCCGACGTCCTCACGCCCCGCGAATACGTCGATCTCGTCGTCGCCGGCGACCTGCGCGACCGCACGCTGTCGTTCCAACTCAATCGCGGCTTCAAGGTCCTCGACGTCGCGCCCGGCTACCTCGTCAACGACCCCGAATCCCTCGGCCACGCCGCCGTCATCGAATGGCTCAACCCGCACTACGACGAATCCCTGGGCTGAACGTCGACGCCATCCCGCCTTCATCGCCCGCTTATCCCTGCGGTGCCAACTTCGGGCACGGACCTCATCAGAATCCTTCTCGCCGTGTTCCTGCCTTCCGTGGCCGTGCTGCTGGAGAAAGGGCTGGGGGTCACCTTCCTGCTCAACCTCGTGCTCACGCTGCTGTTCTGCTTCCCGGGCATGATCCACGCGCTTGATGGGATCATCAAGAAAGACGGCATCGCCACGTGACCCGCCCGGTCAAGGGCCACCGCGTCCCCCGCCAAGCCACTCACCGCCAGCCCGCCGCTCGCATCGAGCCCGAAGACGGCGACGGCGCGCTCAAGCCCCGCCGCGAAGTCGCAAGGGCCGACGACCGACCGAAGTCGCGGCCGCGGTCCACGCGTCGATCCGTGGCGGAGGGATAAAAAAACGCCCCGCCGGCCACGAGGGCCAGGCGGGACGCTTCCGGGGGCAGGATTGAAATCCTTCGCAGGACCGGCTCAGTATACCAACCCCAGCGGGCCGTCAATGCCCGGGATCTCCTGATTTTTTCGGGCGCCGTTACGCGTGCCCGCCTGCCCCGCTTAAGATTCGGCCGTGGCGAAGGCGACGACATTCACCAAGATGGGATTGCTGCGGCTGTTCTTTTCGTCGCGCACCCCGACGTGGGCGAAGTGGGTGTTTGGCCTGCTGGCGCTGTTTTACCTGGCGTCGCCGTGGGACGCGATCCCGGACATCTTCCTTGGGCCGGGGTTCATCGATGATCTCGTCGTGGTGCCGCTGCTGCTGTGGCTGGGGACCCGGTTTGCGTGGCGGGGAGACGATCGGGATCCCGACGACACGAGCCCGGGCCGCAAGACGGTGAAGAACGAGGCACCGCCACGAGCGAAGCCCGCCGCGGTGGACGAACGCTCGCCGGGGATGCGCCGCGAGGCGTGAGCGTCGGGACTTGCGGTTCAGCGGAACAGCGCGGGCAGCCGGCGGTCGTCGGTGGGTTGGTCGGCGCTGCGCTTGTCGAGGCGTTGGCGGAGTTCGGCGAAGACGTACATGCCGCCGGGGCGGGACCACTGGTTTTTCTCGAAGATCAGGCGGTTGGTGGCGTGGCCCTGGTCGTCGAGTCCGCCGGCGTTGGCGTTGACCTGAAGCTGGGTGCCGGGGTCGTAGAGCGGGCCGTCGTTGCGGATGCTGCATCGCTCCAGCGCCCGGGGCAGGATGTTGCCCGGGGTGGCGGCGCGGTCGGCACCCGAGGCGATGGCCAGGCCGTCGGAGCTGAATTTCCAGCCGCAGGCCGGGCAGTTGAAGATGTACGCCTCGGGGTTCCAGCGGACGCCCACGGCCCGGCGGTGCGACGGGTTGGGGCAGGTGTCGGCCAGGGCGACGAGCATGCCGTGGTCCGAGACGATAAAGACGCCGTGGCTGCGGGCAAACGCGAGGTACACGCCAGCGCGTTCGTATTGTTCGGGGGTGCCGATGAGGAATCGGCCGGCACGTTCCGAGCGTGCGGCGAAGGCCGGGTCCGCGACGGCGGCGGCGGGGTCCGAGCAGCCCAACGCACAAAACGCGGTGCCGATCACGACAATCAGGGCAGCGATGACTTCGCGAACCATGCCAACCTTATCGGGCACGGTGGACGATCGGCTGAAACGAAATCGCCGGCGATCAGCCCCCCACGGCCTTCACGGCCTGGGCGTAGGCATCGATGCATTTTTCGGCGGCGCCCGACCACGTCAGCCGACGCAGTTCCACCGAGGCGTGTTCCCGCATCGTGGCGCCCAGCGGCGGGCGGCGCAGGACGCTGACGATCATGTTCGCCATCTCGTCGGTGTCCCAGAAGTCGACCTTGAGCGCGTGGTCGATGACCTCGGACACGCCGGACTGCTTGGACATGATCACCGGCACGCCGCTGCGGATCGCTTCGAGCGGCGCGATGCCGAACGGTTCGGACACCGAGGGCATGACGTAGACGTCGGCCATGTCGAAGACCTTCTCCACGTCGCCGCCGCGCAGGAAGCCGGTGAACAGCACGCGGTGTCCAATGCCCAGGCGGGCGACGGTTTCGATGGATTCGGTGAGCTTGTCGCCCGAGCCGGCCACGACGAACTTGACGTTGTCTTCGATATCGAGCACGCGCTTGGCGGCGCGGAGGAAGTACTCCGGGCCTTTCTGCATCGTGACCCGGCCCAGGAAGAGCACGAGCTTGTCGGTCTTTTCGATACGGGGCAGCGGGTCGGGCAGGTCGGGGTTGGGCGTGCCGTTTTCGACGCCGTTGTAGACGACGGTGATGCGCTGCGGGTCCAGGCCGTAGCGAGACACCAGGATGTCCTTGGTGCGGCGGGAGACGGCGATGACGCGGAGGGCGGCGTGGACGCCGCGGCGTTCGATGTCGTAGATCTGGCTGTGCGGGTGCTCACCGGCGCGGTCGAACTCGGTGGCGTGGACGTGCACGATCAGCGGCTTGCCGGTGTGCGCGGCGACGGCCATGCCGGCGGGGAAGGTCAGCCAGTCGTGGGCGTGGATCACGTCGAAGTTGTCGCCGCGGGCGAGATCGACGCAGAGGTCGGCGTATCGACGGGCTTCGGCGATCAGGTCGCCGCCGTAGTGCACGCCGACGGTGGTGGGTTGGGTGGGACTCTGAAAGTCCTGCGTCTGGTCGTGCTCGACGCGGGTGTGATGCGGGTACATCACGCCGTCGGGCATCGGCTGCGGCGAAGACTGCCCGACGAAGCTGATGCCCTGCGGCTGCTGGTATCCCTCGGCCGCGAAGCCGGGATCGCCCGCGCTGTACGGGCTGGGCATGCGGGAGGGCACGGCCTTGAACGTGACGCCGGCAAAGGCGTCGGCCGGTGCCGGCGGGCTGAACGTCGTGGGTTCGGGCGTGAACGTGCTGGCCACCGAGGCGGGCGAGCGGTCACCGGCCGCGGCGGCGGGGGATTGCGGGCTGAGCACGCGGACATGCCGGCCGTCGTATTCGCCGTCGATGGCTTTGGGCAGCACAAACGTGACGTTGACGCCTTCGGCCGCGAGCGCTTTGGTGAGCCCGTAGCACGCCGTGCCCAGACCGCCGCTGATGAAGGGCGGAAACTCCCAGCCGAGCATGAAGACGCGCATGGAACGTTCCTTGCGTTTCCCGGAGCGAATCGGGACGAACCGCTTGCCCGTGCCGGGTAATTCCTGTTTGGGCGAGCAGGCACGCCGCCGATCGTGGGAGCAGCAAGACTCCTTTGGGGCAGCGTATCGGGGTTCACCTTTCCCGGCAACGCCTGCCGACGAAAACATTTACGCCCCGTCGCGCGCACCCCGACGACGAACCGCTTCATAAAGCAGAATCGCCGCCGCGTTGGAGGCATTGAGCGAATCGACCACGCAGCGCGGAGCGCGCGATGCGTCCGATAGGAAGGCCGCTTCCGCGGCACCGGCCATCGGGATCGTCACCCGCGCGGTCGCCGCGTCCCGCCAGATCGGCTCCAACCCCGCATGCTCGGGACCCACCACCACCGCCGCCGGAAAATCCCACACCGCCGCGAAACACGAGGCGCCTCCCTGCCCCGGCGCAACCGCCGACAGGATCGACACGCCCTGCCGACGCAACCACGCGATCGCGTCCGCCGCATCCGGCACCGCCACCACCGGCAACGCGAACACGGCCGCCGTGCTGTTGCGGATCGCCGCCGGGTTGAACACGTCCACCGAAGGCGTCACCGCGATCACCGCTTCGCAGCCCGCCGCCGCCGCCGTCCGCACCATCGCACCCAGGTTGCCCGGCTTTTCCGTCCCCACCGCGACCAGATAGATCGACGACCCCGAAGGCGCCGGCAGCGATTCAAGCGTCCACCGCGGCGCATCGAACACGCCGAGCACCCCTTCCGGCTCGGCGTGCCAGGCGACCTTGCCGAACACCGCCGCCGAGGCTTCGATCCGCGTGTCAACGTCTCCATCCACCGAATATCCGCCCCCGAGCAACTCCGCACACGTCCACAACTCCCGGCAAGCCAGCCCCGCCGCGAACGCACGGTCAACTTCACGACGACCCTCCGCCAACAGCACCCCCGCCGCCTTGCGCTCGCGCGGTTTCCGCAGCTTCAGCGTGCGCTTCAGCCGGGCGTTGGCCGTGCTCTCGATCCGCAGCGGTTCACGTGGCGCCATCGGCGCATGCTAATCGCGGCGCATCGCCCGCGAACCCCTACACTGACCCGATGATCGGGGCACGGCCCAACCCAGCACCGTCACCGTTCCACCGCACCATCGCAGCGCTCGTGCTGGCGGGCATGATCGGCGGAGCGTGTTTCGCTCGGCTTTCGGAATCGGCGTCCGCCGAATCGCCCTGGGCAACCGAACCCATCGCCCAAGCGCCGGCCGACGCCTGGCCACAACTCGAGGCCGCCTTGTCACGCCGACCCGACGATCAACCCGGCGGCGTCCGCGGTCGCTTCGAGCAGCGACGCGAATCGATGCTCCTCACCGAACCGATGCTCTCCCACGGCAATTTCGCCGTCGTCGATGGCCACGCCCGCTTCGACACCGTCGCGCCGCAGCCCAGCGTGATGCTTGTCGCGCCCGATGCCGTGACCATGCACGATCCCACCACCGGGCAGACCGAACGCTACGACCGACAAGGGCAAGCCGATCTGCTGGGGCTGATGCTCACCGGCGACGTCACGGCCTTGCGCGAACAGTTTGCGGCCACGGCCCTGCCCACCGACTCACCCGACAACCTCGCTTTCAAACTCACGCCGCTTGAACCCGACGACGAGTCGCCCGCGGCCGTGCGCCTTGAAGTCGGAACCCAGCGCGGCGAGCCGCGACGCGTCCGTGTTGAACAGGCCGACGGCGACACGTTTGACCTGCGTTTTCTGGACCTGCAACGCGACGCGACGCTCACGCCGGATCAGCTCCGCACCGGCTTGTCCGTGACGGAAGATCCCAACCGATGAGCCGCGCCCTGCGGCGACCGTGGGTTGACTGTTGCCGTGGCGCACTGGTTGCGATGGCGGCGTCTGCCACAGGCTGCATCAGCGCGTCAATCACCGATCGCGAGCGGTCGCTTCCCGCCGTGACGGCCGACGCGGCGCGTGAAGCTTGGCAAGCGGCGCGGCGGGCCGAAGCGGACCTCCAGGCGGTGCGCTCGCCGGTCCGCGTGGAGTTGCGCGACGCCCGGGGCAAGCGCACCACGCTCGACGGCGCGCTGGCCGCGCGCGATCCCGGCGACGTCCGGCTCAAGCTGTGGAAACAAGGCCGCGACGTGATGGACCTCACCCGACGCCAAGGGCAGGGATACGTGTGGATCGACGAGCGAATCCGCGAATCCGCCGCGGACCCACCAACCGGCATCGAGGCATCGGGCACGGCAGAATCGGACCCGGTGTTCGACGCGCGGTTGGCGAATTGGCTCGCGGCGTTGGCGTGGTTCGTGGAAGCAGAACACCCGCGTGATGGCCGGCTCAACGATGCCGAGGTTCCGCGCTGGGTCGCTGCGGCTCTGACCACCGAGCCGATCCCCGGCACGCTCGAAGTATCGCCCGTCAACGCAGACGTGTTCGCCTACGACCTGCGCACCGGCGTGCTCCTGTCGCGCAGCTCCGCCCGGGGGCAATGGAGCGTCACGTTTCACCACACGCCCGACCCGTCGATCGGCGGCGTTTCCCCGCTTCGCACCGGCATGACGCTCGAAGCCGACGGCCTGCGCATCTCGGTGGCGCTCACCGATCCGACGTGGAACGAGCCGCTCAGTGACGCGCTGTTTACGCCACCGAAACGAGCGAGACCGCTGCGTACGGAATCGATTCAAGGGGCTTTGCCGTGAGTCCGCCGCCGCGCCTGCCCTGGGTCCTTCGTCATCGCCGAGCGGCGCTGTTGCTGGGCATCGCGGCGATGCTGCTGGGCGTCGTGTCGGCCCTGTCGCTCCGCCCCGGCACCGCCGTCCGCGACATGCTGCCGGCCGCCAGCCCCGCCGCCGCGGCGCTCGACCGCGTCTTCACCGACTTCCGCCTCATCGACGACCTGATGCTGCTCGTCGAGTTGCCGGCCCCTTCCAACGCCGCTTCGCCGACAAACGCGTCGAACGTCCTGCGCCTCCGTACTTTCGCCGAGCGTGTCGCCGAAGCGCTGCGCAGCGACGCCGACATCGCCTACGTCCGCTACGACCGCGCCGACCACGCAATGCGTGCGGCGTTCCTGCGTGACCTCGCCTGGTCGCAGGCGTGGTGGCGGCTGGACGACACGCAGCGGCAAGGCGTCCACGAGCGACTCGCCCCGGGCGCGATGCAGGAAGCACTCGCCCGCCGCGCCGCCGAACTCGCCGCCCCGGGCCAGCGACCCGCCGCCTGGTGGGACAGCCTGCAACGCGATCCGCTGGGCCTGCTCGCGTGGCTGCGTTCCTCCGGCCCTGCTCCGAGGGATGTCCAGAACAGTGCGTTGGACGATCCGGCCCACGCCGCCGACACGCCGACGCTGGATTGGAGCATCGACGGCCGGGCGCTGCTGATCCGCATCGGCGGCACCCGGCCGGCGAACGACCTGGCGTACAGCGAATCCCTGGTCCAGCGCGTCAACCTCGCCGCCGAAGCCGCGAACACCGACGGCCTGACGTGGCAACTCACCGGGCCGTACGCCATCGCCAGTTTCAGCGCATCGGCCACGAAGCGCGACATGATCGTGAGCATCTTCGTGTCGCTGGGACTGCTCACGCTGCTGTTCTTCGTGCTCTATCGCGACCACCGCACGCTGCCGATGATCCTGTTCACGGTCAACGGCGGCATCGTCGTGGCGTTCGGCATCTACGCTCTGGGACGGGGCAATCTCAGCCCGGTGACCGCGACGTGCGGCGCGGTCCTCGCGGGTCTGGGCATCGACTACTGCGTCCATCTGCTGGCCCACGCACGGTCCCGGCGACCGGAGCACCTGGCCGAGGCCCTGCGCGTGATGACGCCGACCCTGGGCGCCGCCTGCGTCACGTCGGCGATCGGATTCGCGGCGGTGGCGGCGTCGGGTGTTCGCGCGCTCGCCGAGTTCGCCGTGCTGGGCGTGCTGGGCCTGACGGCGACGTTGGCGATGACGCTCATGTTCCTTCCCGCAGCGCTGGCCCGCCCAACCGATGCCCCCGCGGACGAGGGCCACGGGGACGACCGGCTCTCGAAGTGGGCGCAGCCGCTCGTCTCCACGCTGTTCGTGCGGCCCAACCGCTGGCTGTTCGTCACCGCCGTGATCGGCGGCATGGCCGGGGCGTGGCTGTACCTCGGCGGAGCGCAGGCCGTGCGCTTCGCCGACGACCTCGAAGCGATGCACGCGGTGCCCAACCCGCCGCTGCACGCCCAGGCCGACATCACCGAGCGTTTCGGGCTTCGCCCGTCCGTGCTCTTCGTGCATCTCGCTGCGCCCGATGCACACGCCCTGATCGGCCGCGCAGCGCAACTTCAGGCCGCGCTCGACGCGCTGCAAACCGATCACCCGCACATCCACAGCCACTGGGCGCTCGGCGGCGTCCTGATCCCCACCGATGCGACTTCCGACCGCACGCCCCCCGATGCGCAGGAAGCCCTGGCCGCGTTCGATGACGCCGTCGAGAGAAGCCCGTTCCGTCCCGATGCCTTTGCGGAGTTCCGTCGCCTGCTGGCCATCGCGCTGCAGCCGTCGCGCGATCCGCCCTGGGACACGCTCCGCGGTCAGCGCGCTCTGATCGAGCCGTTGATGCCTCGCGCTTTTTTCGAGCAGCAAGCGCCCACCCAGACGCTGGCCATCGTCAACCTCGACACGCCGTGGGAGCTTCTGGACGAGCGGTCCGCGCTGCTCGACGACCTGCGCGTGGCCATCGCGGACGTGCCCGGCGCCACGCTCACCGGGCTCTCGGTCGTCGGCGCCGAGATGCAGCAGGCGCTCGCCAGCGTGACGCAGCGGCTGGTCTGGGTGGCCGGCCTGGCGGTACTCGCGTGGCTGAGCCTGTTCTTCCGGAATCCGTGGGAAGTGATGGCGGCGCTGTTTCCGGCGATCGTCGGCCTGCTCGTGCTTTACGCCGCGATCGGCCTGCTCGACATCGAGTTGCACGCCGCCAATCTCATCGCGCTGCCACTGACGCTCGGGCTCGGCGTCGACGACGGCATCTTCCTGGTCGCCGTTGCACGACGCGTCCGTCGCAGCGGCGGAACGCAGGCCGATCTCCGCGAAGGACTATCCGCCGCCACCGCCGCGATCGTCGTCACCAGCGTCACCACGCTTGTGGCGTTCGGCTCGCTCGCGTTCACCCGCACCCCGGCCATCCAGTCGCTGGGCCTGCTCTCGGCCGTGGGCATCTTCGCCTGCCTCGTCGCGTCGCTGCTGGGCCTGATCCCGGCGCTGGCGATGTCGCACACCCGACGCGACCTTGGTTGGCGACGCAAGTAGGCCGTACGCTTCCGCCGTGGACCTGATCTCTCCCATGTGGTGGCGCGCCGTGGCGCCGGCGGCGGGCATCATGGCGGCGTCGCTCGCGTGGGGCGCGCTGTGGCCGCGAAGCCGATGGTTCGGCCCGGTCTGCTGGCACGGCGATCGTGAACACGATGGCCACCGACTCGCGCTGCTGTTCGAGAATGTCGGCGACGACCGCGATTCGGTCCCATCGGTGCTGGACGTCCTCGAAGCCACCGGCACGCCCGCCGCGTTCGCCATCGACGCGCACACGGCCCAGCGCGCCCCCGAAACCCTCCGAGCACTCGACGCCGCCGGCCACCTGCTCGTCAACGCCGGCCCCCGCTTCGCGTGGCGGAACCTTTTCGACGGCTACCCCGCCTGGCGGCGCGCGATCGACACCGCCGAAGATCGGATCCACGACGCCATCGGCCGACGACCGCTGCTCTTCGCCCCGCCCCAGGCGATCAAGTCGCCGGTCATGCTCCGCGAAGCCGCCTGGGGCGGGCACGGCCTGGTGACGCGCGCCCGCGGGCAACACGCCTGGCTGCCCGCCCGGCTCGACGAAAGCCGACTCAGCCGCACACCCCGGGCCGGCGTCGTGGCGATGCGCATCGACGCGCCCAGAACCCGCGAACAACTCGCCCGCCTGATCGACAGCTGGCGTTCCCACGGCCGGCTGCTGACACGGCTGGACCTGCTCCTCAACGTGCCGCCCTATCGACGCAACCCGGCGGGCTACTGATCCCCGCGCGGCAACGCCGACATCGGCACCAACACCGCCGTGCCGTAAGGCGAAACCTTCACCGCCACGTCTCCCTGCGCGTCCGGCTCCATCGGGCGGACCTTCGTGCCCCAGGCGAGCGACGCGCGCTCACGGGAATCGTCGGCCTCCAATCGTTGCACCTGCCGCGGATCCGCCGCATCCGCGACCGGTTCACCGCCGAGCCGCACAGCAACCTTCGCGGCGGTCGCCGAGCGGTTGATCACGACAACGATGCGCTGCCGGTCGTGCTGCCGCGCGAACACAAAGACGCCGCGCTCGTCGTCGGCGGCCAGCACTTCGAACGAGCCGAGTTGCAACGCCGGCAACGAATGTCGCAGCGCGATCAGGTGCTGGTACGCCGCGAACACATCTTCACGGAAACGCACGCCGTCTCCGTCGTACGGCTGCAGATCCTGCCACACCATCGGCATGCGGTTGCTCGGGTCGTCGGGGCTCCACATGCCCGCTTCCGTGCCGTAGTAGATCATCGGCGCGCCGACAAAGGTCATTTTGAACGCGACGGCCTGCATCATGCGTCGGCGTTCGAGGTCGTTGGGTTCGCGCGGGTCGTAGCCCGGGCCGGTGTCCTGCAGGCGGTTCTGCCCGTCGTAGCCGCGGTCGGGGTTGACGAACATCGACGCCAGGCGATCGGTGTCGTGGCTGTCGTACAGATTCATCTGCGCCAGCGACACCTGCATCGGATAGTTGAACACCACGCGCTTCATGCGCTGCCCGAACTCGCTCGGCGAGATCGCGTCGCGCTGATCGGCGAAGAAATCCAGCGCGGGCATCGCGAACTGGTAGTTCATCACCGCGTCGAACTGGTCGCCCTTGAGCCAGGGGTGCGCCCACGACCAGATTTCGCCGGTGATGTACGCGTCGGGGTTGATGCCCTTGACGAGCTCCCGCCACTGGATCCAGAACGGATGCGCGATGTCGCCGGGCACGTCGAGGCGCCAGCCGTCGATGCCGTCGCTGGGGTCGCCGTCGCCGTCGGGGTCCATCCAGCGGCGGGTGATGTCGAAGATGTGCTGCCGCGGCCCGTCGGCCAGACCGGTGGCGGGATCGTTCTTGAACACCGGCAGGTGCCCGTTGGTTTCGTCCCACGCGATCCACTGGATGCCGCCGGGCCTGCCGTGCACCGTGAACGGCTCGTCCATCGCGCGCCAGTGCTCCGGGTTGCCCCAGTCGGTGATCTCGAACCAGTCGGCGTACCGGCTGCTCGGGCCGTGCGCCAGCACGTCCATGAAGTATGGATGCGCCCGGCCGACGTGATTGAACACGCCGTCGATCACGACGCGGAACCCCTGCCCCTTGGCTTCCCGCAGGAAATCCAGGAACACCAGATCGCTCGGCGACCAGCCCCAGGTCGCGGGGTCTTCGGTTTCGCCGGCGACCTGCTCGGTGGGCGTGTCGCTCTTGACGCCGAAGTTGTCGTCGACGTGGCGAAAGTCGGCCGTGTCGTACTTGTGCATCGACTCGCCCTCAAAGATCGGGTTGAGGTACAGCGCGTCGATGCCCAGGCGCCGCAGGTACGGCAGCGCGTCCTGAAGCCCTTGCAGATCGCCGCCGTAGCGCCGCCGCCACACGTTGCCGTGCCCGGTGTGGAAGTTCTCATCGCCGGCGACTTCGCCGTGCTCGGTGTGCGTCGCCCACCAGTCGCTGGTCCAGGGAAGCAGCGTCTCGTACGCCGCATCGCCGGGGTCGTTGCTCGGATCGCCGTTGCGGAAGCGCTCCACAAACACCTGATACCACATCGCCCGCTTGGCCCAGTCCGGCGTCACGAACGTCGGCGACATATCCACCGCGAACGCCGGAACCGACGCCGGAACCGACGCCGCTTCCGCGCCACCAACCGCGCCGTCGGAGCCCAGGCTCACGACCGCCTCGCCGTCACGCAACCCAAAGACATAGTCGATCGCCCCGGCCCCGTCGGTCGTCAGCAGCACGACGTACCGATCGTTGCCCAGCACCGTCGATTCAAGCGACAACGCGACCGGCTGAAAGACGCCGGCGCCGCCGGCGGGCCTCCAATGCACCAGCACCTCCTGCGCATCGCCCTCACGAAGATCCAGACCCAGGAGGATCTGGTCGCGGCTCACCACGCTGCGGTGACGGAAGTCGTCGGGGTCGTGCCGGATCGCGTCGATCAGCAGGTGATCGGGCTGCGCCTCGGGCAGCTTGCGCGCGTCCTCGCCGATGAGCACGGCCGAGTTGTTCCCGCCGTGGCCGTCGGACTGTTCGAGCTCGGCGTCGCTGTACAGCGGGTCGGCGACCCACCGCTGACCGTTGACCACGAACTTGTACTGGTGGATGCCCGCCTTCAGGTCCAGCGTCGCGGTCCACACGCCCGAGGTCGCATCCGCTTGGGGTTGCATCGGGTGCGCATCGCGCGACCAGCCGTTGAACGTGCCGGCCACGTGGATCGTCTCGGGCGGCGACGCCCAGCCGGTCGTGTCGACGCGGAAGGTGTGCGGCGTTGCCGCGGCTTGGGTGCCGCACATGGCCAGCAGCACCAGGCACACGAGCCACGTCGGGCCGCCCAAGCCTCGGCGGAACTGGAAAGCGTTCATGGATTTTCCTGGATCGAGAGAGGGATTGAAAATGAAGCCGTCGCCCCGGATTCGCCGTGCGCAATAGATCAGGTTGCCGTGGGCTGGGGCGCGAGGCCCGTCGAGCCCCGCAGCACCAGGTGCGTCGGCAGCATCGGCGGCGGGTCCTTGCTGATGGGCGTGTCGCCGTTCTGCGAGCGGATGCGGTTGATCAGGCGCTCACAAGCCATCGCGCCCGCTTCGTGCAGCGGCAGATGCACGGTGGTCAGCGACGGGTTGACGTACGCCCCGTGCGCGATGCCGTCGAAGCCGACCACCGACACGTCGCGCGGGATGCTCCGGCCCGAAGCCAGGCAGCCGTGCATCGCGCCGATGGCCATCTTGTCGTTGCCGCAGAAAATCGCCGTGACGTCGGGATGCTGGGCGAGCAGCCGCTTGGCCGCCTCGCAGCCGTGCTCCTCGGTGAATCGGCCATCGACCATCCAGCCGTCCTTCACGTCGATGCCCGCGTCACGCATCCGTCGCTGATACACGTCGTGCAGCATCCACATCGTCTTGACCGTCGGCGAGCCGTGGATGAACCCGATCCGCCGGTGGCCGAGCTGCGTGAGATACGTCATGACCTGCTCGGCCCCGCCGGTGTAGTCGCAGACCACGTGATCCACCGACCAGTCGGGGAACACGTTGTTGACCGCGATCATCGGCAGGTTCTGCCGGGCGAAGTCCTTGAGGAAAAAGTGCTGATCGTTGAACCCGATGCAAAGCACGCCGTCGACGAACCGGCGTTCGAAGAGTTCGAGGTGCTTGCGGGACTTGATGAAGTCCGGCTTGGCGGATTCGATCGTGACCTTGTGCCCGAAGCGGTCTGCCTTGTCGACCACGCCCGAAATGATCTCCCCGAAATACGGGTCCGCCAGCGCGTGACGCAGCGTCGGCAGCAGCACGCCGAGCATCCGGGTGTACTTGCCCGACAGCGACTGGGCGATGCGGTTGGGGCGATACCCCGCTTCGTCCATGACAATCCGGACCTTGCGGGCGGTGGCTTCGGTGATCTTGGGGTTGGCGTTGATCACCATCGAGACGGTGGCGACCGACACGTTGGCCCGCTTGGCGATCTCGCGGATGCCGACGCGCTTGGCCGGTGCCGACGCATCGACCCGGCCGACCCGAGGCCGGCCCACCGACACGGCCGCCGACTTGGGCGACTTGGACGTAGATGGCGAAACGGCTGGTCCCATGAGCGTGACAAACCGGGGTGATCGAGCGAAGCGACCAAAGACTTCAAAAGGGCTCACCGGCAGAGAAACACCCAACCAGCCGGGAGAAGGAAGCAAGAAGCCACACGGCAGACGGCCTCGGGTGAACACGTGGGTGAACGCGCGCCGCTGTCTACTGAACCAGTTTACCGCAAGGCCCGGTCTTTGCAACCGCATTCGCAGGTGCGATTCACAAAATGCTGCAGACTCCCGGACAAAAGCCCGGTTATCGTACGTCCGCATTTTGGTGAACCGAAATACGGACTTGACCTCTGACAGAAATGAGGTAGGATTTATGCAGCCTTGTGTGGCGAACGCATCAGTTCGGGGCGTGACTCTCTGCCCCCGCCACACGCGAATCGACCCTTTTCTCGGTAATTCTGACTTTCTTCGCCGATCGCGTTCGCACCCGCATCGGAACCTTCGCCCCCTATTTCTTGACCGCGACACGACACCATTTTTTTCTTCGACGCGGATTGAACCGTTTAACTCACCTGCCCCACCGCGTGCCATGTCTCACCGCGTTTCCGCCGATCTCCGCTTGCCACTGCCTTCCATCCCATTGGAGCCGACCATGACGATCCAGGGTTCCCGCCGCCTGTGCTCTCCCGCCGCCCGCCGCCGTGCCGGTTTCACGCTCATCGAACTGCTGGTGGTCATCTCGATCATCGCGCTGCTGATCGGCCTGCTGCTGCCCGCCCTGGGCGCCGCCCGCAACACCGCCCGCACCGCCGCCTGCCTCTCCAACGTCCGCCAGATGGCCATCGCCGCCAACTCCATGGCCGCGGATCGGCAGGGATATATGCAGACCTGCACGACGGACCTGGTGATCGGTCAGGTCGATCCACGCATCGCAGCGCTTCAGGTTCCCTTCCCCGACCGTTCGACCGGCCGTCCCTGGGCCGACTGGGCGACCGCCATGGCCGACTACATGGGCGAGGGCGAGTTCGACGCCAGCGTACCCAACCCCGACAAGCCCACAGAAGCGTTCCTGTGTCCCGCCGATCCGACGCTCAGTGACGCCTCGCCCGGATACAAGCTCTTTAACAACGTCGATCCGTTCGACCAGATCGTTCCCGTGTCGTACGGCATCAACGTCGATGCCACCGCGTTGACGGTTACTGGCAACAACCCGCGAGCCGGTCGTTTCGACGCAACGCTCGCCGTCTACTCCTTTGACGCCAAGAAGCCGATGTCCCGCAACTCGCCAACCCAGGGCGCGATTCAGGACATGAAGAACTCACAGACGATGCTCTTTGCCGATGCCGGCGTCCGCAAGCTCACGCCTGGCGCGGCCGGAACCGGCGCTTTGGTCGACCCCGAAGTCCTGGCCTACTCCAGCAATTTCAACACCGCGGCCGGAGCCGGCTTCGCCGAAGCCGACGAAAACGGCACGATGGCCGGGTTCTACAAACACGCCAGGGCCACCATCGCCCGCGGCTCGAAGATGCCCATCGCCGAGTTCAACGGCGCACGCCACGGCACCGAAACCCTCAACTCGGTCGCCATCGACGGCAGCGGCCGCAGTTCCACCGGGGTCGAAGGCTGGAAAGAAATGAAGCTGTCGCCCTATGTCAACTGATTTTTCAACCGAGCTCCTGTCTGTTTCGTCCTTCATCGTCCTCTGATCCGCACACTCTCTGGAGATTGACCCGTGAAACGCTTCTCAACCGCCCTGCTTGTTGCCGGCCTTGCCGGTGCTCCCGTGTTCGCGCAGCCCATCATCGACGGTGTCGTCGATGCGTCGTACGGCTCGCCCATCGTCGTCCAGACCGTTCAGACGCAGTTCGGTGACGTCACCGGCCCCACCGCCCAGGGCGGCAGCGAAATGAACGCCGCGTTCGCGCAGATGGATGCGAACAACCTCTATCTCACCATCACCGGCAACCTCGAAGCCAACTTCAACAAGATGGTCTGGTTCGTCGACTCCGTGGCCGGCGGCTCGCAGACCATCGATCCGCTGAACAACCCCAGCAACTTCGATTCGCAGATCGGCGGCGGCAACGCCAACGGCTGGGAAGCGCTGTCCAACCTGACCTTCGACGCGGGCTTTGCCCCCGACTACGCCTTCCTGTTCCGTCGCGGGGCCGGCAAGTTCGACTTCGACTACGCCCAGATGAATCAGACCGCCATTGAGGCCGATGAGTTCGTCGATGTGTTCTTCGGTGCCGACGCCGGCACGCCGCTTCTGCCGCTGGCCGGGCCCAACAGCGGCTTCACCTTCGACCTCGCCTACGACGGCTCGAATATCGCCGGCGTCACCGGCGGCACGCAGGCCGCCGACACCGCCGCCGCCGCCGCCGTCACCACCGGCACCGAAATCGCCATCCCGCTCGCGGCGCTGGGCAACCCCACCGGCCCGATCAAGATCACCGCTTTCATCGCCAGCGGCAGCTTCGACTTCTTCTCCAACCAGTTCCTCGCCCCGCTGGAGCTCGAAGACTTCGACAACGACCCGCTGACCCCCGAGGACCGTCCCAACCTTGGCAACTTCCAGGACCTCAGCGCTCTGCCCGGCAACCAGTTCTTCACCATCGGCGAAGTCGCCGTGGGCCTCGCCGGCGACTACAACGACTCGGGCTCGGTGGAACAGGGCGACCTGGACCTCGTGCTCAACAACTGGGGCAGCGACCGCACCGCCGGCTTCGTCGCCAACACCGACGGCCTCACCAGCCTCCAGGTGGACCAGGAAGAACTCGACCGCGTCCTGAACAACTGGGGCAGCAGCAACGCCCCGTCCTTCAGCGGCTCGGCCGTGCCCGAACCCGCGACGCTCGCCCTGCTGGGTCTGGGTGGCCTGGCCATGCTCCGTCGCCGCACCGCGTGATTTTCTCGACGTGTTCGCACGGCGGGGACCGTCCAGCGACGGCCCCGCCGATTTTTCGGATTTTGAATAGCTTCTCGGCTCAGCCGTCTCAGAATGTGTTGATCGTATGTGACTTTTTCTCATTTCCTACCTTGGAGGATCGAAACATGAAGACTTCTCGTTTGGTGTTGGGTTTGGCCGGCATCGCCTTCGCGGGCGGGGCGTCGGCCCAGGTGATTGACGGCACGCTCGACGTGGCCTATGGCTCGCCCTTGGCGGTGCAGACCGTGCAGACGCAGTTCGGCGACTCGTCGGGCGGCTTCAGCGGCGGCGGCGAACTCAACGCCGGCTACGCCATCGCCGACGTCGTCAGCGGCAAGCTCTACGTCCTGCTCACCGGCAACGTCGAGCCGAACTTCAACAAGGTCAGCGTCTTCATCGACTCGCAGCCCGGCGGCGAAAACACCCTCAACGGTGCACTCGCCTACGACTTCGGCAACGTCGCGCAGAACTTCGGCGGCCTGACCTTCGACGCCGGCTTTGAAGCCGACTACCACGTCTTCGGGCGTTGGGGCGGCGGCAACTTCGAAGTGGACATCGTCAACCGCGCGGCCAGCACTCCCGGCAACGTCCTGGGTGACACCGGCGCGGCCTCCGTCGGCGGCGGCACGCCCGTGCAGTCCGGCCAGACCAGCGGCATCACCACCGGCGCCTCGGCGGGCTTCCTGACCTCGCCGCTGGAGTTCGGCTTCAACAACAACAACGCCGCCGGCGTCACCGGCGGCACCGCCGCGGCCGACCCCATCGCGGCCGCCGCCGTCACCACCGGCTTCGAGTTCTCCATCGACCTCGCGGACATCGGCAACCCCATGGTCGGCGACATCATCAAGATCCACGCCGCCTACGGCAACGGCGACAACAACTTCCACTCCAACCAGGTCCTCGGCGGCCTGCCCGCACCCCAGGGCAACCTCGGCGGCGACGGCGGCGGTGGCTTCACAGGCAGCCTCTCGGGCATCGACTTCAACCAGTTCGCCGGCAACCAGTACTTCGAAGTCCGCGTCGTGCCCGAACCGGCCACGGCCATGCTCCTGGGCCTGGGCGGCCTGGCGATGCTGCGTCGCAAGAAGTAAGCAACCCGCAATCGCGCGGCGGTCGAAAGGCCGCCTCGCGCTTTCCCGCCGCCTCGATCGAACCTCCGCGGCACGCACGGCTCAGGGGAATTCTCGGGAACCTGCGCGGCGGCACCGCCATCGCAAAGGCCCAAGCTGTCAGAACCTACGGAGCGCTTCGATGAATCTTGGTGAATCCACGACGACCGGCCTGACCGCCCTGACCGCCCTGCTGCTGGCCGCCACGCCCAACGCCTTGGCTCAGGATGTTTCGCCCGCCGCGTTCCTGCAGTGGTTCGAAGGCTCCTACGACACGCAGCGCGAACGCACCGCCGACCTGTTCCTCGCGGGATACGGAGGCGTCTGGATTCCCCCCGCCGGCCGGGCGAACACCGGCGGACTCTCCGTCGGCTACGACGTGTTCGATCGCTTCGACCTGGGCACCGCCAAGTCGCCCACCGCCTACGGCAGCGAGCAGGGACTCCGCAACTACGTCGACACCATGCGCCGCGTCGGCGGCAGCGTCTTCGTCGACACCATCTGGAATCACAACGGCTTCAGCGATACCCGTGATACCCAACTCGTCGCCGACGGCGGCTACCCCGGCTTCGTGTTCGAAGCGCCCGGCCTGCCCGACGGCGACTTCCACGACATCGCCCTCTTTCAGGACGAACTCACCTACCGACTCGCCGGCCTCATCGACATCAACCAGTCGCTCAACATCCAACTCGTCCGCCACCCCGTCGATCCGAGCAATCCCAACAACATCCCCGCCGGCCCGGTCCACAACCAGGCCAGGGCCAGCAACGCCGCGCTCTACCCCGATCGCGACCTGCCCGGGCGCACCGTTTTTGATCCGGTCTTCAACAGGAACATCACGATCCACGACTTCAACGCCGACGATCCGCTGCAGGGCGACGCCGTCTCCGAAAACGCCGTGGGCCTGCTGATCCGCAACGCGCGGTGGATGATCCAGGACATCGGCGTCGACGGCTTCCGCATGGACGCCGGCCGACACTTCCCCCGCTGGGTCAATCAGTTCCTCGACGAGGCCATGTTCATGGCCAGCCGCCGCACCAATCTCGACGGCAGCCCGCACCACGCCTTCGCCTTCACCGAAGTCGGCTTCGATTCCTTCGCGTTTCAGCAGGAGTTCATCCGCAAAGACATCGACAACGCCAACCTCAACCAGCTCGGCGGCAACCGCGATGCGCTGGACTTCGGATTCTTTGCCGCCGTCAACGGCAACCTCCAGGCCAACGGCGCAACCAACGACTGGCGCAACGTCGTGGGCGTCAGCATCGATGTCAACGACGACGGCCTGATGAACGGCTCGCAGGGCGTCCGCTTCGTCGAAAGCCACGACGACTTCGGCCCGCTGCCGATGATCAACGTCGCCCACGCCTACATGCTCATGCTCCCGGGCAACGCCAACGTCTACTACAACAGCCAGAAGAACTTCCACCCGCTGCGCGACTTCCCCAAGCCCGGCCGCGACGATGCGCTGGGCAACTTCGGCGACACCCGGACCGAGCTGCTCGACCTGCGCAACCGCTTCGGCCGGGGCAACTACCTGCCGCGCTTCCTCGAGAAGGAGAACTTCGCCTTCGAGCGCGAGAAGTCGGCGCTCACGCTGCTGAGCAACCGCAACGACGCCGGCTTCGATTCGCGCACGATCCAGACCGCGTTTGATCCGGGGACCTGGCTCGTCGAGCAGACCGGCAACGCCGCCGCCAACGCCGACATCCCCGTGTTCCTCGAAGTCCAGGCCAACGGCAGCGTCAACGCTCGGTTCCTCCGAAACGACGGCCAGGACCAGGGCTACCTGATCTACGCCCCGCAGACGCCCATCGCGTCCAGCGGCATCGAGCTCACCGGTGCCGGCGTGGGCGGCGTGATCACGGGCGCCACCCCGCCGCAGTTCCAAGGCGGCGAGACCGAGGAGGAAGCCGGCGAAATTCTCCGCCTCAACGGGCAGGCACGCCTCGCCGACCTGCGCGTCATCAACGGCGACACCTTCACCGTCCGCTTGGCCACCCAGGCGGTCACGCTCGACGTGCCCGGCATCGTCGGCGGCGTCCGCGATGTCCACGCCGAC
>CAZIXN010000010.1:0-23414 GCA_964543215.1 uncultured Phycisphaera sp.
GGCGGCGTGGCTGGGCGGGGTGTTTCCGAATCCCACGCCGCATTACGACGATTATTTTCACCTGTTGGCGGCGCGTTCGCTGCTGCACGATGGCGACCTGATCCTGATGGACGGTGCGGCGCCTTATGAGCGGGCGTGGGTGTTCACGTATGCGGTGGCGGCGTCGCAGCGGGTATTTGGGGAGACGATCGGGGTGGCCCGTCTGCCATCGGTGCTGGCGTTTGCGGCATTGGCGGCGGGGCTTTTCGCATGGGTTGGTCGTCGGGCAGGCTGGTTGGCGGCTTTGTTGGTGGCGGGGCTGTGGCTGGGTTCGTTGCACGGGCTGTATCAGGCGGCGTCGGTGCGTTTTTACGCGTTGCATGCGCTGGCGGTGTGGCTGGGGGCGGTGGGGTTGTACGAGGCGGGCCGGGCGTACGGGCAGGCGGCCCGATCGGCGGCGGATTCGGCAAGGGGCGGGTGGTTTGGTTTCCGGGGCGTGGCGGGTTGGCTGGTTTTGTCGGCGGCGGGCTGGGCGTTGGCGTGGCATCTGCAGGCGACGACGGTGGTTGCGGGCGCGGCGGTGGGACTGGCGGCGCTGCCGTTTGTGGTGAGGGGGTGGTGGCACCAGCCCGGCTCGCGGAAGGGACGGGAAGTGGCGGGGGCGCTGGGGTTTGCCACGGCGGTGACGGCGGTGTTCATCGCGGTGGGCGGATGGTCAACGGTTCGGGGCGCGGTGCAGGTGCCTCAGCTTTGGGCGGCGCATTCGGCGGACGACTGGGCGTACTACCACCGGTGGTTGACGTCGTGGTACTGGCCGCTGTGGTGGGGCTTGCCGTTGTGGCTGGCGCTGGGTGGGCGTCGGCACGCGGGGCTGGTGTGGTGGTCGGCGGTGCTGCTGCTGGTTCCGGTCCTGGTGCATTCGTCGGTGGAGGTCAAGGCGGATCGGTATTTGCATTACGCGCTGCCGTGGCTGTGCGTGATTGCGGGGTTGGGCTGGGCGGAGGCGGCGCGGATCGGCCGGACGCTGGCCGAGCGCATGACATCGGCGGCGGGGCTGGGCGAGTGGCCGGGGCTGCGACGCGGGGCGTTGGGGTTGGCGGGTCTGGGGCTGGCGCTTGGCGTGGCGTACGGCATGTATCGCACGCCGGGGTTGGAGCGGGCGGTGCGGATGTCGCTGGGCGATCTGTCGCGGAACCCGTTCCACCGCAGCGACTGGTCGGCGGCACAGGCGGAACTGCGGGCGCGGGCGTACGGCGTGGATGCGGTGGCGGCTTCGGCGGGGCTGCGGTCGCTGTATTACCTCGGCCGGGTGGAGGCGGGCCTGTCGGTCCACGGGGCGGTGCAGACCGAATTGCTCGGCAGCCGGATGACGCTCGCGGCCCCGCCGATCTCGCGGCCCGAGCAGTTGGAGGCGTTCTGCCGGCAGCACCGACGGGTGTTGGTGACGGTGGACCAGGAGCATTGGCGTCAGCCGGCGTTCGTGCCCGACGCGGTGGCGGACTGGATCGAAGCGCAGCTCGTCGCGGTGCCGATGCCCGAAGCGTGGCGGATCCGGGTTTATGAATGGACGGATCCCGCGACGTCGGAGGGTGGCGATCCGGACAGCTCGACGGCGGATGTGGCACGGCAGAGTTGAATGGGGCACGGTGGGCGACGGTGGGCGACGGTGGGTGAGCGGCCGGTGCCTTGACCGGGTTTGCGTCGCGGGGTGGGTGATCTTCCGAGACCGCGACGCCCGGGCTGCTATGCTCGGGCAGCCGCGTCGGGCGTTTCGGGGGTGTCCCCGGCCGAGGCGGCGATGACCGCGTGTTCCCGGCCCGGGCGCGCGGACGAGTGTTTCGGTCGGCGGCGGATGCCGACCGGCTCGTACCGTTTTGCACGGGCCGTCACTGGCCTAGGGCCCGAAGGAAGGTTTCGAACATGTTGAACAAGATGCTGATGATGCTGGCGATGGGTGTGTTCACGCTCTCGGTCGTGGCCTGCGAACAAGCTGCCGACGACCTCGAAGGCGCTGCGGCCGATGTCCAATCCGCCGCCGGCGACGCGGCCGATTCCGCGGACGACGCCATGGACGACGCCAAGGACAAGATGGAAGAAGCGGGCGACGCTGCGGGTGAAGCCGTCGACGACGCCGCCGACGCCGTCAAGGACGCGATGAACTAAAATCGCAAACCGCTCGACATCACGCCGCCGATTCGTGAGAACGCGTCGGCGGTTTTTTTGCGCTTCGACCGCGCGGGCTGGGGTAAACTCGCTTCCGGCCGGCGAACGCTTCCGATCCGTACCAATAAGGAGTCAGGGATGACCACGATCAAGGAAAAAATGGGCACGCTGCTGGGCAAGATGCGCGGCAACGGTCCGGCTCGGCGCTATGACGTGGCCCGCAGGGAACAGATGCCCGATCAGGAGCAACGCCGACAGGCGACCATCGCCGAAATCCGCGAGGGATACGGCGAGATCGTGAACACGATGCAGGCGCTGCGCACCCACCTTGAGGAAACGCAGAAGCGTCAGGCGCAGATGGCCCGGATGATGGAAGGCCTGCCCGCCGTGCTCAGCACGCTGCCCGAGGCGACGCGGACGCAGACGCAGCTCATCAAGGCCATCGGCGCCCACCTCGAAGGCCAGAACACCACCAACGGCCACCTCACCGAAGCGATCCATGGCCTGTCGCGCTCGGCGAATCAGCAGGACCACACGCTCGGCCAGATCCGCGAACACCTCGCCGGCGACGCCGACACGCGGCGCGAACTGCACACCGGCGTGCTCGCTTTGAACAGCACGCTCGAAAGCGTCGAGGCCAGCAACCTGGCGGCCAAGGAAGCGCTCGCCGCGGCGCAGTCGCAGGCCCGGCAGAGCGAAGAACGCATGGCCGAGCTGTACCGCAAGGGCCAGCGGACGAATCTGGTGATGTTGCTTCTGAGCGCCGCGATGGTCGCCGCCGCGGTGGCGGCGGTGGCGTGGCTGATTCTGCGCGACGGCGTGCCGGCCTGAGCGGGATCAGTTTGCGTCTCGGGGGTCTGGCTCGGCGTCGTCGTCTTCGGTCGCGACACCGGCGCCGCTGGAGCGTCGAAACGCCAACCAAGCGCCCGCGGCCACCCAGATCCAGTCGCTCCACCGCCACACACGTTCGGAGGCGGTTCGGCGGGTCGCCTGGCCGCCGGGTTGCTGGATGTACCACGCGACGACGTCCTGCTTCTGCGCATCGGTCATGTCGGCCAGGCGCTGCCGGACCTGCTTCTCGGGACGCATCGGCGGGGCGGACAGAGGCTCGCCCGGGCCTTGGTTGATCGCGTCGGCGAGGTCGCCTTGCGGCGGTGCCGGCGCGGCGGCATCGAAGGCTTCCAGCTTCGCTTCGGTGGCCACCCCCGCGC
Organism: uncultured Phycisphaera sp.; assembly: GCA_964543215.1. Classification (GTDB taxonomy): domain Bacteria; phylum Planctomycetota; class Phycisphaerae; order Phycisphaerales; family Phycisphaeraceae; genus CAZIXN01. The sequence goes on from CAZIXN010000010.1 coordinate 3,354, forward strand.
TGTCGAAGGTCGTTTCAGAGAGCAAATCGACGATTTCGTTGCGGTGATACATCCAGTCGCGCACGGCGTTGAGGACCAGGCCCGGGTCGTCCTCGAGTTCGGCGGTGGTGATGTGCTGTCGCCCCACCAGCGCGGCGGTGCCCCAGGCCAGGCCCGCCGACAGGATCATCAGCACCGCCGCCCATACCGCCGTGCCACGCGTCGGCTCCCATGGCGCGTCCCGCCACGCCCGGCCGATGGCCAGGGCCACCAGGGGTGCGAGCCACGCCAATCGCCAGCCCGTGAACACCGACGCCAGGCCCCAGACCATGCCCACGCCGACGGCCACCAACACAGCCCAGCCAACCACTCCGCGGCGGTAGACGGTTTCGCTGCCGTACACCAACGTCTCTTCCGAGTTCAACGTAGACCTCTCACTGCTGTAAACCGCGCCAAAGAAACCACGTCGTCGGCCCGGTCAGCGTGCGACGTAGGGGTGCAGCTTGTTGACATCCCAATTCAGTTCGTCGAAAGGGTCCTGATCGCTGCCGCCGACGGGCGAGCCCATCCGGATGACGTCGTTTTGTCCGAGCGTGGCGACGTGGCCGTCAAGAAAAAGCCAGTTGCTTGCTTTGTTGTTGTGCAGCTGCACGCCGGTGTAGAAGTCGTAGAGCGCTTCCTGATCTTTGGGATCCGGATCGTCGATGATGCCGTTGGTGAGGCCGGGCGCATTGATGTAGTCGGCCACGGAGTAGCCGCCCGAGAACTGCGGCAGCTCGCCCAGGCCGATGAGCGTGGTGGTGTCGGGGATCAGCTGCACGTTGGAGCGGAAGTTGTGCTGGGGCTCGAAGATTTCTTCGACCTTGGGTCGGGAGAGGTAGCGGTTGACGCCGTAGCTCGCCCGGCGGTACCAGCCGGGCATGTTCGCCGGCGAGCGCGTCCAGAACGGGCTGTCGTCGCTGGGGCAGCGCGCGAAATCTTCGGGCTCGGTCATGAAGTATTCCTGAGTGCGCGTGATCCAGGAACCCAGAAACGCGAGTTCGGGGATGCGACCGGACGCCTCGATGGGCGTGCCGGGCAGGTTGTCATTGGGATACCGCTTGCCGTCGTGGTCTTCGACGGCCATCTCAAAGCCCAGGCCGAGCTGCCGCACGTTGCTCGCGCAAACCACGCCGCGTGCGACCCCGCGGGCGTTGCTCAACGAAGGAAGCAGGATCCCCATCAGCAGGCTGATGATGCTGATGACCACCAACAGTTCGATCAACGTGAACGCATCTCGGTGACGCACGGCATACCTCGGAAGTAAAAGAATGCAAACCGGCTTTTCCAAAACGAGGATAACCGCGTCGGTAGGATCTGCCTAGCCTTTTGTTGGGTTCATCCTGCCACGACGCCGCGGCTGAAGCCTTGGACGCGTCGGATCTGTTCGCGGCGGACGTTGTCGAGCGTCAGGCGGGCGATGCGGAACTCGGCCGATTCTTCGGGCATCAGCCGGCAGTGCTCCTGGATCACGGTGTACATGAACTTGAACGCATCGCGGGGCTGCTGCATCTGATCCAGTGCATCGACCAGCATGCTTCGATCCACGTCCTCGGTGAACAGACTCGTCATGGAAATGCGCTCGCTGTTCAGCGGGCGCACGGCGTTGAGCCGGCTGCCGCAAAGGTCGTACAGCGTGGCACCGGACCAAACCAGCGGATCGATTTTGTTCTGTTTATCGAGGCGGGCCTTCTGGTAGAAGTCGGGCCCTTCCTTATTGAGCTGGAACGACAGTTCCAGAGGCAGCAGCAGCTTGATGCCCACGCGTTCCTGCTTGAGGAACTTGTTGTCGAACATCGGCCAGATGATGGCGCGCATCTTCTGGGGATCACTTTTGACGATCGTGGGTTCGTCGACGCGGTCCACGAGGAAGATGACGCCGACGTAGCCCAGGCTTTCGAGGACCGAAACGAAGCGACGGGTGAGCTGGTAGCGGTTGTCGCGGGGGCCTTCTTTCTCGGTGTGCTGCTCGGGGAGAGGTTGTCCGGCGATCGTTCGGCGGGCGGTCTGGCCGAGCATGGCCCTGAGCTGGTCGCTGGATCGGTGGACGGCAGGCATGTCTCGGAGGATGCGTCGGGCCCGCGTCCAGAGTTTGAACCAGCCGGCGAACCACACGAAGAAGCCGGCGATCATGGCGGCGCCGGAGAGAATGACGGCGGGGATGACCCACGCGGGCACGTCGGTCTGCAGGATGAACCAGGCGGTGCCGAAGCCCGCGACGGCGAGCGCGCCGACCACGCCGATCCACAGCCAGAACGCCAAGGGCAGGCCCGCGCCCAGGCGGAGCTTCTTCGTGAGCAGGTCGTGTCGCTCGACGGGGTCGCCCGAGCCGGGGTTGTCGTAGAGCATGGCCAGCACCGCGAGGTCGCGGCGTTTTTCCTTGGGCAGCTTGCGCAGGACTTTGGTGAGCTTGTCGGGCATCGGAACGTCGGGCGTGCCGAGCCCCGCGAGGATGGCGTCGACAACCTTGGTGACCGCGAGGCTGAGCATCGCGTCCTGATGGTCCTCGAGGCGGAGGCTGTCGAGCATCTTCTGGGCGTCCATGCGCTTGGCACGCTGGAGTTGGTCGAGCACGGGGTTGAGGTCGTCGTATGCGACCGTGAGCACGCGCGACTCGGGGTGCTGCCGGTTGTGTTTCTGGACGTGCTCTTCGATGTCGATGCGGATGGCGGTCTTACCCGAACCTTTTTCGCCGAAGACGACGGCGGTGGCGGGGTTGTCGATCCGGCCGAGGATCTTGGCGAAGTCGGGGTGCTGCGGGTTGGCGTCGCCGAGCTTGGCGAAGACCGGGTCCAGGCGTGCTTCCTCGGCGGTGAAGGGGTTTTCGGTGAGCTGGTGATGTTGGAGGAAGGTCTGGACGTTCATGGCCGGTTCGCGTTGGAGGTTTCAGAGATCGAAGCAGGCGACACCTTCCGGGGGGGAAGTAGACTCGGCGATCGTACCGGACACCGGAGCTTGTTTGCGGATGAATTGCCGATGAAAGCCTGTTTGCCCGAGTTTGCGAGTCTTGCGGCCGCCGCGTCCGGGCAGGATCACGCTTGCCGCATCCCGATGATGCGGCGGCTGCTGGGCGATGCGCTCACGCCGGTGCTGGCGTATCGCCGGTTGGTGCGTGGGGACGATCGCATGGCCCCGAGTTTTCTGTTCGAGTCGGTGGTGGGCGGCGAGCGGGTCGGGCGGTTCAGCTATCTCGGTTCCCGGCCGATCATGGAAGTGATCGCGCGTGGCCACGACGTTGAAGTGCGAGACCACGAAACCGGGGAGCGTCCGCAATTCACGTCCGCGGACCCGCTTAGCGAGATGCGACGGATCACGGGGCAGCCGAACCTGGTGGTGCCCGAAGAACTCAAGGTTGCGGGGCTGCCGCCGTTTTGCGGCGGCTGGGTGGGTCACGCGGGCTACGACACGGTGCGCTATCTCGAAGGCGATGCGTTGCCGAACCCGCCGGCCGACGATCGCGGCTTGCCCGACCTGCATTTTCAGTTGTACCGCGAGCTGGTGGCGTTTGATCACGTGAGCAAGACGGTGCTGCTGGTGACGACGACCACGGCCCGGAGCGCAGACGAGGCTCGCGCCGCGTACGAACGGGGCGTGGCGCAGCTCGATGCGTTGGAAGCGCGGCTGCTTGATGGGCAGGGCGAGGGAGAACGCATCCTGACGCCAACGCCGCACGTCGATCTGGCGGGTGCGCCGCCGGCGCTGCCCACGAGCAATTTCGGCGAGGGCGGGTATCAGCGGGCGGTGCTGAAATGCAAGGAGTACATCGGGGCGGGCGATGCGTTTCAGATCGTGCCCGCGCAGCGTTTTTCCCTGGAAACTCGGGCCGATCCGTTCGATGTGTATCGCGCGCTGCGGGTGGTGAATCCGTCGCCTTACATGTTCTATCTGCAGATCGACGGTGCGGTGCTGGTGGGCAGCAGTCCAGAGATCTTGGTGAAGGTGCAGGACGGCATCGCGGCGTCACGGCCGCTGGCGGGCACGCGCCGGCGGGGCAAGACGCCGGAAGAAGACCGCGTTCTGGAGGAAGAACTCCGCAACGATCCGAAGGACAACGCCGAGCATGCGATGCTGGTGGACCTTCACCGCAACGACATCGGCCGGGTCGCGGCCCCCGGAAGTGTTCGCATTACGGAACAATTTGTGGTGGAGCGCTACAGCCACGTGATGCACCTCAGCAGCGAGGTGCAGGGCAGGTTGCGCGAGGGGGTGGATTGCTGGGAAGCGCTGCGGGTGTCGTTGCCGGTGGGCACGGTGAGCGGTGCGCCCAAGGTGCGGGCGATGCAGATCATCGATGCGTTGGAGCCGAGCCGACGCGGGCCGTACGGCGGAGCGGTGGGCTACGCCGATTTTGCGGGGAACCTGGACGTGTGCATCGCGCTGCGGACGATGGTGGTGCTGCCTTTGGCCGGGGAACAGGGATCAGGGAACAGGGAACAGGAGACAAGTCCCGGAGCGACTTTGGATGCCCGGCCCGATCCCCGATCCCCGGTCCCTGGTCCCTGCTTGTGGCGGGTCGACATTCAGGCCGGCGCGGGCATCGTGGCCGACAGCGACCCGGACGCCGAGCATCAGGAGACGGTGAACAAGGCCGCGGCGCTGGGCAAGGCGGTGGCGGTGGCGGAGATGCTGTTTGGATAGTCCCACCGCGAGCCGGGCACTGCGTGCCCGGTCCGACGACGCAGTCGTCGGCTCGCGAGGGGCGCGAATGTGCAGCGTGGTTGGCCGCTTCGCCGATGTCCCGTGCATGGCCACCGACTTCCGCACCATCCTGCAACTCGACGTGCCGATCATCGTGCAGATCGGGACGCGGAGGTTGGCCGTGCAGGATGTGCTGAACTGGGCCCCGGGTGCGATCATCGAGCTGGACAAGCACGCCGACGAAGCGCTGTACGTCTGCATCAACAACAAGCCCATCGGCACGGGCGCGGCGGTCAAGGTCGGCGAAAACTACGGCATCCGCCTCAACGAGATCGCCCCGCCGTCGGCGCGGGTGCGGGCGCTGGGAGGGTGACGAATTTCAGATTTCAGATTTGAGGTTTGGGATTTAAAGTTTCAGATTGGCTGCAGGCGATCCGCATGCGCGATGCTCCTCTCCAGGCATCAATCCCAAATCTGAAATCTGAAATCTGAAATTCTAATCTCACACCGCGCGGACGCGGATCTCTTTGCCGTCCACATCCACCACGCGCACGGCCGTGCCGGCGTCGATCATCCCTGCCTCGGCGAGGCATTCGGTGCGCCGCCCGTTGATCACGCACGTGCCGACCGGGCGCAGCGGCGTCTTGGTGCTGCCGGTGTCGCCGACGCGGACGGCTGGGGCTTTGGGCATCGGCGGGTCGGCGTCGGGCTCGTCGTCGCCGCCGCCGAGAATCAGCCAGTGCCCCACCGGCGAGTGTGGCCAGAGCTTGAGCATGAACCCCGCGATGAACGGCGTGGCGATCAGCACCGCCAGCGTTGCGAGCGCGCCAAGCGTCGTGTCGTGAAAGAACAGGCAGATCAGCCCGCCCACCGCCGCAATCGCGGCCGCCACCGAGATCAGCCCACCCGAGGGCAGGAACAGCTCAGCGACCAGCATCGCCGCCGCCGAGGCCAGCAGGATCACGCCCCAGGTCATCAGCGCCGCGTCGTCCGTCGGCACGGCCTGCGGCGCGGGCGCGGCCTGGATGAGCAGAGCGAACAGCATCCACGCATCGTACGTTCCCGATCAGGCCCGGTGATGTTCACCTCCGGGCTCGGGCGGCACGGCTTTCGCATCCCTGACGCCACGCCGGCTTTACACTCCCGGCGATCCCACGCACGCTTTCGAAAGGTCCACCCATGTCTCGCATCCACCTTCAACGTGATCCGGGCTTCCCCGCCGGTACGGCCAAGCTCATCCCGGTCGTGGTGATCGTGCTGCTGCTGGTGTTCGGCGCGACGCGTTGCATCAAGGTGGTTCCCGCGGGTCATGTGGGCGTCGCCACGCTGTTCGGCAGCGTCAAGCCGGCACCGTACGACGCGGGCTTCCATGTGGTTAATCCGCTGCTGAGTTGGACGATGTTCGATGCCCGGCAGAAGACGCACAAGGAAACCGCCGAGGTGCCCAGTCAGGACCAGCTCACCACGACGGTGGACGTGTCGGTGCAGTATCGATTGATCGGCGCGATGGCCCCGGAGATTTACGAGGACACCGGCAACGCCGAGCAGGCGGTCGAGGTGCACCTGATCCCCAAGGTGCGGAGTGTTCTGCGGGAACAGGGCAAGAGCATCGTCCGGGCCGAAGATTTTTTTATGGAAACCACGCAGCAGCGTTTGCAGGCTTCGTTGCAGGCGGAGCTCGAGAGTTTCCTGGCCAGCAAAGGGATCGCGGTCAACGACGTGCTGATCCGCGACATCAAACTGCCGGACCGATTGATCGCGCAGATCCAGCAGAAGAAGGAGACCGAGCAGCAGGCCGAGCGTCAGAAGGCCGAGCTGATCCGCTACGAAACCGAGCAGCAGCAGCAGGTGGTCAAGGCCCGTGCCGATCGCGAAGCGGCTGAAGAGGAAGCGGCCCGGCGGAAGGTCCTCGCCGATGCGCAGGCGTACGAGATCGAAGCGATCAACAAGGCCATCGCCGAGAATCCCGCGTACATTCAGCTTCAGTCGCTCGAAGCGCTCAAGGCGATGAGCGAGAACCCGGCCAGCCAGATCTACTTCCTCAACGGCGACAGCCCCGCGCCGCTGCCGCTGATGAACCTGGGGCAAGGGGTGACGGGCCGATGAGCGACTCGGCTTCTGCATCGCCGATTCCGCTGCGTGACGACGGCGATCCCCACGGTGCGACGCTGGTCATGATGCCTCTCGACACCCCGGCCCGGGCGCACGGCACGGTGCTGGTGCTGCCCGGCGGGGGCTACCAGATGACCGCGGCGCACGAGGCCGAGCCGGTTGCCGAGTTTTTTCGCCAGCGCGGCTTTCACGCGGCGGTGCTGCGGTACCGGGTCGCGCCGCACCACCGGCATCCGGCGCCGCTGCACGATGCCCAGCGGGCGGCGCGGATGATCCGCGCCGATGCGCGTTTCGGCGGCGCCAAGCTTGCGGTGCTGGGCTTCTCGGCCGGCGGACACCTGGCGGCGACCCTGGCGACGCACGGCGACGCGAACGCCGACCCCGCCGATGCGTTGGTGGGCCTGCACCCCGCCCGGCCGGACGCGGCGGTGCTTTGCTACCCGGTGGTCCAGCTCTTCGGCCCGCACGCACACGGCGGGTCGGGGGAGAACCTCCTGGGCACCGACGCGCCGATGCCCCATGAGCCGCCGCTGAATCTCGAAGACGCCGTCACACCCCAGACCTGCCCGACCTTCTGCTGGCACACCGCCGACGACGCCAGCGTGCCGGCGATGAACAGCATCGTCTTCGCGCAGGCTTGCTGGCAGCACGGCGTGCCTTGCGAGCTGCACGTCTTCACCGACGGAAAGCACGGCCTGGGACTCGCGTCGGATCATGCCCCGGCGTCGGTCTGGCCGGCGCTGGCGGCGGAGTTCCTATCGCGACAATTGGCGTGAAGCGTCACGTCGGGTGAGGCGCGTCCCGCGTTGCCGCAACGCCCAGCCTCTACACTCCCGGCCCTATGTCGCACGACCACGATCGCGTCCCTCTTTGGCGGAACGTCAGCTTCACGCTGATGTGGGTGAGCACCGCCGCGTCGGGGTTCGGCGACCGCATGATGATGCTCGCGGCGCTGACGATCATGGGCGCCACCGGGGCCGATGCCGAGTCCACCAGCATCAACGCCGCGACGCAGTTCGCGTTTTTCTTCGCGTACTTCGTGTGGTCGCTGCCGGGCGGCTGGCTGGCGGACCATCTGCCGCGCAAGTGGATCATGCTCGGCTGCGACGAGGGGCGGGCGCTGACGCTTCTGTTGGCCATCACGCTCGTGCCCGCCACGATCGTCGCGCTCGGGCCTGAAGCGGCGTCGTGGACCATGCTCGACATCCTGTCGCGCTACTGGCAGGTGCTCGCGGTGCTGTTCGTCGTCGGCACGTTCGCGGCGTGCTTCAATCCGGCCCGGACATCGATCGTTCCGCAGGTCGTCGCCACCGATCAGCTTCAAACGGGCAACGCGCTGCTGATCTCCATCAGCGTCGTGGCCAACATGATCGGCCTGGTGGTCGCGGACCTGATCATCGACCCCGACAACACGCAGAGCATCAAGAACGGCCTGTGGTTCGCGATGGCGCTCTTCGCCGTATCGGGCACGTTCTTCATCTTCATGAAGGTGCGCGAGCCGATCCATACCTCCCGGCGGGAGCGCCGCGAACACCCCGAACGCAGACGCAGCTTCCGCCAGGCCGCCCGCTACATCCTCGGGCACCGCCGGGTCATTCAGCTCACCATGCTGCACGGCCTGACGTGGGGCGCGGCGATGATCGTGTATTCCGCGCCCTTTGCCGTATGGAAAGTCAATTTCGGCATTTTCGGTGAAGAGCTGCAGACGTACTACGTCTGGATGTCCGCGATGCTCGGGCTGGGGATGCTCGGCGGGGCGGCGGTCGTCGCGTGGATCGGTACCCGCCGTGAAGCCACCTTACCCATGATGGTGGCGCTCGTGCTCGCGGGGCTGTCGGTGACGCTGCTGGCGATCATCCGCGTGGAGTGGATCGTCTTCCTCCTGTCGTTCATGATCGGCGTGTTCGGCAACGTCACCATCATCGGCGTCATCACGCTGCTGCAGAGCATCACGCCCAACTACATCCGCGGACGGGTCATCGGGCTGGACGCGCTGGCGACCACGATCGTCTCGTTGTTCGTGCTCGCCGCCGTCACCTTCATGCCCAACGCCGACCACAACATTCTCTGGGTGCTCGACATCGTCGGCCCGGTGATGATCCTGGTGGGCATCTTCCAACTCGCCCGCTTCCTGATCGCCGGACCCATGCCCAACCGGATGGCCAACGTGTTCTGGAAGCTCGAACGCTGGTACTGCATGGTCTGGCATCGACTCGAATGGGAAGGGCGACACCACATCCCCCGCACCGGCCCGGTGGTCATCGCGTCCAACCACACCACCGCGCTGGACCCGTTCCTCATCCAGGCCGCCAGCCCGCGCATGGTCCGCTGGCTCATGCTCACCAGCTACCGCTTCAAGCTGCTCAACCCGCTGTGGAACGCGATCGAACCCATCTGCCTGCCGCACCGCATCGGCGACGACCGACCCGAAGACGGCACGGCCCAGGTCCGCCAGATCGTCAAGGAACTCAAGAAGGGCGATGTCGTCGGCATGTTCCCCGAGGGGCATCTGCAGTACGACAACCGGGTGCTCAAGCCGTTCGAACCGGGCGCGGCGGTGTGCGCGCGGCTGGGCGGGGCGGTGATCGTGCCGTGTTGGATTTCGGGCACGCCGCTGAGCACGAGCATGTGGGTGCATCTCTTCAAGCCGACACGCAGCCGGGTGCGGTTCGGCCCGCCGATGGCCGTCGATCGCAAGGCCGACCCGGCGGCGGTGACGGCGGAGCTGCGCGAACGCATGCTTTCGTTGGCTTGGGAAAGCGGCAGCCACCGTTGCCCGAACTGTGGCTACGACATCGGCCAGTCGCTCAAAGATCAGCGTGAAGCATGCCCTGAATGCGGCTTTGCGATCGGTCTCGCGAACCGAGCCGCAACGGATTCCTGATAGGTTTTGTTCCTGCTCTCTGCCTTGGCGTCTTGGCTACTTGGCGTCTTGGCGTTTCCTTCTTCCGCAAGGAGTTCACCATGCCCCGTCCCGTCACGCTCTTCACCGGCCAGTGGGCCGACCTCCCCTTCGACACCATCTGCGAAAAGGCCAAGGCCTTCGGCTACGACGGCCTCGAACTCGCCTGCTGGGGCGACCACTTCGACGTGGCCGCGTGCCTGTCCGACGACCGCTACGCCAAGACGCGCTGGGACACGCTCGCCAAACACGGCCTGACGAGCTACGCGGTCTCGGCGCACCTGGTCGGGCAGGCGGTGTGCGATCGCATCGACGAGCGACACAAGGACGTGCTGCCGCCGGAGGTGTACGGCGACGGTGAGCCCGAGGGCGTCCGCCAGCGCGCGGCGCAGCGCATGATCGACACCGCCAAGGCCGCGCGGGTCTTCCGAGACGCCGGGCCGGACGACCTGAAGTTTCCGATGGTGGTCAACGGCTTTACGGGCAGCTCGATCTGGCATTCGATCTACGCCTGGCCGCCGACGTCGCAGGCGTATTGGCAGAAAGGCTTCGACGATTTCGCGGCGCGCTTCGGGCCGATCCTCGATGCGTTCGAGGCGGTCGATGTCAACTTCGCGCTGGAAGTTCATCCCACGGAAATCGCGTTCGATCTCGCTTCGGCGCAGCGCGCCGTCGAGGCGGTGCAAGGTCATACGCGCTTCGGGTTCAACTACGACCCGTCGCACCTGGGTTATCAGGGCGTGGACTACGTGAAGTTTCTCCGCGCGTTCCCGGACCGCATCTATCACGCGCACATGAAGGATGTGTGGTGGGGCAAGGGCGACGGGAGCGTCGGCGTGTTCGGCGGGCACACGACCTTTGCCGACCCGCGGCGGTTCTGGGATTTTCGTAGTGTGGGCCACGGCGATATTGACTTTGAACAAATCATCGTCGCGCTCAACGATATCGGCTACGCGGGTCCGCTGAGCGTGGAATGGGAAGACAGCCGGATGCACCGCGAGCACGGCGCGACCGAGGCCGCCGCGTTTGTCCGCAAGCTCGACTTCCCGCGCAGCGACATCGCGTTTGACGCGCAGTTCGACAACTGACCTGCCCCCCGGGCGAGCGGCCGCCGGTCAGGGGCTGCGTTCGACGTCCGGTGTGGGCGGGGCTTCGGCGAGGATGAACATCTCGGCTTCGATGGGTTTGTTGAACTCCACGCCGACGCGGTGGATGTGGCGTTTGCAGTGTTCGCATCGACGGACGACGCCGTCGATGTACACCGGTCCCTGCACGCAGTGATTCAGCACGAGCTTCACCTTCGAGCCCGGGTAGATGAATGTGCCGTGCAGGAAGCCCAGACCCGAAGCGCTCAGGTCGTGGGTCCGCACGCGGAACCGCTGGATCCGTCCGTCGGCGGCGGTGATCGTTGCCAGCAGATGGGCGACGTTGCGGTAGGCGACGCGCTCGTCCCTCCGCAACTGGAGCTTGTCGATGTAACGCGAAGACTCGCGGTCGATCTCATCGATCAGCTCACGCCATTCACGGTTGGTGAGGCGGAGGGTGTCGACCGCCTGGTCGGAAGTGGGGTTCTGCGTACTGAAGAGCGGCATGGAAGACTCCGGAACGAGCACGGCCCCCCCATGCTTGCCCTTTCATCGGATGAGACCTGAAACGGGGTGCGACCCGCGGTCAGAAAAATCATCCTTGGCGTCCGATCGGGTGCGATCATGACGGCTGGGCATTTCCCTGAGGCGAGCGCGAACGAGGTGCCGCAAGAGCTTCACACGGGAAGTCGGGATGTCGATACACCACTTGCCCGCGATCCGCGCGTGGCGGATCGTGGCGGGCTTTACCGGCGGAGGAGTTGCTGAATCAGTTCGGGCAGGTCTTGCGCAAGCGCGCCGCGGGTGAGCACGTGGTCGGCCCCGGCGGTGCGTGCGGCGGCGAGTCGGTCGCGATCGACGTGAGGACCGAAGGCGACGATCTTCGGCCGGCCGGCGTGCTGATGGGACTGCGCGACAAGCTCGAGCGCATCGTCGCGCGTGAGTTCGATGAACACGGCGACGACCGCGTCGTTTGGCTTACCGTCGTCGACGCGGTCGAGCCGGGCCTGCAGCATCGCGGCAGAGCGGGCCGGGCGGCTGACCACGTGGAGCGCGTCGCAGGCCGACGACACCTTGCTGGCAAACATCAGGTCGGCACAGGCGTACACGATCATGCGCCGACTCTAACGCCGCGACAGCCACATCGACGATGCAGCGCGATACGATCGGGCTCCTGTCGCGTTTGGATGCCCGCTTCCATCGAACGAGCCCCGCATGAATCACCGCACCACGACCGTCCTGGACGAACTGGGTTTCCGTTACGAGCCGCACTCCCTCTATCAGCAGGTCATCGGCGATGTGCTCGACACCTCGGCCACGCTTGAGCAACCCGACCATCTGCAACTGATCCTCGCGCAGCCCAAGAACGAGATCATGGTCCACTTTCCCGTGATGATGGATAGCGGGAATTACCGACTTTTCAAGGGGTATCGCGTCCAGCACAACAATATCCTTGGCCCCTACAAGGGCGGGATCAGATATCACTCCGACGTGTCGCTGGACCATGTCAAGGCGCTCGCGGTGTTGATGACGATGAAGTGTTCGCTGGCCCGGCTGCCGCTGGGCGGCGCGAAGGGTGGCGTGCAGGTCGATCCGCGCTCGCTCAGCGAAGGCGAACTGCGGCGCATGACGCGGCGCTTCACCACGGCCCTTGGCTCGAACATCGGGCCGCACCACGACATCCCCGCGCCCGACGTGGGCACCAACGCGCAGACGATGGCGTGGATGGCCGATACGTACATCAACATGTCCGACGCGCAGGCCCGTTTCACCGGGCAGGCGGTGGTCACGGGCAAGCCGGTGGCGTTCGGCGGCTCGCACGGGCGCGAAGCAGCGACGGGTCAGGGTCTGACGTATGTCGTGACTGAGTTGCTTCCGGAGCTGGGCATTGAGGTCAATGGGTGTCCGTTCAGCCTGATCGGTTTCGGCAACGTCGGGTCGTGGACCGGCCGACTGATGGAGCAGGCGGGCGGCTCGCTGCGGGCCGTGATGGATCACACCGGTACGGTTTTCGCGGAGCGTGGCCTGAGCGCCGCGGACCTGACCGAGTACGTGGACAAGACCGGCGGGGTGGCCGGCTTCCCTGGCGCCGAAGCGATCGGCACCGAGGATTTCTATCGGTTGCCGGTGGACCTGATGATCCCCGCGGCGATGGAGCAGATGATCACGGCCAGGGAAGCGGCGTGGATCAACGCGAAGGTCGTGGCCGAGGGTGCCAACGCGCCCACCACGCCCGAAGGCGACCGTTTGCTGCGAGAGAAGGGCGTCACCATTCTGCCGGCGATCCTGTGCAACGCGGGGGGCGTGAGCGTGAGCTACATGGAGTGGCGACAGAACCGCGACGCCGAGCAGTGGACGCCGCAGCGTGTGCAGGAAGAGTTGCGACGGTTGATGTACGCCTCGGCACAACGCGTGAAACTTGCGGCCCACCGCTACGACTGCGACCTGCGCACCGCCGCCTACGCCGCAGCGCTCGAACACCTCGGACAGGTCTACGCGATCCGCGGGATTTTTCCGTGAATTACGACGCCGCTAACGCTTCACGCAGCACCGGCTCGAGCGCCTCGGCGATGCGCATCATGCCCAGATCCGAGGGGTGCGACCCGTCCGTGGTTGCTTCGTGATCGTCGCCGAGCAGCGGTTCTCCCTCGACGTAGAAAAGCCTGCTGACGCCTTCCCCGAGCAGCTTGTCGTACGTTCGTCGCATCGCGGCCCGCTTGCTCTGATCGGCTTCGAGGCGATTCTGAACCAGATCGGCGTTGGACCATGGTCGCGATTCGACAAGTACCACCGGCGTCTCCGGCCGCGCCCGTCGCCATCGGTGCGTCACGTCGTACGACCTTGCTTCGACCTCCTGGGCCGGGGTGTTGGGCATGCAGTCCAGCACGAACACGGCGGGGTCCAGCTCGGCCAGCAGATCGGCGACCTGGGCCTCCATCTTCCCTTGGCCCGAAAAGCCGAAGTTGAGCATCGGCCGGTCCAGGCGTCGGCCGAGTTGGCTGACAAACGCCATGCCCGGTCGGGACGCGCAGGCACCCTGGGTGATCGACGTACCGTAGAACAGAATCGGCCGATCGGTGCGTGGCGGCAGCGCGGCGAACGCGTTGCCCTCCGGTACGCCAAGACGCAGCGACTCGACCCCGTTGTACAGCGGCAGGTACAGCAGGAACTCGCGCCGACCCCGCGCGAGCCCTTCCACCAAGGGTCCACGAAGGGGGTTGTCCTTCGGTTGAAATACCGAAACCCACCGCCACCGGCCGTTGTCCCTCGTATAGAGGTCCAATCCCGAGACGCCCGTCGCCGGCATATGCGGCATCGCCAGCGCTGCGCCGCGGAGGGTGCAGTCGATCTCGATGCGGTCGGTGTCCGCCTCGAAGCGCACCGCCATCCCCGCCGTGGAACGAGAAAGGGTCCAGACTTCCTGCCGTACCAGCGTCTCGGCTCGCGCAGGCAAGCGATCGAAATACGCCGCCGTGTCATGAAACGCCCGCCCTTCGACGTCGAGTTCTTGAGCGTTGAACCAGGTGATGCCCGGCTCGTCCGGAACCTCGGACACGGCCTGCTCGGCGGGCGGCAACGCATCCGCCGGCGTCGAGGCTCGGCCTTGCGAGGGAAACAGCGATGCGGCCGGTGCGACCAGCGAACCGGCGAGGAACGTGCGACGATCCATACGAGTCTCCGAAGGCGAAAATGCGGCGGCGCCGGGGGCCTCCCTGGCCCGGGTTATAACACGCGTCACAACGGCCGGGACCGCCGTCATCGATACGACCGGGACCATGAATGCAGGCCCGGCAATCCGCCGCCGCATCGGGATTCACGCTCTGTCCCGTCGCAGCCTCTGGGCTCAGTTCTCTTCGGAGCCGATGACCGGGTGGGGCATCGGTGTCCGATAAGCGTGGAACCGCGCTGGGGTTGTGCGCGCCCCGGCGATCGAATCCCGTGTTGCCCTAAATCCCCCAGCCGAATCCGTCGATGTCGGGTTTCAGCCGCGGCACCGCGCCGCGCACACCGCTTCCCGTTGACGGGTCCGACCTGCCATGGCCTTCGGCATCTCCAGCAAAACCCGCGTCTCGCCCATCGCCATCGATTTCGGTGCCGATACGGTGAAACTTCTGCAGATCGTCGCCGAGGGCAACGGCCAGCTCATCGCGGCCGGCAACGCCGTGATTCCGCACGATGCCCGGACCAACACGCAGGAACGTCTGGCTTTCATCGAAGAAGCCGTCAAGGGCCTGCTGCGCAACTTGCCGTTTCGTGGACGCCGCGCGATCTGCGCGATCCCCGGCTTCCAGACGCTGATCCACAACTTCATGATCGCGCGGACCGACCCCGAAGACATCGACGCGCTGATTGATCTGCAACTCCGCGAGCGGCTGGGTGTCGATCCCGCACGGATGATCCTCAAGAACTTTCACGCGGTGGACCATCACCGCCGCGGTGCCGCACGCAGCGACGTGATCTGTCTCGCGGCCAAGCGGGAACAGGTGATGCAGTACCTCGGCCTGGCGGGACGGTGCCGACTCGAGGTGGTCGGCATGCACATCGAGCCGCTGTGCGTGACGCGGTGCTTCGAAGAACTGCTCGACGAAACGACCGGTGCCGTGCTCTTTGTGGACCTCGGTGCCGCGACGACGCGCGTCGTTGTCGCCCAGAAGCAGAAGCTGCTGCTGGTCAAGACCATCCACGCCGGCGGCGACCACTGGAACCAACTCCACGCTCGCAAGCACAAGCTTGCGTTCGACGAGGCACGCCGGATGCGGATCGCCGGCGTCAACCGTGCCGAGGCCGGCGGCGGCGTGGCGACGGCGGTGTCCGAGGAGCCCGACGCCGACAAGCACGACGAAGTCATGCGGACGCTGGTGGATGAACTGCGGCTGGTGCTGCGTCATCACCGCGGCCGCCATCCGATGCTGCCGTTGGACAGGATTGTTTTGCTCGGGGGTGAGGCACACCGCGACCACCTGCGCGGCCGATTGGCACACGCGCTGGGGCTGCCGTGCGAACTCGGCGACGCCTTTGCGGGCATGGACCGCGACCTTCCCGGCGACGCCGCGGTGGGCGTGGATACAAACGACCCCGCACCGAACTGGGCGGTGGCGATGGGCCTGTGTCTGAGCGAAGCGAACCTCTGACACCGGACGCGAGCGAACGAAAAGGGGGCGGCCAAAGTCCCGCCCGGAGGATCCTGCGATGACCATGAATGCCAGCTTTCTGCCCGAAGACTACCTCGCCCGCAAGATGGCGCGGCGGAGCAACATCGTGTGCGTGTCGCTGTTTGCCGTCGTGCTCACCGGCGTGATGGCGGCGTACTTCGTCAAGCAGCGCCAGCTCAACGTCGCCGTCGACGAGAACGCCCGCGCCAACGCGCAGGTCGATGCCGAGGCGACCAAGATCGACCAGGCCACCAAGCTCCAGAAGCAGCACCAGGAGATGATCCTCCGCGGCGCAATCACCAGTGCGCTGGTCGATCCGGTGGACAAGTCCAACGTCCTGGCCGAGCTGATCAATCACATGCCTGCCTCGCTGTCGTTGACCGAACTCGAACTCAAGACCGAAGTTGTCCGCGACACGAAGCCCGCCGTTTCAGCCCTGGACAACGCCGCCGCTGCGAGGGCGAGCAAGCTCAAGGCCGAAGACAAGACGCCCAAGATTGAGATCCCCGAGACGCAGATCGTCATGGCGATGACCGGCGTCGCGCCCACCGACGTCGAAGTCTCCGAATACATGTCCAAGCTGGGCCGCCACAAACTCTTCGACAATGTGAATCTGGTGTTCTCCGAGCAGCACAAGCTCCATGACACCCCGCTGCGCAAGTTCAAGATCGAGCTGAGCCTCGCCCGTGGCCTGACCATGGCCGACCTCGAACCCACCCGCGTCAACCGCGAACTCAAGAACGACCCCGTCGGCGACTCGATGCAGATCACGCCGCAAGGCGCGATGGCCCGATGAGGCACGCCGGCTTTCGTACCCCCTGACCGCCCCCGGAAACCTCCCCCGATTCCTCCCCGAGAACCTGCCATGCGATTCGGCATCCGTGAACTTCTTTACCTGCTCGTGCTTGTCGGCGTCATGGTCGGCGCGTACTACGTCGTCCTCAAACCGATGGACGCAAAGATCGCCGGCTTCAAGGAATCGTCGGCGAAGAACTACGACACCCTCGCCAAGCTCGAGAAAGTCAAGGCCGAGTTCCCCGACTTCGAAGCCCGCATCGAGCAACTGAACCGGGCGAACGCCATTTTCGAGGAAAAACTCCCCGATCGTGGCGAGGTCGAAGCCATCCTCCTGGAGATCCACAAGATCGTCAGCAGCGAAGGCCTGACCACGCGCCAGTTCGTCCCCGACAAGACCATCAAGGCCGCGCAGTACGAAGAATTGCCCATCAAGATCGAGATCGAAGGCGACTTCGACGGCTACTACAACCTGATCAAGCGCATCGAGGAACTGCCGCGGATCACGCGCATGTCCGAGATGCGGGTCAAGAAAACCAACAACGAAGCCTCCGGCGAAGTCCGCACCGAACTGCGGCTGAGCATCTTCTTCCGTGGAGAGAACAGCCCGACGCCCGCTGTTTGATCGCACCGACCTGATTGAACCTTCGACGACCGCCCGACCACTGACCTTGACCGCGGCCCGTACCCGAGAACGACCATGTTTAAGCACGTAAACGAAGACGATCAATTCGACGAGTCGCTGGAGGTCGAACGGCCGGCACCAACGATGCCGCTGCTGGGCTCGCTTGCCGGCGACAACGACGAAGGCCTGGACCCGTTGGCCTATGACTCCGCCGAAGAGAACAAGCGCATCGCGACGCAGTCGGCGATCCTCATCGCCATTGTCGCGCTGATCGCCGGCGGCGTGCTCATGGGCATGCGCCTCACGCAGGGCGGCGGCACCGAAGGCGGCTCCGCCGAGCAGCTCTCCAAGATCGAGACGTTCATCCGAAAAGCCGAGAACCCCGACCTGGTTGACCCCAAGGACGCGCAGAATCCCGGGAACCTCAGCTCGATGATCGCCGACGCCGATGCCATCGTGAGCAAGATCGCCACGCAATATCCCGAGAAGGCCGTGACGCTCGAGGATGTGCAGAAGAACCCCTTCGAATTGTCTTTCCTTCAGCGAAATACCGGCGGCGAGGTCTCGGTGGACAGCGCGGAACGCCAGCGGCAGAGCGTGCTCAAGGCGCTGACCAACGAGTTCCAGATGCTTTCGCTGCAGAGCATCATGGGCAGCGGCCGCCGCAGTGTTGCCGTGATCGACAACGAGTTCTACCGGCTCGGGCAGCGGATCGGGAGCTTCCGCGTGGCGGGCATCCAGGCCGGCCGCGTCGGTCTGATTCCCGTGGACTTCGAGGCCCGCGCCGGCGACCCGCGCTTCATCCTGGAGATCCAGGCCGAAGCCGGCGTGTCCCAGGGCCTGCGCTGATTCGACCTTCTGCCCGAACCAACCGACCGCGGGGAACCGTGAGGAGACGACCCAGGTGAGCCTCGACGAGCTGCTGAATTTCGAAGACGACGATCTGACCGCCGAGTTGATCGGCGACGCCGACGCGGTGCTCGACGTCCACGCCACCCCCGCTGCGATCGCCGCGGCAGCGCCTGATTCCGCGACGCCGTCACCGGCGCGCGCCGACCAGCCGCTCGCCCGCATCGGCGACCTCGGCCAAACGCTGCTCGCCGCCCGCCACGTCAGCACCGAGGTGCTCGCGTCGGCACGCGGCCTCATCGCCAAAACGCCAAGCCGACCGCTCGCCGAAGTGCTCCGCGAATCCGGCGTCGATGACACGGCCTTGTCGAAAGCGCTCGCCGCCGAAGCCGGCCTCACGTTCGAACGCATCGAGGCCGACGCCCACAAGCTTGAAGCCCTCAAGCAGTTCCACAAGCTCACGCCCGACTACTGCCAGGCGCAGGGCGTGATCCCCATCCGTCAGGAAGGCTCGCGTCTGGTCGTCGGCGTCATCGACCCCGATGACCTGATCGTCCTGGACGAAGTGCGTCACAAGCTCGGCAGCAACCTCAAGATTGTCGTCGTTCCCAAGACCGATATCGACGCGTTCGCCGCCAGCCTCCGCGAGGAAGATTCCGGCGGCGACGATGTTTCCATGGACGACCTGATCGCCGGCGTCGACGAGGACGACGTCTCGGTCGTCGAGCACAACGACGAGAACCTCGACCTCGAGAAAATGGCCGGCGAATCGCCCGTCATCCGCTACGTCAACTACCTGATCTTCAACGCGGTCAAGGAGGGCGCCTCCGACATCCACATCGAGCCGCAGGAAAAGAAGGTCCAGATCCGCTACCGCATCGACGGCATCATGTTCGAAGCACAGAATCCGCCGCCTTCGATGAAGGCCGCCATCGTCTCCCGCATCAAGATCATGGCCAATCTCGATATCGCCGAACGCCGCGTGCCGCAGGACGGCCGCATCCGCGCGATGGTGCACGGCCGGAAGCTCGACCTGCGCGTCTCGACCCTGCCCATGGTCGCCGGCGAAAAGGTGGTCATGCGTATCCTCGACACCAAGTCCATTCAGGTCGATCTGGACGACCTGGGCTTCGGCGAAGACGCGCTGCGCATCTGGACCAACCAGATCAAGAACCCGCACGGCATCGTGCTCGTCACCGGGCCTACCGGCTCGGGCAAAACCACCACGCTCTACGCGTCTCTCAACAAGATGGACCGCGTCAAGCTCAACATCTCCACCGCCGAAGACCCCGTCGAATATCACCTCGGCGGTATCAATCAGACGCCGGTGAACGAGAAGATCGGCATGTCCTTCGCCGCCGCACTCCGCGCGCTGCTGCGGCAGGACCCCGACGTCATCATGGTCGGTGAAATCCGCGACTTCGAGACCGCCAAGACCGCGATCCAGGCGTCGCTCACCGGCCACCTCGTGCTCTCCACGCTCCACACCAACGATGCGCCGTCGTCCATCACCCGTCTGATCAACATCGGCGTCGAGCCGTTCCTCATCGGCGGCGCGGTCAACGCCTGTCTCGCGCAACGCCTGGTTCGGAAGATCTGCAGCAATTGCAAAGAGATGTACACGCCCGACGCCGAAGTCGCCGAGGCGCTGGAGATGCAGGGCATCACCGGCCAACTCCCCCGTGGAGCCGGCTGTGACAAGTGCCGCGGCACCGGCTACTCCGGCCGGCTAGGCCTGTACGAACTGCTGGTCATCAACGACGCCCTCCGCGACGCGATCGCCCGCAACCCGTCGGTCACCGAGTTCCGCCGACTCTGCGTCGAACAGGGCATGAACACCCTCCGCCGTGATGGCTTCAACAAGGTTCAGCAGGGGCTGACCAC
>CAZIXN010000010.1:23514-29018 GCA_964543215.1 uncultured Phycisphaera sp.
GGCGTGGGCACCGTCACCACGCTTGGGTCCTTTCTGCCCCGGCGGTGCGGCATTGCCACGTTCACCCACGACCTGACCGACGCGATCGCCGACGCCATCCAGCACGGCGGCTCCGACGCACAGGTTCAAGCCATCGCGATGAACGACCGGCCCGAGGGCTACCGCTACGGCCCGCGCGTCGCGTTCGAAATCAACGAGAACCGCCTGGCCGAGTACCGCCTCGCCGCCGACTTCCTGAACATGTCGCCCGCCGGCGTGCTCTGCCTCCAGCACGAGTACGGCATCTACGGCGGCGACCACGGCGTCCACGTCCTCGAACTCATGCGCCGCCTGCGCATGCCCTCGGTGGCGACGCTGCACACCGTGCTCAAGGAGCCCAACGAGCGGCAGCACGCCGTCATGATGCAGTTGGCCGAGCAGGCCGACCGCGTGGTGGTCATGGCCGAGCGCGCGTTCGAGTTTCTTACCGAGATCTACGGCGTGCCGCGCCACAAGATCGCGCTCATCCCCCACGGCATCCATGACGTGCCCTTCGTCGATCCGGCGTACTACAAGGATCAGTTCGGCGTCGCGGGCAAGAAGGTGATCGTGACCTTCGGGCTGCTCTCGCCGGGCAAGGGCCTGGAGTACATGATCGAGGCGATGCCGCAAATCGTGAAGCGGCACCCCGAGGCGGTCTACCTCATCCTGGGCGCGACGCACCCGGGCATCCTCGCCCACAGCGGCGAGGACTACCGCATCGGCCTGCAGAAGCGTGCCAAGGAACTCGGCGTCGCGGACCATCTCAAGTGGTTCAACAAGTTCGTCGAGATCGATGAGCTGCTCGAGTTTCTCGGCTGTGCGGATGTGTACGTCACGCCATACCTCAACGAAGCGCAGATCACCTCCGGTACGCTCGCCTACGCGCTCGGTGCCGGCAAGGCAACGGTGAGCACGCCGTACTGGCACGCCCAGGAATTGCTCGCCGACGGCCGGGGCAAGCTCGTGCCGTTCAAGAACTCCGAGCAGCTCGCCCAGTCGATCAACGATCTGTTCACACACGAAGTTCAGCGCCACGCGATCCGCAAGGCCGCGTACACGTACACCCGGCCGATGATCTGGCGACGCGTGGCCGAGCAGTACATGGATGTCTTTGCCGAGGTGCGTGACGAACGCCAGCACAACCCCCGGCCGCTGATTCATATCCGCAACGAACCGATCACGCCGGGCACGGCCTCGGACGAACTGCCCGAGGTCAAGCTCGATCATCTGCGGGTACTCACCGATTCCTGCGGCATCCTGACGCACGCCAAGGCGACGATCCCTGATCGCAGCTCGGGCTACCGCCTCGACGACAACGCCCGCGCGCTCGTCGCGGTGCTCATGGCCGGCGATTTCCACGCCACCGCCGACCGTTTTGACGATCGGCTCGACGTGCTGGCGGCGCGATACCTCTCGTTCATGGACCACGCGTTCGACGAGCGGGCCGGCCGGTTCCGCAACCACATGGGCTACGACCGTGCGTGGGATTCCGAGGGCTATTCCGAAGACACGCACGGCCGGGCGATCCGCGCTTTGGGCGAAACCGTCGCCCGCTCCACGCAGCCCGGCCACCGCAGCCTTGCCGTCCGGCTGTTTCAGGCGGCGCTGCCCGCGTGCGCCTCCTTTGAGCATCTGCACGGCCGGGCCTACGCGCTGATCGGCATCCACGCCTACCTCCGACGATACTCCGGCGACACCCACGCCAAACAGATGCGCGAGCAGTTGGCCCACGGCCTGTACGAAGCCTTCGCGGACAAGCCCGACGACTGGCCCTGGCCCAACGACGAACTCACCTACACCGCCGCGCGCCTGCCGCAAGCCCTGCTGCTCTCGGGGCGATGGATGTTCAACAACGCGATGATCCAGCAGGCGCTCAAGTCGCTGGACTTCCTCAACGCCGTGCAGACCGGCGAGGACGACCGCTTCGCCCCCGTCGGGACGCACGGGTGGTTCCCCCGCGGCGGCAGCAAGGCCCGCTTCGATCAGTTGCCCATGGAAGCCGGCGGCGCGATCGACGCCAACCTCGAAGCCTTCCGCGTCACCAACAACGCCCGCTACCTCACGCGGGCCCACCGTTGCCTGCAATGGTTCCTCGGCGACAACGACCTGCGTCAGCCGTTGTACGACCAGACGACCGGCGGCTGTTTCGACAAGCTCATGCCCCAAGGCGTCGACGACAACCAGTCCGCCGACGCCACGATCTCCTGGCTGCTGTCGCTGATGTCGATGCACGATCACGCGCTCGCTCAGGACCAGTCCGCCGCCGCCAATCCGCCCGGCGAACCGATGGCCGGCCATCCATGTGCGACGATCGGCGCCAGCGAACCGCTCAAACCGAAGGTCCGTGCAGGCCTGACGCCGACGACGCCAAACCCCGCACGATCCAACACGCGCACCTGAGCCCGAGCCTTCGCCGGGTACGCGCGATCAGGCCTCGGCGGGCACGAGTGCGTCGGGGACGTACGGCACGAAGCCCATCGGGGGGTTGCGCTTCTCGAGGAGGTCGGCGGTGCGTGGGTCGGCCTTCAGGATGTCGATGGTTTTTGCGAAGCCATGGCGGTGGATGAACGGGCCCATCCCCCCGGAAGTTTTCGTGGTGCCGCTCAGGCCGTTGGTCTTTGGTGCTTCGGCCAGGTACCAGTCGAACAGCACCGCGCAGACATCGGCGACGCGGTCGCGGGGGACCATGCTGAGGTACTGGCTTTGCCCGTCGGTGAGGTAGTGGCCTTGGGTGGACGCGTCTTCGGAGCCGCCGAGCTTCAGGGCGTAGTTGTCGCCGCCCGAGCCGACCCAACCGAAGGTTTTGGTCGCGGGGCGGAAGCACTGGCGTTCGCAGCCGGTGATGCCGATGGACTCGGCCAGGTCGCCGTAGCCGCGGTCTTCGAGTTGATCGATGAGCTCGGGCTCGAACTGTTCGGAGTCGGTGTAGCTCAGGCGACACGTCGGCAGGCCCACGCAAGCGCCCGACAGGACGCGCAGCGAGGAGTAGATCTTGCCGCGCCGCGTGCCGTGGCCGAACGACGCGAGGCAGTCGGCGAAGTCCTGCTTCGCATCCCCGTCGATGTTGGTGAACAGCAGGTCCTGGTTGGGGGTGACCATGACCTCGACGCCGGGGAACCGGCCGAGCGCTTCCTTGACCATGGTGCGCAAACGCGGGTGGGTCGCGCCGCCCCCCATCGTGCCGTCGTCGGCGGGGCTGCGCTCGTCGTCGGGGCTGTTGCTGGGAGCCAGGTGCGGCGCAGCGGCGGCGCGTTCGCTCATCAGCTTGTCGGCGTCGATGTACTTCTCGTCCACGAGTCGGCCGCACTCGACGTACGCGCCGTAAGCCCATTTGCCGTTGGACTCCTGCTTCGTCCAGCCGTGGTGCAGGTCCCGCGCGCCCGGCAGTGCGCTTTCGCAACGCGGATCGTTCTCGGAGAACCCGGCCCCGAGGTTTTTCACTTCGTCGCGGTACCAGTCGATGCCTTGTTTCCAGACGACGTATTTCATGCGGGCCCAGACCCGGTTGGCGCGGTCGCCCCAGTGCTTGTGGACGTCGACGATGGCCTTGAGGCCGGGCATGAGCTGGTCGGGCGTGAACGTGCCGAACGGCAGGCCGTGCGCGGCGAAGGTGGGTTTGCCTTTCTTTTCGCCCTGGCCGCCGCCGATGTAGATCTGGTAGGCGACGACCTTGGCGGAGCTACCGGCGCCTTCGACGATCGGCGCGATGCCGACTTCGTTGGTGCGGATTTCGGTGCAGTTGTCGTAGGTGATATCGCCGGTGTCGGGGTTTCGGTGGACGGCGGAGAAGGCCATCTTGAATTTGCGGTTGAGCAGTTGCGGGCCGTAGTCGTACTGGTTTTCCGGGTCGTTGATGAACGCGGGATCAACCCCGAAGACTTGAATATGCGGCGCGGCGGGCAACCTGAAAAATTCGCCGTACTGGTGTGCCAGTTCGAAGGCGTTGGCGCCGGGGAGGGTGGAGAATTTCGCGAGGGGGCAGCCCATGACGTTGCGGACGTTGTCGCCGCAGCCGTTGAGGGTGTAGAAGCCGGTGGACGCGATTTTCTGGACGAGGGATCTGACCTGGGGCTTGAGCAGCCAGTGGTACTGGATGTTCTGCCGGGTCGTGAGGCGGAGCGAGGGCTTGCCGTAGGGGTTGTGGTCGCAGAATTCATCGGCGACTTCGTCGAAGGTCCGCCACTGCTGTTCGTTGAACGCGCCGCCGCCGGGGACGGTGACGCGGACCATGAACATCCAGTCTTTTTCGCTGCCGGTTTTGGCGCGGTTGTATTCGAGGTACAGGCCGTGGGATTTCGAGAGGAATTCGGATTCCTTTTCGAGGTCGGGGGTGGCGTGGTCGGCGTAGCGCTGCGGCAGCGGGCCGACGACGCCTTTGGAATTGATCTTGAAGTGTTCGTCGTCGCTGAGCTGGTCGGCGGGGGTGTTGAGGACGGGCTCGGGGAGCTTGACGGGCTTTTTCTTTTTGGGGGGCGTGGGCACGGCTTGGTCCAGCTTTCAGGGTTTCGGGGAAAATTGGGGTGAATCCGCGATGATAGCGGGCCGGGCGGGGCTGCCCGATAAGCTGTGTAGGCTTGGGGATTCGGGAGAGGTTGCGGCTGGATTGGCCGGCCGATTGTGCCGATTGGGTGGGAGACGTCGCGGCCGTACGAATCGGCTGGCGTTCACCAGATCAAGGGATTTTCACGATGCGTATCACCATGGTCGGCACCGGCTACGTCGGACTCGTTACCGGCACCTGTTTCGCTAATCTCGGCAACGAAGTCACCTGCCTGGACGTCGATCCCAAGAAGATCGAGAAGCTCAAGAGCGGCATCTCGCCGATCTACGAGCCGGGCCTGGACGAGATGATCGCCCGCAACCACAAGGCCGGGCGGCTGCAGTTCACGACCGACAAAGCGCCGGCGTTTCAGTCCGCCGAGATGATCTTCATCTGCGTGGGCACGCCCAGCGACGAGCAGGGCCACGCCGACCTCAAGTACGTGCTCGCCGCCGCCGCCGACATCGGCAAGGCCATCGCGATGGGTCCCGGCGAAACCGGCGGGGACCCCGAGGAACGCCGGGCGAAGGTGATCGTCGTGAAATCGACCGTCCCCGTGGGCACCAACGCCAAGGTCCGCGACGAAATCAGAAAGCACACCGACAAGCCGTTCCGCATGGCGTCCAACCCCGAGTTCCTCAAGGAAGGCGCGGCGATCAACGACTTCATGAAGCCCGACCGGGTCGTCCTCGGCGTCGACTCCGAGAAGGCCGCCGAGGTCCTCGAGGAGCTCTACAGCCCGTTCGTGCGGCAGGGCCACCAGATCATCATCATGGACGTGCCGTCGGCCGAGATCACGAAGTACGCGGCCAACGCCATGCTCGCGACCCGCATCAGCTTCATGAACTCCATCGCGCAGCTCTGCGAGCGCACCGGCGCGGACGTCAGCATGGTGCGCCAGGGCGTGGGCACCGACGGGCGTATCGGCCCGAGCTTCCTCTTC
>CAZIXN010000011.1:0-16119 GCA_964543215.1 uncultured Phycisphaera sp.
CCGACCCGCCCCCACCCCGCACTCCCGCACTCCCGCCATGAGCCTTTTCACCCAGCAAGCCGCCCGACGCGTCCTCTTTTTCGACGGCGCGATGGGCACCTCCATCCACAATCTCACCGACCTGGACCTCGACCGCGATTATTTGGGAAGAGAAAACTGCACGGAAGTGCTGCTCCTGACCCGCCCCGAAGTCATCCAGAACATCCACGAATCCTTCCTCGCCGCCGGCGCGGATGGCATCGAAACCGACAGCTTCAACGCCCAGCTCCACACCATGGAAGACCAGGACCTGGTCGACCGCGTCCACGAGCTCAACAAGACCGCCGCCGAAGTCGCCCGCGCCGCCTGCGAGAAATACACCACCGCCGACAAGCCCCGCTTCGTCGTCGGCTCCATGGGCCCGGGCACCAAGCTCATCACGCTCGGCAACGTCGACTGGGACACCATGAAAGCCAGCTACGCCGCACAGGTCCGCGGCCTGCTCGACGGCGGCTCCGACGTCCTGCTCCTGGAAACCGCTCAGGACATCCTGCAGGTCAAGTGCGCCCTGAGCGCCGCCTTCATGGTCCTCGATGAACGTGGCCTGAAACCCGACACCGGCTGCTCGTCTTCCGGGGGCAACGGCGGCGACATCCCCGTCATGGTCCAGGTCACCATCGAACAGTTCGGCACCACCCTGGTCGGCACCGACATCGCCGGCTGCGTCGCCGCGCTCCGCGACTACCCCATCTACTCCCTGGGCATGAACTGCGCCACCGGCCCGGTCGAGATGTCCGAGCACGTCCGCTACCTCGGAAAAAACTGGAACCGCGGCATCTCCCTCCTGCCCAACGCCGGACTGCCCACCCTCGTCGAAGGTCGCACGGTGTTCCCCCTCGGACCCGAACCCTTCGCCGAGAAGGTCGCCGAGTTCGTGCAAACCGCCGGCCTGAACGTGGTGGGCGGTTGCTGCGGCACCACCCCCGAGCACATCGCCGCCCTGGTCCGTGCCATCGGGCAGCGCCCGCCAGTCAACGTCAAAAAAGCAACGTGGAAGCCCGCCGTCTCCTCGCTCATGGGGGCCGTCGAGTACCGACAGGACAACACCATCCTCAACATCGGCGAACGCACCAACGCCTCGGGCTCGCGCATGTTCAAGCGGCTGCTCGAACAGGAATCCTGGGACGAAATCGTCTCCCTCGCGCGCGACATGGTCAAGGAAGGCTCCCACGTCATCGACGTCAACGTCGATTACGCCGGCCGGGACAACGCCAAGGACATGACCACCATCGTGTCCAAGCTCGTCAACCAGGTCAACGCCCCGCTCATGCTCGACTCGACGCAGCCCGCCACCATCGAGGCGGGCCTCAAAGCCGCCGGCGGCAAGTGCCTCATCAACTCCGCCAACCTCGAAGACGGCGAAGAAAAGTTCGCCGAAATGTGCCGCCTCGCCAAGGATTACGGCGCGGGACTCGTCCTGGGAACCATCGACGAGGACCCCCAGGAAGCCATGGCCCGGACCCGGCAGCGCAAGCTCGAGATCGCCACGCGCATGCACGACCTGGCGACCAACCAATACGGACTCGACGAGGCCGACCTCATGTTCGACCCGCTCGTCCTGCCCGTCTCCACCGGCATGGAACAGGACAAGCGCTCCGGCCTCGAAACCATCGAGGGCACGCGCCTCATCGCGCAGACATTCCCCAACTGCCAGATCACCTGCGGCCTCTCCAACATCAGCTTCGGCCTCAACCCCGCCGCGCGACAGGTGCTCAACTCCGTCTTCCTCTACGAACTCGTCCAGGCGGGCATGACCAGCGCGATCCTGCACGTCTCGAAGATCCTTCCGAAAAACCGCATCCCCGAAGAGCAGTGGCAGGCCGCGCTCGAACTGCTTTACGCACGCGAAGCGCCGCAGCCCGTCACCCTGGACGACGGAAGCCAGACCAGCGACCCGCTCCAGATCTTCATCGACCTGTTCAACAACGCCGAGGCCGTCACCAACAAGGTCGATCTCGCGGACCTGCCCCTCGAAGAACGACTCCGCAAACACATCATCGACGGCGAGAAAAAGGGCCTGCCCGAAACCCTCGCCGAAGCCCGCGCGAAATACCCGCCGCTGGACATCATCAACGACCACCTGCTCGACGGCATGAAGACCGTCGGCGAACTCTTCGGCAGCGGCCAGATGCAGCTGCCCTTCGTGCTGCAAAGTGCCACCGTGATGAAGGCCGCCGTCGCCGAACTCGAACCGTTCATGGAAAAAGTGGCCGGCTCCACCAAGGGAACCATGCTCCTGGCCACCGTGCGCGGCGACGTCCACGACATCGGCAAAAACCTCGTCGACATCATCCTGTCCAACAACGGCTACACCGTCCACAACATCGGCATCAAGATCCCCATCAACGAGATCGTCGCCAAATACCACGAAACCAAGCCCGACGCGATCGGCCTGTCCGGCCTGCTCGTCAAGTCCGTCAACGTCATGGAGGAAAACCTCCACGAGCTCAACAAGCTCGGCATCGACGTGCCCATGATCCTCGGCGGCGCCGCGCTCCAACGGTCCTACTGCGAAGGCCACCTCCGCAGCATCTACCAAGGCAGCACCTTCCACGGCACCGACGCCTTCGAAGGCCTCCGCCTCATGGACATGATCTGCACCGGCAGGATCGACCCGCTCAACGCCGAGATCGACCAGCGCCTCGAAGCCGGCAAAGAACGTGAAGCCAAAGTCGCCGAACTCAAACAGCGCAGCGACCAAACCAAAGCCGCCGGTCGCGGACTGGCCGGTTCACCGGCCAGTGACGTCGCGCTAAAAATCCGCGGCGACGTCACGATCCTCGACTCCCTCCCCACCCCGCCCTTCTGGGGCTCGCGCGTCGTCACCGACCTCAAGATGAAGGACATCTTCCCCTTCATCAACGAAGCCGCGCTCTTCAAGACGCAGTGGCAGTTCACCCGCGGCGACCGCAGCACCAAGGACTACGACCAGCAGCTCGAATACGACGTCCGCCCCATCATGGAACGCCTCAAGAAGTCGATGGTCGAGGGCGGCATCCTCCAACCCAAGCTCACGTACGGCTACTTCCCCGCCAACGCGGACGGCGACGACGTCGTGGTCTTCGATCCCGTCGATCACGACAAAGAAATCGCGCGGTTCAACAAGTTCCCCCGCCAGCCCGACCGCAAGCGCCTGAGCCTGGCCGACTTCTTCCTGCCGCTCGACGCTTCCGGGGGCGGCCGGCGCGACGTGCTGCCGATGCAGTGCGTCACCATGGGTTCCGAAGTCTCGCACCTGGCGAAGAAGCACTTCGACGCCGACAACTACTCCGAATACCTCTACGTCCACGGCATGGGCGTCGAGTGCGCCGAAGCCCTCGCCGAACTCTGGCACAAACGCATCCGCATCGAACTGGGCATCGGCAACGACGACAGCCCGAAGATCAAACAGCTCTTCACCCAGAAGTACCGCGGCTCTCGCTACAGCTTCGGCTACGCGTCCTGCCCGGACATGAGCGACCAGGAAGTCCTCTGGCAACTCATCGACCCCACCCGCATCGGCTGCGAACTCACCGAGAACTGGCAGATCGACCCCGAGCAGAGCACCTCGGCCATCGTCTGCCACCACCCCGAGGCGAAATACTTCAACGTCTGAGTTGCGCTGCAACCTCACACGGTTCGCCCGGTTTGCCGGATCCCCGCCACCGGCAAACCCATCGAATCGGATTTCGTGGTGGCAAACCGCCATTTGCGAGGTAGATTGTTGGAACCCGCAGCGCCTTTGCCTGCTCGTCGGCGGCCTTGCGGGCCGACGCTGGTTTCTGTCCTTTCGATCCGGCCACGTCGCCGGCCCCACGCCAATCACCCCGGAGGAGACCGATGACCGCTGCTGCACGCATGTCGCGCCCGAGTTTGCGGTTGAGGGGGATGCGCGCCGCGTTGGCGGCCCTTCTGGTGGCGGGCTGCGGGTTCGGCGTCGCCGGGCGTAGCTCGGCCGAATCGGTCGCGCGCCTCTGGAACGAGCAGTTGCTCGACGCCATCCGGGCCGACACCGCCCGTCCCACCGTCCACGCCCGCAATCTCTGGCACACATCCATCGCGATGTACGACACCTGGGCCGCGTTCGACAATACGGCGGCCCAGTACCTGGTCAACGAACGAGCCGCCGGCCCACTCGACCCCGCCGCACGCAACGAGGCCATCAGCTACGCAGCCTTCCGTCTGCTCGACCACCGTTTCGTCAGCGGGCCCGGCGGCAGGGGCATCGGCCGGTTCCAGACCATCGGCCGGATCACCGACCAGATGTTCAGCCTCGGCTACGACCCGTCGATCACCACCACCGTCGGCGACTCGCCCGCGGCCCTGGGCAACCGCATCGCCCAGGCCGTCATCAACTTCGGCCTCGCCGACGGCGCCAACGAAGCCAACAACTACGCCGACCCTTCGGGGTACACCTCGATCAACCCGCCGCTGATCTTCGACAATCCCGGCACACCGATGATCGACCCGAACCGGTGGCAACCGCTCGCCTTTCTCCGGGCGCGCATCGATCAGTTCGGCACCACGCTCGAGGAGCGGACGCAGACGTTCCTCTCGCCGTACTGGGGCGACGTCACGCCTTTCGCCCTGCCCGACAAACAGCCCGGGGCCGTGTACCACGACGTCGGCGCACCGCCGCAACTCGGCGGCATCGGCGACGCGGCGTTCCGGGCCAGCGTCAACGAAGTCATCCGATTCAGCAGCCAACTCGATCCGACGCAAGCTCCGATGATCGACATCTCGCCCGCGTCGCTGGGCAACCGCGTCGCGGGCTCGTACGACAGCGCCGGCCATGCGCTCAATCCCGCCACCGGTCAGCCCTACACGCCCAACCTCGTGAACCAGGGCGACTACGGCCGGACCGTCGCCGAGTTCTGGGCGGACGGCCCGAGTTCCGAAGCCCCACCGGGCCACTGGAACGTGCTGGCCAACGAAGTCGCCGACCGCATGACCGCGCTGGGCCTGGACAAACGCGTGGGCGGCACCGGCGCCGTCGTTGACGATCTCGAGTTCGACGTCAAAACCCACTTCGCGCTCAACGCCGCCGTGCACGACGCGGGGGTGGCGGCCTGGAACCACAAGGGCGTCTACGACTATCCACGGCCGGTGTCGATGATCCGCTACATGGGCCAGCGCGGCCAGGCCTCGGACCCCGACGGCCCCTCGTATGACCCCAACGGTCTCACGCTTGAGCCGGGCCTGGTTGAAGTCGTCACCGCCGAAACCACCGCGCCCGGTCAGCGCCACGAACACCTCGCCGGCAGCGAAGGCAAGATCGCCATCGACTCCTGGCAAGGCCCGCCCGCGATGCCGCACGATTCACCCGACGACATCGGCGGCGTCGACTGGATCCTCGCCGAAAACTGGCTGCCCTATCAGCTCGACACGTTTGTCACGCCGCCCTTCGCCGCGTACCTATCGGGCCACAGCACCTTCAGCCGAGCCGCCGCCGAAGTCCTCACCGCCATGACCGGCGACCCGTACTTCCCCGGCGGACTCGGCGAGCACACCTTCAACCAGGGCGACAGCCTCGCGTTCGAGTACGGCCCCACCGAAACCCTGACGCTGCAATGGGCCACCTACATCGACGCCGCCGATGAAGCCGGCCAATCCCGTCTCTTCGGGGGCATCCACGTCCGAGCCGACGACCTGCCCGGCCGGATCATCGGCGCTCGGATCGGTCAGGACGCATGGGCTTTAGCAGCTCGATACTTCGACGGCAGCATCCCCGAACCGGCGTGCGCCGTCGGCCTCTTTGGAGTGGTGGGATTGACGATTCGCCGCCGCCGCTCGCACTGAACCGCACCCCGCAGCAAGGCGACGCCCGCATCAGCCGTCCAACTCGGCCAGGAACGCGTCCGCCTCGGCGATGCTCGCGTTCATCTCGGCGATCAGGTTGTCGATGTTGCCGATCAGTTCGTCCGCGTTGGTCTGCAGCGCCGCGATCGCCTTGGCGTTCAGCGAGCTCTTGAGGAACAGCACGCGGTCGTTGAAGTCCTGAAGCACCGGGTCCATCTTGCCCACCGCACGGTCCATCGCGGCGATCATGTCCTTGTACGACGTCTGCGTCGCGTCGTACTGCTGCTGCATCGCACGGCGGTAGTCCGGGTTGCTCTGCGTCTCGATCTCGCCGGCCCACTCCACAAACAGATCCCCCGCGATCGTCTTGACCTTTGCCACCTCTTTGCGGAGCGCATCCGCCTGAGAGGCCACGTCGTCGTAGCTGCCCTTGAGCGCGTTGTACGCCTTCTCCAGGTCGCCGCCGTCGTAGCCGAACGTCGCCTTGAACTGCTCGAGCGCGGAGCTGAACTCTTCTCTCGTGGCTTCCTGTTCGGCCCGGGCGTCCTGCACCTGATCGACAAACAGGTCGCGCTTCTCGTAGCCGAACGACTCCCAGAACTTGTAGCCCACGCCCCGCGTCGCCGAACAGGCGGACAGGAAAACGACGGACAACGCCAGAGCGACGGGGGCAAGCGAACGGGTCATGACAGGTCTCCTGAAGTCGGTGAAGCCCGGATCATACTGGCCGACCGGTGGCCGTCGCATCACCTTCCCAAGTCTGCGACAAAACGTTTGACAGCACGTTGGGAAGCGACGCCGCGAGCAGGTCCAGCACCCCCTCAAACCCGGCATCCCCGCCGTAATACGGGTCGGGCACATCCGGCGGACCGCCCTTGCGCTGAAACGCTTCGGGGGCAAACTCACCGAGCAACCGCACGTGATCGAACGCCCCGCCGAACCGATGCTCGAGGTCCGCCAGGTTCGCCCGGTCCATCGCGACGATCAGATCGAAACGCACGACGTCGTCGGCGGTCACCTGTCGCGCACGCTGCGCCGCCAGGTCGATGCCGCGCTTCATCGCCGCCGCCGTCATCCGCCGGTCCGCCGGCCGACCCGCGTGATGCCCGATCGTCCCCGCCGAGTCGATCGTGATCCGTTCCGCCACACCCGCGTCTTCCACCAGCTTGCGGAACAACCCCTCCGCCGCCGGGCTGCGGCAGATATTTCCCATGCAGACAAACAGGACCGAACGTTTCGCCTCACTCATGCCGACATCCTAAAGCCCGGGGATGGCCATCCCCGGGCGCTATCCCACATCAATCAACCCCAGCGCCTCGCCGTGCTGCTTGAGCAGCACCTTCCGCAGCAGCGCGTGCCTCGGGTCGGCCAGCGTCGGGTCGTCGCTCACCATCGCATCCGCGTCGCGCCCCGCGAGCTTGAGCAGATCCAGGTCCTCCGGAATCATCGCCAGCCGCAGCGGCATCGCGCCCGCCTGACGCGTCCCGAAAAAATCGCCCATGCCGCGGATGCTCAGGTCGTGCTCGGCGATCTTGAAGCCATCGTTGGTCGACGCGATCGCCTCCAGCCGCTTGCTCGCGTCTTCGGTGGTGGGCTCGGCGATGAACACGCACAACGGCCGTTTCTGGTTCGCGCCCCGGCCGATCCGTCCGCGCAGTTGATGCAGTTGCGCCAACCCGAAGCGCTCGGCGTGCTCGATCACCATTATCGTCGCGTTGGGCACATCCACCCCCACCTCGATCACCGTCGTCGCCACCAGCACCTGCACCGCGTTGGCACGGAACGCGTCCATCACGCCCTGCCGCTCTTGCGGCGTCAACCGACCGTGCACCACACCCACCATGAAATCCGCGAAAAACCGCTGCGCCAGCAGCGCCGCGTGCTCGTTGACGGATTTCAACTCGTCGCCGCTGGCGCCCTTGCCGTCGATCGTCGGCACCACCACGTACGCCTGCTCGCCCCGCCGGAGCCGACCCGCGACGTAGCCGTAGACCTCCTCGGCCTGCAGCGGCATCACCACCCGGTTGGTCGCCGGTGTTCGTCCGGGCGGCAGTTCATCCAGGGTCGACACGTCCAGATCGCCGAACAGCGTCAGCGACAACGTCCGCGGGATCGGCGTGGCGGTCATCACCAACGTGTGCGGCACCTTCCCGGGCTGCTGATCGTCCGAGTCATTCGCCGCACGCAGCGCCGCACGCTGCTTCACGCCGAAGCGGTGCTGCTCGTCCACCACCGCCACCGCCAGATCGTGGAACCGCATCGACGCCGACAGCAGCGCGTGCGTCCCCACCGCCAGGTCCAATCGGCCCGACGCCAACGCTTCACGATCGCCCGGATGATTCGACGTGAACAGGTCGATCGACACGCCCGAACCTTCGAGCATGCGCGCGATCGACGCGAAGTGCTGCTCGGCCAGCAGTTCCGTCGGGGCCATCAGCGCCGCCTGCTTGCGGTCCGCCACGGCCATCAGCATCGCGTAGAGCGCCACCACCGTCTTGCCCGCGCCCACGTCGCCCTGCAGCAGCCGGTTCATCGGCCAGGGCCGCTGCAGATCGTTGGCGATCTCCGCGGCCGTACGATCCTGCGCTTTGGTGAGCGGAAAAGGAAATCGCTGCCGGATGTGCCGATCGATCGCGTCGGAGAAACGCAGCGGATGGGCCTTGAGGTGGTGCCGAACGTGGGCCCGCTTGAGCGCAATGCCCAGTTGCAGCACGAGCAGTTCATTGAACGCAAGCCGCCGCCGCGCCGCGCGGTGATCGTCCTCCGTACTCGGCCGATGCAAGGCGCGGAACGCTTGGCCGAGCGTGGGCATCGCGTGGTGCTTCCGCAGCGTGTCGGGCACCGGGTCGTCCAGGTCGGCCACCGCGTCGTCGAGGATCGATTCGATCAGCCGGGCGATCGCCGCCGAGGGCAGGCCATCGGTCGCCGGATAGATCGGCTGGAGCTTCGCGTCACGCACCGGCCCGGGATCGACATCCGGCGGTGAACCTTCCCCCTCAGCCCCGGATGTCAATCCGGGGTCGGCGGATCCGGATCCATCGGCGACCACACTCCACTTCGGGTTGGCCATCTGCGGGTAGTTCTGCCACCGCTTGACCTTGCCCTGCACGTCGAGCGTCATGCCCGGCGCGATCCGCTCACGCAGCCACGCGGCGTTGAACCACACGCACATCAACGTGCCGGTGTCGTCGCGGAGCGTGGCCTCGAACCGCCCTTTCGCGCCGCGCCGCATCGTCTGCGCACCGACCCATCGCGTCTTCTCCACCGTCGCGCGGGCCGCACCCACGGCATCGGTCGGCAGCTCCAACAACGCTTCGATCGGCGTGCTGCCGGCGTGCTGCTCGTAGCGGATCGGCACGTGACGCAGCAGGTCCGCGACGCTGCGCAGGCCTAACCGGTGGTAGAGCGCGACGCGCTTGAGCCCGACCCCGGGGAGGTCGCCCACGGGCGTGAAATAGGTGAGGCGCTTCGCGTCGGACACGGTGGCGAGTGTAGATGCCGGCGGGCTTCGAAGCCCTGATCAACCCGTTGCCTCACCGAGATCGACGGCGGCGTCCGAACAGCAGCGGCAGCCCGATCAGCAAGGTTGCCGGCTCGGGAATCGCGCCGCTTGCGGCGCCCACCGGGATCGGCACCTCGAAGAACTGCGGCCCGGCGAAGTCGCGGAAGTCGATGCCCGAGAGGTTGCCGGTGAACGTCCCGTCGCCCCCGCCGAGGTTGGCGGTGCCCAGCGGCAGCGAGCCGAGCGTCTGGTTCGAGTGGAAGTTGTTGTTCGAGTTGCCGTACGCGACGTGCAGTTTGATCGCGTCGTTGAGTTGCCCGTTGGCGTCGGCCAGGTCGGCCAAGGCGATGGAAAACTCGAAGCCCGTGCTCACCGCCAGCGCGGCGGCCATGTCCGCGGGCAGCGGCGTGGCGGCGGGCGGTAATCCGCCGATGCCGGCGGTGTTGGTGTTGTTGAAGCCGAACGCGACGGGTTGAGTGAGGAACGGCGTGAGATTGCGGACCTCGCCCGTGCCGGTGGAACCCAGGCCCGCGTTGCTGGGATTGATCGTACCGCTCTGGATCGCGGTGCCCGTCCCGACGTTGGCCGTGTTGCCGTTGCCGAAGATGGCGGAGCTGCCGCCGTTGCGGTCAACCACATCGACGGTGAACACGTTGCCCGAGAAGCTGCCCCAGCGAGCGTAGAGGTGCAGGTCGGCCGTGAAGCCTTCGTCGAAGGTCATGCCCGCGAGGTTGCGGCTGACGTTCTCGAAGTCGTAGGCGGGTGCGGAGGCAAGGGTGTTCTCCCCGCCGGGTCGGCTGTCGAAGAAGACGTGCAGCTTGTTGAAGTTGTTCTCGATGTTGCCGGTGAGCAGCACATGCAGCCGGCCGTTCTCGATGCGGGCGTAAGCGGCATCAAGCTCGCCGCCGCCGCCCAGGCCATTGGCCGCAGTGGCGTTGCCGAAACCGGTGGGCACCGCCTGCACCGCCAGCGCGCTGCCGTAATCGAGATCGCGTGAGCCGTCGATCTGGATGGCGTAAGCCGGAGCGGTGAGCGTGAGCAGAGCCGCCGCGAAGGGCGACGCGAACGAACAGATGGGACGCATGGCAATTCTCCTTGACCCGTCAGCGTACCGCCCGACGCGGAAAATGCGAGGGATTCTTTCGCGGCGTGGCCAGAACGCCGGCCATCCTTCGTTCAGGCCCGGCGGATCAGACGCGCTCGGTCGATGCCCAGGCTTTTCAGATGCGGCACGACCTCCGCGGCAAAGCGGTTCGCGTCCGTACCGTAGCCCGCCGTGGGCTTCACCTCGGGCAGGCGCTGGGCGAACCACCGTTGAAACCGGTGCATGTACAGCTCGCGCACGTACTTGGCCGTCATCGACGCCAGCGCGACCGTCAAATGATCATCGTCCGCCTTGGGCGCGAAGCGAACGTGCATCGAGCGGCCCGCGCTTCGGTCCTCCAGCACGTACGCGGAAGCCGCCGCGTGTTCCTCGACGATGCGCACCGCTGCACCGGGAATCGCGCGGGAGAGCGTCGCGCTGTAGCGCGTCCGGCCGCCTTGGCGATCAACCACGACGTGCGGGCCGTGCGCGCCGAAATGCTCCCAGATCTGCTGCAGGTGGTGGGCGATCAGCGCGAAAGACACGTCCGCCTTCGAGCTTGCGTGCGCCAGCCGGGCGTTGAACGCATCTTCACACAGCACCGCCGCGCTCAGGCACGGCTCGCCTCCGGGCAACACGACGCGGGCCTCTCGCGCTGCCCGCCGCAGCAGCGCCGCGTCGATCGCCAGCGTCCCCGCGTCGTGCCCGTTGCGATGCGCCACCTCGGCCGTCGCCACGGGCAGCGCGTCCCACGACTCGCCCTCGCCCGCGCCCGCGGCGTACCACGCCGGCAGATCCGCACGCCCGTGATGCGTCGAACCCAACGTCTCAAACAGCGCATCCACCCTCGCGGGCATCGCGAAGCGCTCCGCATGCAACGCCCCGAACGCGAGCACCGCCCGCTCCAGATGCGGCACCGCGGCGTGGCCGTGCCTGCCCGACACCGTGAGCTTCTTCGAGTCCGCCACCGCGATCCGCTTGGCCGGGTCGCGCGGCTTGCGGCACACCGCCTGGTCCAGCAGCGCCCAGAAATCGGGCGTTTCCGAAGCCGCCCCGTCCTCGTCAATGGCCAGCACGCACCGCCCCGCCGTCAACGGCCCGAACCTGGGCCCGTACCCCGCTTCGTCGATCCCAGCGAACACACGCATCGTCGGACTCACCAGAAAACGTCAGAAATTCAAGCGAAATAGGGGTTTCGGGCAGGCTGGACTAAATTTCCGCAGGCCCCACGACAATTCGGTTGGTTTGCGCCGATTGTGGCGCATACTACGGGTGGGCCGGTCGTGCCGAAGTGGTGGTTGCCGCGATGCGTCGCGGCGCCGTCGCGGCACCTCGGTGTCCGTGCCCCTTCCTTGGAGAAAAGACCTTGAACACGTCCCGTTGCTTCGTTCGTGCCGCCCGCGGCCTGTCCGTTTTCGTGATCGCCGTCGGCGGCCTCACCCTCGCCTGCCCGGACGCCGAGGCGGCCGGCCCGGTGAGCCGCCCCATCCGCGACACCTCCAGCCGCACCACCAGTACCTCGGGCAAAGTGCTCGTCGCCATCCCGCAGCACGGCGGCGGCTACGCCTACCTGCATCGCGCCACCCGCACCTACGCCGGCCGACCCGTGCGCTGCGGCATCGCTCACCACGACGACCTCCGCGAGGCCAAGCTCGTGCTCATGCGCCTGCCCGCCAATCGACGCTACGCCGCCGGCTACGACCTCTGCGCGACCAACCGCACGTCGCGCCCGACGCTGCAGACCGTTCGCGGCAGCGATCGCATGAACGGCCAGACGCACGCAGCCGGCGGCCAAGCCACGGTTGCCGAAGTCCAGCCGATGTCCGCCGGCTTCACCGTCATCGCCGCCGGCCCGACGCGGCGGGCCGACCTGCCGGGCGCGATGCAGGGCGACGGCTGGGCCCTGCTCGAGGCCAACCGTTTCCGCGACGCCGCCGACGCTTTCGCCGAAATGACCGACGCCACGCCCGCCGACAAGGCGGGCCACGCCATCGCCCTGGCGATGACCGGCCAGCTCGACACCGCCGCCGACCGGCTCGCCATGGTCATGAACGCCGGCCACGCCGACGCCGTGAACGCCCGCCTCTCGCCCCGGCTCAAGACGCAGCTCGCCAACCTCGCCGCCATGATGCACGCCGAGCGCCCCGACGCCGCCGCCGCGCTCACCGCCATGATGGGCACCGACGCCTCCCGCAACGGCGCGTGACCCCGGCCAAAACCTCCAAAACTCCGTAAAGCCCGGCGATCGCCATCGCCGGGCTTTCTCGTTCCACGCAACCCCTCCGTACACTGCGCTCATGGAAACCGGCCAGCGCGAAAACCAACTCTCCGTCGGCCAGGAACCTGCCGTGCTCGTGGGCCTGCTGCTGCCCGATTTCGGCGGCAACGTCCACGACCCGCTGGACGAGCTCCGCGCCTTGGCGTCCTCCGCCGGCGCAGTTGTCGTGGACGAGCTGCTGCAGAAACGCCAGAAGCCCGAGTCCAAGACCTTCATCGGCAAAGGCAAGGTCCAGCAACTCGCCGAAATGGTCAAAGCCCACGGCGCCAAGGTCGCGATCTTCGAGAACGACCTCACCCCCCGGCAGATCGCCAACCTCGAAGAAGTCTGCGAGTGCAAGGTCATCGACCGCAGCGAGCTGATCCTGGACATCTTCGCCGCCCGCGCCCAAACCAACGAAGCCCGCCTTCAGGTCGAACTCGCCCAGCTCGAATACACCTTCCCCCGCCTCCGCGCGATGTGGTCCCACCTCGAACGCATCACCGGCGGGGCGCCCACCGGCATCGGCACCCGCGGCCCCGGCGAACAGCAGCTCGAAGTCGACCGACGCATCGTCCGCCGCAAACTCGCCCAACTCCGCGACGAACTCAAGAACGTCCAGGCCCGCAAGTCCCGGGAGGTCGCCGCCCGAAAACTCGACCACTTCACCGTCGGCCTGGTCGGCTACACCAACGCCGGCAAATCCACGCTCTTCAACACCCTCACCGACGCCGGCACCTTCGCCCACAACCAGCTCTTCGCCACGCTCTCCACCAAGACACGCACCTGGAAGCTCGGCCACGGCGACGACGTCATGCTCTCCGACACCGTGGGGTTCGTCCGCAACCTGCCGCACCACCTGGTCGCCTCCTTCAAAGCCACGCTCGAAGAGGCCGTCCACGCGCACCTGCTCCTGGTCGTGCTGGACGTGTCGGACCCGCAGTGCATCGACCAGCTCCGCACCGTCCGCGACACGCTCGACGACATCGGGGCCGGCGGCGAAGAGCACCCCACCCTGCTGCTGCTCAACAAGATCGACCAGCTCGAACACAACGCCGACCTGCTCGTGCTCCAGAACGAAAACCCCGAGGCGCTGCCCATCAGCGCCAAGACCGGCCGCGGCCTCGATCAACTCGTCGAAGCCGTCCGTATCCACCTGCACGGCGGCCTGCGCGAAACCACCGTCCTGGTCGATATCGCCGACGGCAAAGCGCTCACGTTCCTCGAAAACCGCAGCGAAGAAGTCCTCGATCGGCGGTACACCCAACGCACCGTCCACATGACCGTGCGCATCGGCGCCAACCAGCTCGAACGTCTCTGGGCCATGGGCACCACCGCGCGACTCACCGATCAGGAAGTCGCCAGCATCGAAGCCGCCAAGCCGAATTGGAATCGCTGACCCGCGACCGGGTCACGTCACGGCCCCGCGGCCAACCCCGTGTTCTGCTGGATCATCGCGGCGACCTTGTCCGCCGTCCGCGTATCGCCCGCTTCGCGCAGCTTCTCCACGTACCGCGTGCCGACCTTGAAATAGTTGCTCTGACTCGCAAACTGCGGGGCCATCCGGTCCGGCAGGTCCAACTCCCCGAGCGTCTCGCGGTAGAGCACCACGATCCGCTCGCGACGACCCGCGTCGGTGAGCAGCCGTTCAAACCGCTCGAGCGCTTCCAACACATAAGGCCCACCGTTGGCGTACTTCCGTACCACATCCTCATAAAACCCCGACGCTTTCCGCAGGTCCCCCGCCTGCTCCCAGATTCCGCCCTGGATCATGCGGATTTCCGCCGACAGGTCCTGCCGACCCCGCACCTCCCGCAACGCGCGATCCCACGAAGCACTCTGGACCGCGGGATCGCCCGCCGCCCCGAGAACCGGCCGAAGCACCGCGACCATGAAATCCGGATACCGCTGGCCACACAGTCGAACCACCGAGTCCGCCCACTTTCGCTGCTGCGCTTCGGAAAGCTCGCCACGCTCAGCCAACTCGGCCACCCGCAACCACCCCTCCGCGTAACCCACGTCGATCCGAAGCGCCGATTCAATCAACGCCAGTCGATCTTCCAACGAAGCGCTCCGCAACGCCGGCCGACCCGAATCCGCCACAAGCCGGTCGAGCGCCCGCTGACCGTCGGGCTGCGCCGCGATCGAGCCCACCAGCATCGCCCCCTGCACCATCGCCGACACCGCGTACCGCTGCACCGGCGGCAGCGTGATCGCCTCGGCCAACACCGACACAAAGCTGTCGTCCACCCACCTCCCCGTCTGCGGATGCTCCGTCACGCCCCGCACGCCCTGGTACGTCGAGTACCGCCCCTCGTTGAAGTTCCACCCGCCCGCGTCCCGACCACGCTGCTCGAAATAACCCACCCATGCGTGGCTCACGTCCCCGCCCCGGCCCCGCGTATACGTCGCCGGCACCCCGATCGACTTGCCCACCTGCACCGCAAAATACGCCTGGTCCGCGCACACCCCGCCGTACCGCTGAATGTTCGGCAGCGAAAAACCCTCCACCGTCACCCGCTTGGGCGTCCCCCGCCGAAAGTGGTCGTGGTCGTACTGAACGTCGAAAAAACGCTTGCCCACCGCCCGGTCCCCGCCGTACTGCTCCAAGGCCCATTCCATCTCCACGATGCTCGCCGTGCTGTCCACCACCCACACCAGCAACGACCCCGGCACGCCGCGCACGCCGAACAGCATCCGCTTTTCGTGATCCCGGAAAAACCGAAACAATTCCACCGGGTCCGTCGCCGTCACCTTGTTCTCGTTGACCCGCCGCTCGATCGCCCGGTCGTGCACCACGCACAGCGCGGCCGTCAACCCCGGGAACGCATCCACCTCCGCGCCGAACGCCTCGTCCAGCCGGGCGAACACCACGAGCACCTTCGCCGCGTCGTCGCCCTGGTCGTAAAACAGGAACGCCAATTCCCGCGCCGCCGCGGACCGAGCCCGCAGCCGCCGCAACATCGCCGACAACTCGGAGGCGTCCGCCAACGCCGCGCGGTCCATCAGCGACACCAGCCCCACCGCGTAGCCCGCGTC
Source organism: uncultured Phycisphaera sp. (assembly GCA_964543215.1). Lineage (GTDB taxonomy): Bacteria > Planctomycetota > Phycisphaerae > Phycisphaerales > Phycisphaeraceae > CAZIXN01. The sequence continues at coordinate 15,700 of CAZIXN010000011.1, forward strand.
GGCGAACGCTCCGGCGTCCGACGCCGGCCGGGTCAGGGCCACTTCCGCCAGCAGCTTCGCCGCCGCGTTGCCCGCGCGGTCCACGTCGCCCGACAACGCCAGCTCATCCAGCAACGCCTCGACCCGGGCCGAGACTTCCTGCGGTGCCGCCGCCGTCGTTCCCGCACTGTCCTCCTCCGCGACGGCCACAACCGGGACACCGCAAGCCGCGACCCCAAGCAGCGCCGACATCCAACAACGCACGAAAAACTCCGACGCGCGCCCGTGCTTGCTGGCCCTGCGTGTTCGCTCCGGTTGGCTTGCCATGTCGTATCCCCGTGTGGAACGCTTGCGGTGTCGCCCGATCTTACGTCAAGTCCGCCCTCTCACGCCCCCCCCCGGAACCCCCAGACACCCCGGAAGCCCCGGAAGCCCCGGAAA
>CAZIXN010000011.1:16129-26631 GCA_964543215.1 uncultured Phycisphaera sp.
GTCCCCGTGGAGAAAACCTCGGCCACACCCATGGTAAGGCCCGGCCGATCGGTCACGACACACCGCTCCGCAAGAAAAACTCCATCAGCTCGTGGCCGCGGTCGATGTGCAGGTCCGACGCCTCGGCGGTCGCCTCGCTGAACGGCCGACGGATCACGCCCCCGACATTGTGACCCGCCAACAGGAACGGCGGCGGCGTCGGGTCGTGCAGCCGCGTCTGCACCCGCGTGTAATGGTCGGGCAGCATCAACAGCCGCCAGGGCTCGCCCGTGAGCGCTTCGCGCTGCTGCAGCGCATCGTGCAGCGGGCCGACCACGTGACGGTCGATCGCTTCGATGGCGGCCACTTTCGTCTGCACGTCCGCCGCGTGCGACGCCTCATCGGGCGACTCGATGTGCGCGACCACCAGGTCGTATTCGATGAGCGCCGCCACGGCGTGCTGACCCGTCGCCTCGTAGTCGTTGTCGTGGTAGGACGTCTGCCCCGGCACATCGAGGCGATCCAGCCCGATGAACGACGCGATCCCCGCGAGCAGATCGACCGCCGTGATCATCGCACCCCGCACGCCGTACTTCTCGACAAAACTCGGCATCGATGGCCGCCGCCCCTGGCCCCACGGCCAAAGATGCGTCGCGGGCAGCTCGCCCATCTCGCTGCGCGTCAGGTTGATCTCGTGCTGCGCGAGGAACACCTCCGACTCGGCGATGAGCCGCTGCAGCATCGCCGCGTGCTTCCCGCCCACCGGCAGGTGTTTGCGGATCGGCTTGCCCAGGATGTCGTGCGGCGGCGTGGTCGCCAGCTCGTCGTAGTCACGCACGGCCGAAACATCCCGCATGATGTTGCGGTAGCTCACGCCCGGGTAGAACACCAGCCCGTCCTCCTGATACACCTCGGCAAACTCGCGGATCAGCCGCGCCCCCTCGGCCGAGCTGATGTGGCCGGCCGAGTGATCGTCCATCTTCCCGTCCACCACCGTCACCAGATTCACGCGGAACACCCAGTCCGCGTCGCCCATGCCGATGCCCAGCGCCGCCGCCTCGAGTGGTGCCCGGCCGGTGTGGTACTTCTCGGGGTCGTAGCCCAGCAGCGACATCGTGCAGACATCCGAGCCGCAGGGCTTGCTCGCCGGCGTGGTGACCACCGTGCCCAGCCGGGCGTGCTCGGACAGCCGATCGGTGCGGGGCGTGTGCGCGGCCTGCCACGGCGTCAGCCCGTCGAGTTCGTCGATCGGAAAATCCGCCGCCCCGTCCGGGATGATCAAGACATACTTCATCGCGCGACACGATACCGCCAAGCGAGCCTTGAGCGGTGAGGTTTGAGTCTCGAATGGTGAGTCTTGAGACGTGCGCTTTGATCGTGGAGTCTTTGAAGGTCGGGTCGGCATTCCGTGCTCACCGCCCACCGCTCAAGACTCAAACCTCAAGACTCACCACTCAAGCGTCCCCCGCGTCCCGCGAGCTGCGCACCACCACGCGATCAAAGAACACCGCCAGCAGCTGCCGGTCGTACCGATCGCCGCCGCCCTCGCTCATGATTTCCAGCACCTTGGGCAGCTCCATCGCCTTGCGGTACGGACGGTGCGTCCGCAGCGCGTCGAACACGTCGGCGAGTTGCGTGATCTGGCTGCCCAGGTGCGGGACGTAGCCGGGCTTGACGTGCGGGTACCCGCTGCCGTCGCGGTGGATGTGGTGCTCGTAGGCGATGATCGGCGCGATCTCGGGCACCCCCGGCGTCTCGAACAGGATCTTCGCGCCGTCCACCGGGTGCTTACGCATGATGCGCAGCTCGTGGTCTTCGAGCTTGCCGTTCTTGTTGAGCACGTCCAGCGGCGTCCGCTTCTTGCCCACATCGTGCAGCAGCGCCGAGATCGTGATGTCCCGCACGACGCCGGCACCTAGCCCGACCGCCTCCGCCAGACCGGCGGCCATGATCCCGACGTTGACCGTGTGGATGAAGGTGTACTCGTCGTGCCGCTTGAGGTCGGCCATGGGCAGCATCGCGCCCGCGCCGCCGCCCTTGACCGCCGCCGCGATCCGGTCCACCAGATGCGCCAACGCATCCGCGTCGTTGCCGTCGGCCCCGCCCTGCCCCGCGGCGAAGCGGTTCCAGATCGGAGCCATGCTCTCCGCCGTGGCCCGCGCATCATCGGGCGTGCGCAACGCCGACAACGCCCAGGATGCGCCCGAGCCGCCACGCGGGTTGCCCTGCAGAAACAACGGCGAAAGCGACAGGCAGGCGAGGCGCTGCGGATCGGCGTCGGCCGGCTCGTCGGCGAGGCGGTCGAGAAACTCGCGTGCCTGCTCGGCGGTCACGCCGGGACGAACGATCAGCCCATCCACCCCCCGCCGCGCCAGCGCCGCGAACAGGCCTTCGATCAGCTTGGCGGAATCCGCAAGACGAACGCCGTCGCAGACCACGCGGTCTTCGACCCGCAAGACCCGCAGCACCGGCGCGTGCTCACACGCCCCGCTCAGCGAAGCGACCGCCGATGCGAGCTGCGCCTCGATCATCGCGTGGGTCGGCTCGTAAACCCGCCGGCCAAGCAACGCGGACTGCAAGGCCATCAGCCCCACATTGAGCGCATCGACGGACGCGGCGACGTAGGGTTCGAGCGTGCTCGATCGATTCATGACGCCGCTCCTTTCGGCCCGGGAAGGATGGTCGAGGCACTGGCGGGGTCGGCGTGACGACGGATCGCTGCGATGATCGGGTCCAGAGTCTGACGCCGCTTACCCCATCGCAAATGACCGCACTCGTGCAGGACGTCACGCAGGACCGCGTGACCCAGCGTCCGTTGCTGCAGGAGCGAACGCACGGCGCGATCCACCAGTGCTTCGCCTGGAACCCGCCCGGTGCTCTTGCCGGTCAGCAGGCGACCCACCGCCGCCAGCGACGCCGGATCGACCTGGTGGAGCAGGCGTTGCAGCGCCGCCGCTCGGACCGCTTCATCGGGGTGCTGAAGCAGGCCTTCCGCGGCATCGGCCGGCCACACCGGAGCCGCGGCCGACAGCAGCGAAAACGCCTTCGCTCGCTGCGGGGCATCCTTCTGCGTCAGCAACGGCCCGAGCCACCGCGTCGCGGTCGCAAAACTCATCGGCGACAGGCGTTGCACCAGCGCAACCCGGCGTGCCGGCAACTCGGCAATCAGCGACTCGACGATGGCGTTGAGCACACCGCCCATGTTCCGCAGCGGTTGAGCCAGCATCGCCGCGGCATGCTCATCGGGCGTGTCGGCAAGGCGACGCACCGCCTCGTGCAAGACCAACGGGTCCGCGTGACGCAGCAGCGTGGCGGCGTCTTCGGGCTCCCGGACGCGATCCAGCAGATCGCCCAGCCGTCCATCGTGGCAAAGGCTGGCCCGAAGCTCTTCGAGCAACGTACGGCACTGGATGAGCGTTTCCTCGGGGCCGCCGCGGGCAAGGCGGGATTCGGCCGCACGGGTCGCGTGCGCGATGGGCGTGATGTCGCTTTGCTTGACCATGCCATCGACCCGACGACGCAGATACTGCCACGCCTCGGGGCCGGGCTCGTCATCGCCCGCAGACGCGATGTGCAGCGCAAGATCGAAAGCGTGCTTCCCCACGACCTTCGGGTCGAAGGCGGACCCGATGCGGTCGGTCAACGCGGTGGCCGGCCCGGTGCCGCTGGCGATTTCGCTAAGACGTTGCCGATACGCGTCGGGCGTGAAGTCGGTCGGGGCGTGCAGGTCGAGCAGCTCTTCCAACGACGCGACCAGTGATGCATCATCGCCCGGCCCCTGCGCCGGTGCGTCGGGGCCCTGCATCAGCGACGCGATACCCGCCAACTTCTGACACATCAGAAGGGACTCGCGGGTCGCATCCGCGAGACGGCCGTCCAGGCGATTCACTGCCTCGAACACGGCCGCGAAGTCCTGCTCCGTGCTCGGTGCCGGCTTCAACGCCTGCGATGAATCAGCCGTCGGGGCCGCCGCAAGCAGGCGCTCGCGCAGGGCCGGGCTCAGCGATTCGAGCATCCGACCCAGGCGATGAACCGTCGTACGGGCCACGCCACGCGACGCGTCCGGAGCCGACGTCGCGTCGCTGAGCGCCGCGTGGGCTTCGCGGTGCAGGTTCTGCAGCGCATCCTCGGCAGACGCTCGCACCTCTTCGTGCAGGGCGTGGGTGATCCTCTCGAGCGCCGCCTCCCAGCGTGGCGCGTCTGCCTCGGCGTCGAACGCTTCGTCGAACAGGCAACGCCACGACCAGTTCGAACGACCTCCCGCCTCGGCCGACTCGGACGTCCGCAGTCGGCCGTAGTTCACCGGCTCGGACCGCACCGCGCGTTTCGTCGACGCCGCAACCGCTTCGCACAGCTCGGCGTCCGCACGACCCTCGGGCCAGAGCCAGATCGCGATGGCCTTTCGCAACGTCGGGCCGTCGAGCGAGCGAGCAAAATCGACGTGGCCCAGGTCCAAAGCGTGCCACGCCTGCGCCAGGTCCGCGACCTCGGCCGGTTGATCGAAGCGGGCCGCCCCGTCGTACAACGCGTCCGGGCCGACGCCCAGCCGAAGCTCCGCCGCGTCGCCGCAGGCCTGCCGCAGCGCATCGCACGCCGCATCGCTGAGCCGGACGACCAGGGGGTGATTCACCTCGTACAGCTTGGCGGTCTGTGCCGTCCGCCCCACCGCCGCCGCAAAGGCCACGACCCGCGCTCGCGCCGCTTCCGATGCGGAGTCGTCGTCAACGCCGCTGGCAATCGGCTTGGTCGCGGGATGGGTGAGGTCGGGCATCATGGCGGCCAGCGTTCGTCTCGCTGGAGGCCTTATCGGCACGATTCACCGTGACGTTCGGTTAGCCGACCTCACGGCCCCGGGGGCATCGGCCAGCCGCGCCCGTCCTCTTCCCAAAGGGGCGAGTGCGTCGGCTCGTCATGCAGCCGCAACTGCAGCGACGCCAGGTGCTCGTCCAGCCCCGGCATCCGCGGGTGGATCGACCGGGCCCGCCGATAATGTCGCAACGCTTCGGTCAGCCGGCCCAGTTGCACGCACGCATGGCCCATCCCCGCAGTAGCGCCGAAGTGGCACGGCATCAGCGACACGCACTGCTCGCAGGCCTCGATCGACGCGGCGTAGTCCCCCCGCAGATAGTGTGCGATGGCCAGCTGATTCCGCGCCTCGGCAAAGTCGGGGTCCAGCTCGATCGCGTCGCGGAGTTCCCCGAGCGCTTCGCCGAGACGGTCTTCACCGAGCAGCTCAACGCCCCGCGCAAAGGATTCCGACGAATGCGGGTCGCCCAGCCGAAACCAGATCGACCACAGGCCGTGCTCGGCCATCTCCGCGACCTCCGGCTGCTCGTCATGCAACGCCCGGGCCATCACGCCCACCGCGTCCGCCCCGCCAAGCATCCCAAGCGTTAAGGCTGCGACCTGCCGGACGTCCACCCGCAGGTGCTGCAGCAATTGCGCCACGTCCAGCGTCGTGAACTCCCGCTGCACCGAACGGGCCAACCCCTCGGCGTCGCCGCGTTCCAGCGGCGGCAGCGCCAGGCGCATGAATTGTTCGGCGAAGTCGGCCATGAGCGTTTTCACATCTGCCGTCCGAATCACCCACGCGGCTTCCCAAAGCGTAGGCGCGGAGCCAAGACCCTTTCACCGTGGCTTCTATCGGTCCGAAAGCCCGCCGCCGGCCCGCAAGGTCCGGTAAGCCCGCCGCCGACCGACCGCTACGGTTTTCGGACGCCCCGGGCCGATGACAAGAGCGATGACTCTGGTCCACCCCCCCAATGCCGACCTGCTGGGCCCCGTCACCGTGCCCGACGCCGACCGACGCCGATTCCGCCGCGTCCGCCTGGACCGGCCGGTCAAGCTGCGCTGCGGGGAAGACGACCGCGCCCACCGCGCCGAGTGCGTCGATGCCTCGGCCGGCGGCGTGCTGATCCGCCTGCAGAGCGACCACCGACTTGAGCCCGGCCGGCGCGTCCGCGTGGGCATCCCCTCCAGCCGCAACGCCGGACTGCTCCTCGCCGACGACCTGGTCGAAGCCACCGTCGTCCGCTGCCTCTCGCACGGCGATACCCACTACCTCGCCGCCGCATTCGACGTGCCGGTCTTCCTCGCCGACGCGGGGTAATGCATCACGGTGCAGACTCCGGCGCGCACCGGCCACTGATCTATACGAAGGCCAGCGGCATCTGCGCCCGCCTCACCGCCGGCCAGGGCCGCAGCGCGATCCAACGGGTCCGCCGGCGTTGCTGCGTCTGCACGAATCGGCCACGGAAACCCGGCACATCCGCGAAACACCGTCGCACTTTCGTCGGGTGGTTGCACTGCGACGAGCGATGCAGCAGCACCACCTCGCGCAGCCGACCCGCCGGGCCCCGCCGGGCGATCTGACTCACGGCGTCGCGGGCCTGGTCGTTGCTGAGGTGGCCGGAGTCCGAGAGGTTCCGCCGATTCACGAACGTCGGGCGCGAACTGTGGATCGTCATGCCGTGGTCGTAGTTGCTTTCGATGCACAGCGCATCGACGCCGGCGAAGTGCTCGATCAGGCCCTGGGGCACGTGCCCCAGATCGGTGGCGAAGCCGACGCTCAGGCCCGCGCCATCGAAGCGGAACGCGCTGGTGCCCTGGAGGTCGTGCTGGCATCGGAAGGGTTTGACCGTGACGCCCGGGAGGACGCGGAGGGTGTCGCCCTGGTCGAAGGTCTCGATGAGGCCGGCGTCGAGCAGGCACCACGCATCGCGGCAGGCTTCGAGCTCGGCAACGTGCCAGCGGTGAAACAGGACGCGGACGCCCAGGTCGCCCAGGAGGGCACACCAGCGCGGCTTGAAGTGGTCGCGGTCGAAGTGCGTGACGCAGAGGGTGCGGAGCTGCGCGAGATCGACGCCGGCCTGGGCCATGCGCAGCGCGGTGGTGCGCGGGCCCAAGCCCGCGTCGATGAGGCAGAGGTCCTCCCCGCCGTCGGGGGCGGTGCGGCGGAGCAGGGTCGCGTTGCCGCCCGAGCCCGAGCCCAGGTTGCACAGCGAGATCGCGGCGCGGGGCGGCGGCGGGCAACCGGCCGACCGAAAGGTTGGCCGTGCGGGTCGCGCCGTTTGCGACGGCTCTGCGGCGGCGGGTTGTTCCGGCTCGGCAAAAAGTCGGGATGGAACGGCTGACGGCATGGACATCCTTGCCCGGGTCACGGCAAAAAGGGAGGCGTCGGCATCGATTGTTTCGAAGACTTCATGCCGACCAGGGCGATCGCCGCGTGACGCGACCGCTTAGCGTACCGATCCGCGGGAGGACCGCCATGAACAATTGCCGCACATCTCGATGGGTCGCCTGGGCCGGGCTGGGCGCATTGGCGCTGGCGGGCGGGGGCTGCATGGGCACGCCGCCGCAGTGGGTGGTGGTCGAGCCGACGTACGTGTTGGAGCACGTCGCGGATGCGGACGTGCGGACCCTGGCGAGTTGGCCGGTGATCGCGCCCGAAGCGGCGCTGGTGGCGGTGACGCCGGCCCAGCGCGGGACGGTCGCGGAGCTTGCGTACCTGGCGCAATGACGATTCGGGTTGGCGTTGCCGCCGAATCGGCGAACGAAACAACGTGCAGTTCTTGACCCGTGCCGGTACGATACGCGTCACGCGAAGCAGGCCTGCTCCCGCTTCACTCGCCGGCCACGTATGCAACTGCTCCCCTATCCGAAGACGCCCGGCTACGACGAACTGATCGACGTCGAGGGGAATCCCCGCCAAAGCGCGAAACTGCTGTCTGATCGTCTGGGGCAGATGTCCGCGGACCAGTTGACCAAGCGGCAGGCCGCCGCCGAGGCCGCGCTGTTCGAGGCGGGCGCGACGTTCAGCGTCTACGGCGACGGCGAAGCCAACGAACGCATCATCCCCTTCGACATCATCCCCCGCGTGCTGACCGGGCGGGAGTGGGACGAGCTGGAAGCCGGCCTGACGCAGCGGATCACGGCGCTGAACATGTTCGTCACGGACATGTACGCCGACCGCCAGATCATTAAGGACGGCGTCATCCCGTCGCAGTTTGTCGAGCTCAACCAGCCGACGTGGAAGGCCTGCCAGGGCATCACGCCGCCGCGCGGCATCTACTGCCACATCTCCGGCATCGACCTGGTGCGTGACGGCAACGGCGACTTCCGCGTGCTCGAGGACAACCTGCGCTGCCCGTCGGGCGTGTCGTACGTCCTGGAGAATCGGCGTGTGCTCAAGCAGACGCTGCCGCGTGTGTTCGACACGCTGAGCATCCGCAGCGTCGACGACTATCCCGAGCAGTTGCTGCGGACGCTGCAGGCGATGGCGCCCGACGCGGTGGAACGGCCGCGCGTCGTCGTGCTCACGCCGGGCATCTACAACTCGGCGTATTTCGAGCACGCGTATCTCGCGCAGCAGATGGGCGTGCCGCTGGTGCAGAACTCCGACCTGGTCGTGCACGACGGGCACGTGCAGATGCGGACGACGGCGGGCCTGGCGCGGGTGGACGTGATCTACCGGCGCATCGACGATGCGTTCCTGGACCCCACGACGTTCCGCGCGGACTCCATGCTGGGCGTGCCGGGGATCATGGGCGTGTACGCCGCCGGCCGGGTCGCGCTGGCCAACGCCCCGGGCACGGGTATCGCGGACAACAAAGTGATCTACGCCTTCGTGCCCGACATGATCCGCTACTACCTCAAGGAAGACCCCACGCTGCTGAACGTCGACACGTTCCTGTGTGCCCGCGACGCCGACCGCCAGCACGTGCTGGCCAACCTGCACAACCTGGTGGTCAAGCCCGCGCACGAGGCCGGCGGCAAAGGGATCGTGATCGGGCCCCACGCCACGAAGAAGGAACTGCAGGACTGCGCCGCGAACATCAAAGCCGACCCCAGCAACTACATCGCCCAGCCCGTGCTGCAGCTGTCCACCGTGCCGACGATCTGCGGCGACCGCATCGCGCCGCGGCATGTCGATCTTCGGCCGTACATCCTCATGCGGCCCGACAAGGTCCACATCATCCCCGGCGGCCTGACCCGCGTGGCGCTCCGCGAGGGCTCGCTGATCGTCAACTCCTCCATGGGCGGCGGGACGAAAGACACGTGGGTCGTCGACCCGTCCTCGACGCCCGAGCCCCGCTTGACCACGCAAAGCCAGTCGCAATTCCAATCGCAGGTCGCCGTCATCCACCCTCCCGCCGCGCCCGCTGCGGCCCTGCGCCTCGAGACGCGCACCGAGGGAGCGTCCTCATGACCGGCGTCATGCTCTCCCGCGTCGCCAACGCGATCTACTGGATGTCCCGCTACGTCGAACGCGCCGAGAACACCGCGCGGTTCATCGACGTCAACCTCCAACTCACCCTCGACCGCTCGGCCGTCGCCTCGCCGCAGTGGATGCCGCTGGTCAACATCACCGGCGACGACCAGTCGTTCATCGAGCGATACGACAACGCCGACCGCGACGCGGTCCTCGCGTTTCTCACCCTCGACCCCGAAAACCCCAACTCCATCGCGTCCTGCGCCGCCGCCGCCCGCGAAAACGCCCGCACCGTCCGCGAAACCACCACCACCGAGATGTGGGAACAGGTCAACGAGCTCCACCACCTGCTCCGCAGCGCCAAGGCCAGCCAACTCAACCACCACTTCTTCCGGCACGTCAAACGCACCGCGATGCTGTTCAACGCCGTCACCGACTCGGCCATGTCCCGCGCCATCGGCTGGGACTTCGCCCGTCTGGGCCGGATGATCGAACGCGCCGACAAAACCTCCCGCATCCTCGACGTCAAGTACTTCCTGCTCCTGCCCGGCGCCGACGACGTCGGCACCAATGTCGACGTGATCCAGTGGCGGGCCCTGCTCGCGTCGGTCGATGCGCTGGAGATGTATCGCCAGGATCACGGCACGATCAACCCCACCCACGTCGCCGACTTCCTCATGTTCAACGGCGATTTCCCCCGGGCCCTGGCCTACTGCCTCTACCGCGCCCAGCACGCCCTCGAAAAGCTCCTGCCCGGCCCCGACGCCCGCGAAGCCTACGAGGCCGGCCGAGAAGCCAAACGATGCCTCGGCCGGCTCGTCGGCGAGTTCCAGTACGGCAGCGCCCAGGAAGTCATCGCCGCCGGCCTGCACGAATACCTCGACGAGTTCCAGACCAAACTCAACGCCTGCGACGACGCCATCCACGCCGCCTTCTTCCAGCCCCGACTGCTCGAAGCCATCGTCTGACCCCCAGTCCAACCAAAACCCAAGAAGCCCACGGACACCGTCCGTGGGTTGCCCGCGGGTCCCCGGCCTGCCAATGTGACATCACCGGCAGCCCCGGCTTCCCAACCCGACAGGAACCCGCCGGGATCGGTCGACGCGAAATTCCGTAAATCCATCAATTTTCGAAACTTAAAAGTCTTCGCCTGCGTCCCGATCGCTGGCCCACCCTTTGCATCGCAGTTCCCGCGATGCCGATCCCGCGCCCGCATGATGCCGACGATCTGTTCCAGCAGGAGCTGGACGCCTCGGCCGCCGCGCGCCCGCAGCCCGCATCCGCCCCACCGCCGCACGGGCCCGCCCCCGCC
>CAZIXN010000011.1:26641-28729 GCA_964543215.1 uncultured Phycisphaera sp.
TTCCAGGTGCTGCTGACCCAGGACCGCGAGCACCCCGATGAGCACTGGACCCGCCAGCTCCCCCGCCTGCTCGCGCCCCTGGGCATCGACGCGCAGCTCGCCGCCAACGGCGACGAGGCCGTCCACGCCACCCGCACCCTGCGCTTCCACGTCGCGGTCATCGACCTGGCCACCCCCGCCGGCCCCAGCCACGGCCCGGGCAGCCACGCCAAGCTCACGCCCCCGGCCTCGGGGCTCTGGCTGCTCGAAGTCCTCCGCCGGCTCGAGTCCGCCCCGCCCACCCTCGTCGTCAACGCCCCCGCGCCCCCCAAACAGGCCCAGCGCCTCCTCAACGAAGCGCTCCGCCTCGGAGCCTTTGCCGTCATCAACCGGCCCGTCCAGCTCAACACCCTCCTGGGCGCGATCCAACGCATCCTCCACCGCCACCACCAGAACCAGTGGCCGCAGGCCTGATCCCGAATGTCCAACCGTCTCGGACTGGCGGCTTCCGCCACCAGTGAACATCCACCAACCCTTCCCTTTTTTTCACGGAGACCCCTCAGCGATGAAACTCAAACCCCTCGGCGACAAGATCCTCGTCCAACGCCTCGAAGCCCAGGAAAAGACCACCTCGGGCATCTTCCTCCCCGAGTCCGCCAAGGAAAAGCCCCAGCAGGCCAAGGTCGTCCGCGTCGGCACCGGCAAGCTCGATGACAAGGGCAAGAAGATCGAATTCCAGGTCAAAGAAGGCGACACCATCATCCTCAACAAATGGGGCGGCACCGAAGTCAAGCTCGACGGCAAGGAATACATCGTCATGTCCGAAGACGAAGTCCTCGCCATCGTCGACTGAGTTTTGAATCAACCTCCCCCGGACGGGTCACTTCCGTGACCCGTCCGATCCCCACTATTTCAACTGATCCAAGGACCCACTTCCCATGCCCGCCAAACAAATCAAGTTCGACAACGACGCCCGCCAGGCCATCCTCCGCGGCGTGCAGAAACTCTCCAGAGCCGTCAAGACCACCCTCGGCCCGTCCGGCCGCGTCGTCGTCATCCAGAAGTCCTACGGCAGCCCCACCGTCACCAAGGACGGCGTGACCGTCGCCAAGGAAATCGAAGTCGAAGACCCCGTCGAAAACATCGGCGCCCAGATGGTCAAGGAAGTCTCCGCCCGCGCCTCCAAGGACGCCGGCGACGGCACCACCACCGCCACCGTCTACGCCGAAGCCATCTTCGCCGAAGGCCTCAAGAACATCACCGCCGGCGCCAACGCCAACCAGATCAAGCGCGGCATCGACAAGGCCATCGCCGCCATCGTCGAACAACTCCGCAAGGACTCCAAGAAAGTCTCCTCCTCCACCGAAATCGCTCAGGTCGGATCCTGCGCCGCCAACCACGACGAGCAGATCGGCAAGATCATCGCCGAGGCCATGGACAAGGTCGGCAAGGACGGCGTCATCACCGTCGAAGAAGGCAACTCGCTGGAAACCACCGTCGAACTCGTCGAAGGCATGCAGTTCGACAAGGGCTTCCTCAGCCCCCACTTCGTCACCGACCCCGCCCGCATGGAAGCCGTGCTCGAAGACGCCTACGTCCTGGTTCACGAAAAGAAGATCAGCTCCGCCAAGGACCTCATCCCGCTTCTGGGCAAGGTCGCCGAGTCCGGCCGGGCGCTGCTGATCGTCGCCGAAGACATCGACGGCGAAGCCCTCGCCACGCTCGTGGTCAACCGCCTCCGCGGCGTGCTCAAGATCGCGGCCGTCAAGGCCCCGGGCTTCGGCGATCGCCGTAAGGCCATGATGGAAGACATCGCCACCCTCACCGGCGGCCGCGCCATCATGGAAGAGCTCGGCATCGACCTCGAAAAGCTCGAGCTCGCCGACCTGGGCCGTGCCAAGAAGATCGTGCTGGACAAGGACAACACCACCCTCATCGAAGGTGCCGGCACGCCCGCCGACATCAAGGGTCGCATCAACAGCATCCGCACCCAGATCGAAAACACCACCAGCGACTACGACCGCGAGAAGCTCCAGGAGCGCCTCGCCAAGCTCGCCGGCGGCGTCGCCCAGATCAACGTCGGCGCCGCGACCGAAGTCGAAATGAAGG
>CAZIXN010000012.1:0-27875 GCA_964543215.1 uncultured Phycisphaera sp.
AAGGCAACTTCGGCTCCATGGACGGCGCCCCGCCCGCCGCGATGCGCTACACCGAATGTCGCCAGGCCCCCGCCGCTGCGCCGATGCTCGAAGACCTCTCGTCGCAGACCGTCGCCTACCGACCCAACTACGACGGCACGAAAGAAGAACCCGTCGTCCTGCCCGCGCGACTGCCCAACCTGCTCATCAACGGCAGCGCCGGTATCGCGGTCGGCATGGCCACCTCCATCCCGCCCCACGCGCCCGCCGAAGTCTGCAACGCCCTGCTCAAACTCCTGGCCGACCCGGAAATCAAAACCTTCCAACTCGTCGCCAACGACGCGATCCAGGGCCCCGACTTCCCCACCGCCGGCCAACTCATCACCCCCCGCGAAGAACTCCGCGAGATCTACAAAAACGGACACGGCTCCGTCAAGCTCCGCGGCACCACCCGGCCCGGCCCTGCGACGCGCACCGGCAAGACGCTCATCATCGACGCCATCCCCTACGGCGTGAACAAGGCCACCCTCGTCGAACAGATCGCCGACGTCGTCCTCTCCCGCAAGATGGCGATGATCACCGACGTGCGGGACGTCTCCGCCGACGACGTCCGCATCGAACTCGAACTCCGCAAGGACGCCGACGACGCCAAAGTCCTCGCCTACCTGCACAAAAACACGCTGCTGCAGGTCAACATCGCGTTCAACCTCACCTGCCTGGTCCCCACCGAAAATCCGCAGGTTGCCCGACCCCAGCCGCACTGCGACCTCAAGACCATCCTCTGGCATTTTTTACATTTCCGCCACGAAGTCGTCACGAAACGCCTCGAAAACGAACTCGCCGCGCTCGAAAAACGCCTGCACCTGCTCGACGGCTTCGCGCTGGTGTTCGATGCGCTCGACGAGATCATCAAAATCATCCGCGCCTCGGACGGTAAGGCCGACGCGGCGCAGAAGATCATGAAGCGCTTCGCGCAGCTCGACGAGTTGCAGACCGAAGCAATTCTCGAGCTCAAGCTCTACAAGCTCGCCAAACTCGAGATCAACCTGATCCTTGAAGAGCACAAGGAAAAGACCAAGCGCGTCAAGGAAATCAAAAAGCTGCTGGGCGACAAGTCCGACGACTTCGGTTCGGGCCGGTGGGGCATCGTGAAAGCCGAGATCGAAGCCATCCGCGACGAGTTCGGCAAGTCGGAGCGCGGCAGGCGTCTCACGCAGATCGCCAGCGCCACCGACGTCGCCGACGAGCCGCAGTACAACGCCGAGGACTTCATCGTCGCCGAGGATTGTGCGGTCCTCGTCACCACCGACGGCTGGATCAAGCGTCAGAAGTCCATGACCGACCCGATGAGCTCGCGCATCCGTGAAGGCGACTCCGTGCTCGCGTGTGTGGCCGGCTCGACCCGCGCCACGCTGGGCTTCTTCTCGTCGCTGGGCACCTGCTACACGGCGCGCTTCATCGACGTCCCCGCGTCCACCGGGCACGGCGAACCCATCCACAAACTCTTCAAACTCAAAGACGGCGAACGCGTCGTCGCCGTCATGAGTTTTGATGAACGCATCAACCCCGCCAAAGACCTTGCCGAGGACCAAAAGAAACCCGAGCTGTGCCCCACGACCCACGGCTTCGCCGCGTCGTCCGACGGCTACGCCCTGCGCTTCGGGCTCGCGCCCTTCGCCGAGGTATCCACCCGCGCCGGCCGTAAGTACGGCCGACCCGCCAAGGGCCAAGCCATCGTCGGCTTCGTGCCGGTCCACGGCAACGAAACCATCCTCGCGCTCAGCAAGCGCTGCCGCGCGATGGTCTGCCGCACCGACGAAGTGAACTACCTCGCCGGCCCGGGCAAAGGCGTCCAGCTGCTCAAGCTCGCCGACGACGACACGCTCCTGGGCTTCAAAGCCTCCACCAGCGACCGCGACCCGCTCCGCTACGAAACCGGACGCGGCTCCGAAGACACCGTCAGCACCGCGAAATACCGCGTCACCGGCCGCGGCGGACGCGGCGTCGAAGTCAAAAAGAACGGCACCATCAACCGCATCGTCCCCGAACCCGTCGCCGCCCCGACCCTCGGCGAATCAACCTGAAGCCGATCGCATCAGACACCGTTGCCGCCGCAGCTCGCCGCGCCGCTAACGCGCCTCAGACGCCATCGTCGAAGGTGCGCCATCCTCCGGCGGCGCATCGAACATCGACCGCCGACCCGCCTCTGCCAACAGGTCCGCCGCGCCCTGCGCCCGCAGCGCCTCGGCCGCACGCTTGACCATCCGCCGCAGGTCCCGCGTCTTGCTCTTGTCGTCGAACGCCGCCAACCGCCGACCGTCCAGCGACACCACCTTCGCCCGCAACCGAAACCAGTGCGAATCCGAATTGCGCTTCGCCACCGTCTCCGACGGGTCCACCAACTCGCACAGCGCCGCGATCGGCGAGTGGCAATCCGCGCCCAGCAACGCGACCAACGCACGCTCGGCCGTCACGGCCGTGCTCGTGTCCGGGTGATTCAACGGCAGACACCGCGTCAGGCTGTCGTGGTCGTCGCCCCGGCACACCAGCGCCAGCGCCCCCTGCGCCGCGGCCGGCATGCACGCATCGACGTCCAACACCCGGCCCGCATGATCCGTGATGCCCAGACGCTCCAGCCCCGCCGCCGCCAGCAGCGTCGCATCCAGCGCCGCATCTTTCCCCCGCACCGCCGACAACCGCGTCTCGACGTTGCCCCGCAACAGCACGATCCGCAACGTGGCATTCATCGCCCGCAACTGCGCCGCCCGACGCGGGCTGCTCGTGCCCACCACCGCGCCCGCCGGCAACGCCGCCGGCGTCTCCAGCCCCAGCCACGCCGACCGCGTCACCAGCACGTCCGCCACCGGGCCCCGCGACGGCGTCGCCGCCAGCTTCAGCCCCGGCGTCATCGTCGTCGGCACATCCTTGAGCGAATGCACCGCGATGTCCGCCTCCTGCCGCAGCAGCGCTTCATCAATCGCCTTCGTGAACAACGCCTTGCCCCCCACCTCCGACAGCGGCCGGTCCTTCACGCGGTCGCCGTCGCTGGTGATCCAGACGTACTTCACCTCCACGCCGTGACGCCGACCCAACCAGTTGCCCACCGCCTCGGCCTGAACGCGCGCCAGTGCGCTGCGTCGCGAAGCGATCACGATGGGTTTGCGACTCCGCCTCAAAACGCTCCGTCCGTACGTGGGTGCCCGCCGCCGCAGATCACCCGACGCGGCCCGAACCGTACTATAACGGTCCTAAATCGCCGCATTTTTTCGTGCTTTTCATCAACGCGCGACGAAGCACCTTTCAACATGACTTCCACGAACACCACCGAAACTGCCCGCGCCGCCAACCCAGCCCTGCCCTGGACGTGGCCGCTGCACTGGCAGATTCTGCTGGGTCTGCTCATCGGCGCCGCGCTGGGACTCTGGCTCGGGCAACACGCCATCAACCAGATCGCATCCGACACCCCCGCCGATCAGCGCGGCCTCCAAGGCGCCGCTGTCGTCCAGAACACCGTCGCCTACCAACTCCTCGACCTCGGCGGCGACCTCTTCCTCGCCGGACTCAAACTCATCATCGTCCCCCTGGTCTTTTCCTCCATCGTCATCGCCATCGCCAACATCGCTCGCACCGGCGGCTTCGGACGGCTCGGCCTCAAAACCCTCACCTACTACCTCGCCACCTCCCTGCTCGCGATCCTCATCGGCCTCACGCTGGTCAACCTCTTGTCACCGGGCACCGCGACCAACGCGGACGGCTCTTCTTCCGGGGGCGGCATCCTCGTCAACCAGAACCTCGACGCCTTCGCCTCCGAACAGGCCGAAGTCGCCACCAAAGTCGGCGGAAAAACCGGAAGCGACTTCCTCAACGTCTTCCGCGCCATGGTCCCGGAAAACTTCTTCGACGCCGCCGCCGACAACGGCCAACTCCTCGGACTCATCACCGTCGCCATGTTCGTCGGCTTCTTCCTCTCCCGACTCCCCGACGACCCCGGCAACGACGTGCAACACACGCTCATGCGCTTCTTCGACGGCGTCTACCGGCTCACCCTGCACATCACCGACGTCGTCCTCAAACTCGCGCCCCTGGGCGTGCTCTTCCTCCTGGCCGCCACCGTCGCCCTCCAGTGGGCCAAGCTGAAACCCGACGGCCGATTCGACGAACTCATCACCGGCGTCACCAAGTTCGCCGCCGTCGCGCTCGCGGCCCTGGCCATCCACTTCCTGGTCACCATGCCGCTGATCCTCATGTTCGTCGCGCGCGTCAACCCCCTCCGCCACTACCGCGCGATGGCCCCGGCCCTCATGACCGCCTTCAGCACCGCGTCCTCCTCCGCCACCCTGCCGCTCACCCTCGACTGCGTCGAAACCCGCGCCGGCGTGTCCAACAAAGTCGCGTCGTTCACGCTCCCGCTCGGCGCCACCGTCAACATGGACGGCACGGCGCTCTACGAATGCGTCGCCGCCATGTTCATCTGCCAGGCCTTCGGACTGGACCTGTCGATGTCCCAGCAATTCATGATCGTCGTCGTCGCCCTGCTCACCTCCATCGGCGTCGCCGGCGTCCCGTCCGCGTCGCTGGTGGCCATCGCCGTCATCCTCCAGGCCGTCGAACAACAACTCCCCGCACCCGGAACCGCCGGCGGCCTGCCGCAAGGCGCTTCGCTGCTCGCGGGCATGGCCCTGCTGTTCGTCTTCGACCGCCCGCTGGACATGTGCCGCACCGCCCTGAACATCTTCAGCGACTCCGTCGGCGCTGTCATCATCGCCCGCAGCGAAGGCGAGTTCGACATCCTCCAGAAGCCCTAACGCCAAGACGCCAAGGGGCCAAGACGCCAAACAGATAGCCGGCCAGTGAGTACGCCGTATCCTGACCCGTCCTTGGCGTCATGGCCCCTTGGCGTCTTGGCGTTGAACCCACCGCACGAACCCAGAAAAACCATGCCCCGACTCATCCGCCTCGACGCCACCGGCCCCATCGAAATCCCCCCGCAGGATTCTTCCGTCTGGGTCTGCGGCTGCGGCCTCTCCCGCAACCTGCCCTTCTGCGACGGCAGCCACAAGAAATGCGAAAAGGCGGAACCCGATGCCGCCAAGCTGTACGTCTACGACGACGACCGCAAACGCGTGATCGAAGAACGCGACGCCCTGTAAAGCGTCGGCCGGTGGCCGCCGTTCCCGGAGACCCGATCATGACTTGGCAATACCGCACCGAAACCCTCAAGGCCACCGGCTTCACCGGCGGACACGTCGATACCACCGACATGGACCAGCTCCTAAACAACCTGGGCCACGAAGGCTGGGAACTCGTCAACAGCTTCGCCACCCAGGCAAGCAACGGGCACACGCGCTTGGTCGTGTTCGTGTTCAAGCGACCGACGGCTTGACGCTCAACTCGATTTGGAACCGTAGCCCAGCGAACGGTTGAACACCTCGCTGTTTCCGGGGGCGATCGTGAACCATTTCCATTGTTGATTGCCGACCAGACCGCGGGCCACCGTCGCGATTTGACCGACGTGGTAGCCGTAGTGATCGATCTGCCGCGCAATCGCCATCGGGATCGAGTGCGGCACGTCACGAATCGTGACAATCGCGTCCGGAGCGGCCGCTTCGGCGTCGTCAAGCGCTTCGCTCAGAGCATCCCAACCACGCGACCAAAGTGCTTCGATCGTGCGGCGTGATTCTGTGAAATCATTGCCGGGCCCGGCAAACTCCGCGTCGCGATCGCGATCGGGCTTTTCGCCGTCGGCAGCAAGAAAATCGGTCCAGCGGCTGATTAGGTTCCCCGCCACATGCTGCATCGTGACGCCGACGCTGTTGAGGCCGGGTGCCAACTCAGCAAAGAACTGCGTGTCGTCAAGTTGATTCGCGCAGTGCTCGGCGAACACGCGCTGGCGCATAAAGACCACTCGGGCCGCGGTAATCGGCGGGAGCACCGCAGCGTGTTCGTACTTGTTCATGCGAAGGCCTCAGTACCGATCAATACTCTGCCCGCCGTCGTCGTGCATCGCGAAGACGAGGTCGCCCTGCGTTTTCACTTCGCCGTACGTGTCCAGCGCCGCGCGCCGCGAGACCTTCGGCGGGCCGAGCAGTTCACACTTGGTCGCTCGCTCAGGCAACGCGTTCATCACCGTTTCGATGTGGCTGAGCAGGTGTTCATCGACGTACACCCGCAGGCTCGGCAGCCGCAGCTGGACGCAGGTGTCCCGCTGGTGCAGTTCGAGCAGCACGTCGGCAGATGTTCCACCACTGGCCGGCGGACGCATCGCGCTCTGACGCAGCACTTCGCGCAAACGCGCGAGCTGGTCCTTGCCCGACGTGTCCGGCCCCGCTCCCTCACGGTCGCGGCTCGTCAGATCACGGCCCGCCTGATCCCGCACCACCACACGCACGCTGCGCGTCAGCTCCGCCGCAGCGCGATGCACGGGGATCACACGATCCACCACGATGCTCGGCTCTTCCCGCCGGCGATCGACCTTGCCCGACAGGAACACCACCGCGTCGAGTTGCAGGTCGTTGTAGCACGTCGCGAACGTGTCGGAGAAACACACGCCATCGAGCTTCGCCCCGGAAGTGTCTTCCAACGTAATCATGGCCATCTTCTGGCCTGCGCTGCGCCCGTTCTTCACCAGCGTCGGCCGAACCCGCGAGAGCATCCCGCCGACGATGATCGGCTGGTCGGCGGGCAACCCGCGCACGTCCGCCAAAGTCGTCGTGCTGAAGCGCTGCAGCGTCTGCGCGTGGTCGTGGAGCGGGTGGCTGGACACGAACAGGCCCATCACTTCCTTCTCGTAATCGAGCGTCTGCTTCTGGTTCCACGCTTCGACCGCCGGTAAGTCCGGCTCGGCGGCGGAGCTGGCGGCGGCCTCTTCGGTCTGCAGGCCCATGCCGAACATGCCGAGCTGGCCGGAGGCCTTGTCCGACGCGGTGCGTTGGCCGGCCTTGATCGCGGCGTCGAGCAACTCGCACAGTGCGGCACGCTTCTCCAGGGAATACAACGAATCGAACGCGCCGCACTTGATCAGCGCCTCGATCGTCGCGCGATTGACGCTGCGCAGATCGACCCGCTCGCAGAAGTCGTACAGGCCCTTGAACGGGCCGTGCGCCTCACGCTCGGCGATGACGGCGGTGATCGCCTTCTCGCCCACGCCCTTGACCGCGCTGAGGCCAAAGCGGATGTGCCCGGTGCTGGGCGTGCGCGGCTCGCCATCCGCATAGACCACGGTGAACGCGACGTCCGAAAGGTTGATATCCGGCGGCCTGACTTCCACGCCGCGCTTGCCGTCCGGGCGTGACACGGTCTTGCACTCGTCCATGTACTCGACAACTTTGTCGGTGCTGCCGGATTCGTAGGTCAGCACCGCGGCCATGTAGTGCAGCGGGAAGAACGTCTTGAGATACGCCGTCTGGTAAGCGACGATCGCGTAGCCCGTGGAGTGGCTCTTGTTGAAGCCGTAGCCCGCGAACTTGAGAATCAGGTCGA
This sequence comes from uncultured Phycisphaera sp., assembly GCA_964543215.1. Taxonomy (GTDB): domain Bacteria; phylum Planctomycetota; class Phycisphaerae; order Phycisphaerales; family Phycisphaeraceae; genus CAZIXN01. Next base: position 7,459 of record CAZIXN010000012.1, read on the forward strand.
ACAGCTCGTTGGCCTGCGAGCCCGAAACGCCTTTGTTTTCCGAGCCTTTGATGAAGTCGGCCCGGGCGGCGTCGATGACATCCATCTTCTTCTTGCTGATGGCTTTGATGATCGCGTAGGCCTGCCGGAGCGGGATGTCGCCCAGCTCGTTGAGGACCTGCATCACCTGTTCCTGGTAGACCATGATGCCGTAGGTCTCGTCGGTGAGGCGATCGACGACGTCGTGAAGCTTGGGGACGGCTTCGCGGCCGTGCTTGCGGTTGGTGAAGTTGGGGATGAGTTCCATCGGCCCGGGGCGATACAGCGCGTTGGCCGCGATCAGGTCGCCGAGGCGGTCGGGCTTGAGGCCCAGCAGCAGGTTCCGCATCCCGCCGGATTCGAACTGGAACACGCCGGCGGTTTCGCCGCGCGCGAAGAGTTGGAAGACGCGCGGGTCGTCGTAGGTGATGCGTTCGAGGTCGAGGGGTTCGGGGATCAGGGTTCGGGGATCGGGCTTGGATTCGCCGTCCGAACCCTGATCCCCGGGCCCCGAACCCTCGCGGGCCACCGCCTTGGTGATTGTCTCGGTGTTGAGCGATTTCCGCACCAGCAGCTTCGCGCGTTCGATGATGGAGAGGGTGCGCAGGCCCAGGAAGTCCATCTTGAGCAGGCCCACTTTCTCGCAGGTCGGCCCGTCCCACTGGGTGCAGATCACGTCGTCGCCGCCGCTGCCGGAGCTGCCGCCGGCGGGCTTGTAGAGCGGGACGATGTTGTCCAGGGGTTGGGTGGCGACGATGACGCCGGCGGCGTGGACGCCGGCGTGTCGCGCGTTGCCTTCGAGGCGTCGGGCGGTGTCGTACACCGCGCGCAGGTGCGGGGAGGCGTCGATGGCGTCGCGCAGGTCGGCGGTGGAGTCCCACGCGGATTCGAGCGTGGTCTTCAGGCCGTCGCCGATGAGCTTGCAGACCCGGTCGACGTCGCCGAGCGACACGTCCATGACCCGGCCGACGTCGCGCACGGCGGCGCGGGCCTTCATCGTGCCGAAGGTGATGATCTGGGCGACGTGGCCGTATTTCTCGCGGACGTAGCGGAGGATGTCGGCCCGGCCGTCCTGGCACATGTCGATGTCGATGTCGGGGTATTCGCTTCGGTCGGGGTCGGTGAAGCGTTCGAACAGCAGGCCGTACTCCACCGGGCAGGCGTTGGACAGCGCGAGCACGTAGCCGGTCATGGTGCCCACGCCCGAGCCACGCGCGAGCACGGGGATGTCGCGCCTTCGGGCTTCGTTGACGAAGTCCCAGACGATCATGAAGTAGGCGCTGATGAGCTTGTCGCGCAACACCTGAAGCTCGCGCTCGAGTCGGGCGCGGCGGACGTCGTCGACGCCGTCGACGCCGTACCGCCAGATCATGCCCGCTTCGGTGAGCAGTCGGAGCGCGCCGTCGCACTGGGTCTTGAGGTCTTGCGGCGAGTCGGTGTCGGTTTCGCTGTTGAACGGCTCGACGCGGATAGCGGCGCAGAACTCCTGGTACCACGCGGTGGTGCCGACGGGGTGTTTGCACTTGAAATCGTGGACGATCCGGAGCGCTTCGTCGGCGTCGGTCGGCAGGCCGGGCAGGTCGGTTTCGATGCGGACGACCGGCGCGTGGTTGGCGCTGAAGTCGATGGCGACGTTGCATCGGTCGGCGATGCGCTGAGTGTTGAGCAGGGCTTCGGGGTGCGTGTCGCCGAAGTGGGCCCACATCTCGTCCTGCGTCTTGACGTAGAGGTCCTTGGCGTAGTGGATCCGCGACGGGTCGGACTTGACCTTGCCCATACTGATGCAGCAGAGCGTGTCGTGGGCGTCCCAGTCGTCGGCCGTGAGGAAGTGCGCATCGTTGTCGGCGACGAGCGGGATGTCGAGCTCTTTCGCGAGCTTCGCGGTCAGCGGGTTGAGGTCGCGTTGGAGTTGTTCGCCGTGGTGCTGGAGTTCCAGAAAAAAGCGCGGCTCGCCGTTTTCATTCTCACCGAACGTTTCTCGATGCCACTTGGCTTCGGCGACGGCGTGTTTCCAGTGGGTGGGGTCTTTGGTCTGGTGGTACTTGACGAGGTGATAGGCGATGGAGCTGCCGAGGTGGCCGTTGATGGCGACGAGGCCGTCGGACCATTGGCGGAGCGTGGTCTTGTCCATGCGCGGCTTGAAGTAGAAGCCGTGGAGGAACGCGTCGGAGCTGAGCTTGAGCAGGTTGGCCCAGCCCTGCTGGTTTTCGGCGAGGAGGACCAGGTGGAACCCGCCGTCGGAGATGCCGGTGTATTCGCGGAAGGTGCGGTCGGAGGGTTTGCCGTTGAGATCGGGGGCGACGTAGGCCTCGATGCCCAGGATGGGCTTGACGCCGGCGTCCTTGGCGAGCTTGTAGAACTCGGCGGCGCCGAAGAGGTTGCCGTGGTCGGTGACGGCGACCGCGGGCATGCCGAGTTGCTTGACGCGCTTGATCAGACGGTCGAGCCGGTTGCCGCCGTCGAGCAGGGAGTACTGGCTGTGCAGGTGGAGGTGGACGAAGGGGCGGGCATTCCCGGATTTTGGGGTGTTTTGCGCGTCCTGCATGGCGGCATTTTACGGGCAACCCGCGGACGGTGTCCGCGGGCTTGGGTGTTTACAATCTGACTCTTTCCGATCCCTGATCCCCGAACCCCGGACCCCGATTCAATGGCCGGCCACAGCAAATGGGCGAACATCAAGCACCGCAAGGCGCGGCAGGACAGCAAGCGTTCCAAGATCTGGAGCAAGTGCAGCCGGGCGATCATCGTGGCCGCCAAGCACGGCGGGGGCGACCCGGACGCGAACCTGGCGCTGCGCTACGCCATCGATGAGGCCAAGGCCGCGAACATGCCCAAGGACACGATCGCCAAGGCCATTGAAAAAGGCGCGGGCGGCGGCGATGGCAGCGACTACGAAGAGATCGTCTACGAGGGCTACGGCCCGGGCGGCGTGGCGATCATGCTGGAGATCCTCACCGACAACCGCAACCGCACCGCCTCGGAGATGCGCAAGCTGTTCGAAAAGTTCGGGGGCAACCTGGGCGCGTCGGGCGCAGTGGCGTTCAATTTTGAACGCAAGGGCGAGTTGTTCCTGGATCGGGCCATCGTCGGGGAAGATGCGCTGATGGAAGCGGCCTTGGACGCGGGGGCCGAGGACATCGAAGAGACCGACGGCGAGGACGGAAAGCTTTGGCGGATCGTCACGCCGGTGGACGCGTACCACGGTGTGAGGCAGGCGCTCTCGGGCCGGGGCTGGGACCCGGCGCAGTCCGGGCTGGTGATGATCGCGCTCAACACGGTGGCGTGCAGCGGCAAGGACGCGGAGAAACTGCTGCGTTTCGTGGACGATCTGGAGGACCACGACGACGTGCAGCACGTTCACGCGAACTTCGATATCGCCGACGAGGAGTATGCGTCGCTGACGGCCTGAACCCGGGATTGACTCGGATTCACTAGGATTTGCTCATGATTCGCAAGACCGCGCATTACACCGGCCGGGTGCAGGGCGTGGGCTTCCGCGCCACCACCGCCGCGATCGCGCGCGGCTTCGACGTGGCGGGCACGGCCGAGAACCTGCCCGACGGCCGGGTGTGCGTCGTCGTCGAAGGCGAGCCCGAGCAGGTGCGGCTGTTCCTCGAAGCGATCGAGATCGAACTCGGCCGACACTTCCGCGACCAGACGATCGAAGACCAGCCGTGCTCCGGCACGCTGGGCGACCCCAAGGCGCTCAACGCCTTCCGCGTGAAATACTGACGGCGGCAACGCCACGGCCGCACCCGACGCGGCGCACGCCACGGCCACGCCGGCCGCTGCCGTATCGTGAGCCCGTGACCGGCCCCGAACCCGACATGCCGAACCCGCCGCCGCGCAAACACCGCGTCGCCTTCGGCCGCGCCTCCCGACTCTCGGGCAAGCGCGCCTTCGCCGCCGTGTTCGACGCACAGATGCGCAAAAACGCCGGGCCTCTGAGCGTGCTCACTCGGCCCAACGGCCTGGGCTTCCACCGACTCGGGCTGTCCGTCTCCCGCAAGGTCGGCAAGGCCCACGAACGCAACCGCGTCAAACGCCGACTCCGCGAAGCCTTCCGCCTCGACCGCGCTGCGCACCCCGCCTACGCCACGTGCGACGCGAACCGGGCGTGCGTCGGCTACGACGTGGTCGTCGTCGTCCGTCCCGCCGCGCGCGACGCCCGCCTCGACGATCTCCGCCGCTGCCTCGCCGACGCCCTCCGCGCCAGCCACCTTCATTGGCAACGCCGACACCGCCAGCAACCCCTCGCAAAACCCACCGATTGATCCCGCAGGCGTCGGACCCAACGTCCGAAAACACCCCGCCCCGCCGTACTTCCGCGCCGCGCCCGTCGATAACCCCCGTACGCTCCAGCATCCAACCCCGCGATCCCATGCGCCTCCCGCAACGCCTACGCCAACTCCAGCAAACCTTCCGCAACCTCACCGACGCGGACAACGAGGATTTACCGCGCTCGCAGCGCGGCCTGCTCTACGCCATCGAGCTCATCCGCTTCGCCGTGCAGAAGCTCCAGCAGGACCGCGCTTCGCAGATGGCCGCCGCGCTCACCTACCACACGCTGTTCTCCCTGCTGCCCACGCTCGTGCTCACGCTCGTCGTCGCCAGCGCGTTCGTCTCCAGCGAACAACTCGACGACCTCAAGGACCAGACCGTCGGCTGGGTGCTCCAGTGGCTCGACACGCCCCGGGGCGTCGACCCCAGCGCCACGCCCAGCACCGGCAGCACCGACCCCGACGAGTTCCCCGCCGTCGGTCCGCTCTCGCCCACCCAGCAACTCGTCCAGCAACGCAAGGAGCAATACGCCAGCACCGCCGAAAAACTCGACGAACAACTCGCCACCTGGCTCGACCAGCTCCAGCAGGTCAACTTCGGGTCCATCGGCGTCGTCGGCGTGCTCATCTTCATCTACGGCGCCACCGCCCTGCTCGCCACCGTTGAATCGTCCTTCAACCGCATCCTTCGCGCCGAAGAAAACCGGCCGTGGTTCCTGCGCTTCCCGCTGTACTACACGACACTCACGCTCGCGCCGGTCGTGCTGCTCGCCGGGCAGTGGGCGCAGAACCGCTTCATCGGCATCGTCTCCACCAGTGGCCCGCTGGGCAGTTGGCTCGCCGGGCCGTTCGTGTTCCTGTCGCCGCTGCTGACGACCTGGGTGGTGTTGCTGTTGGTGTATCTGCTGCTGCCCAACGCCACGATCCGCGTCCGGCCGGCGGCCATCGGCTCGTTCGTCGCGGCGCTCGCGCTGGGCGTGGCCGTCGAAGCCTTCTCGCTCTACGTCAGCCAGACCGCGTCCACCAGCCTCTACGGCGCGCTCGCGCTGCTGCCGCTGTTCCTCCTGCTGCTTTGGATCATCTGGCAGATCGTGCTGTTCGGCCTGGAGGTCGCGTCGATCATCCAGTTCGCGCCCGACCCCGCCCAACGACGCAAGCGCCAACAGCAAGCCAAGGCCGACCCCGACGCCAACCGCCTGCGCGTGCTCGACCCGCGCCTGATCATCCCCGTGCTCGCCCGCTTCGCGCACGCCTTCCGCGACGGCAAGCCGCTCACCGCCACGCACGTCGCCCAACATTTTCAACTACCCACCCACGCCGCCGAGTCCCTGCTCGACGCGCTGGTCAAACACGGCCACCTCCACCGCGTTGATCCCGCCGGCCAGCCCTTCACCGACGACGACGATCCGACCCACCCGCATTTCGCCCTGCACCGCGCCCCCGAAACCATCGCCCTGCCCGACCTGCTCGCCACCGCCCGCACGCTCGGCCGACCCGACGTCGAACCCGTCAACGTCGGCCTCGCGTCGCTGGACCGCTGCGAATCCGAATCCGCCGAGCACCGCACCCTCGCAGACTTGCTGTGAACCCGCACCCCACGAGCCTTCCCGCCTCTATTTTCAACCGCGCGCAGGACGTGAAGGACTACACCTGCCTCGGATGGAAGTGGCTGTGGGCCACACCCCTAAGGCATCGAACCGCGAATCAAGCGGCTCGACACCGTCATATAGCGTTCCGGTCACAAGCCGAAAAAACCGGTACTCGCCGAAACGTCAGAGTCACTTACGCCGACGCGCGGCGATGCACATCGCACCCATGCTGGCCAAGACCAGCGAAGTCGGTTCGGGCACAATCGTATACGCACCGTTTTCCCCATCGGGGATGGTGAATGGGTTGTTGGCAACGTTAGAGAAGCCGTCATTATTGATCGCGGCGACCGTGCCCGCAGAAAGTCCAAAAAACTCGTTAGATCGGTAAAGGCCGGGGCTGGAAAGCGTACCGACAAAGCCGAGCGTGTCGCCGACGGTAAGGCCAAGAGAAGCAAGCGAGATTTCAATTTCGTGGGTCAAGAGGTCGACACTCTGGCTGATTGAAGTCACCAGCCCAAGTTCGAAAGTGTTGACATCTCCGGTCGTTTCCGTGTTGAACAGATTGACGCCATCGACAAATCCAGCAATGGGGAGGCTGAATCCAGCGGGAGGCGTCGCCGTGGGATCGATGCTGTAGAGGCCAACAAAGACCGCGTCAGCCCCGTCAACAGTCGTGTCCTGGAAGGTCAGGGCAAAGTCCGGCGTGAACCCCGAGCCGAAAGTCAGCTCGGATACGTTGCCGCCGTTGTCGCCAGCGATGACATTCTCGTTTTCGTTTCCGTTTCCACTCAATTGAGTGGTTGAAGTGAGGCCGCCCGTGGTGGTGTCGAGATAGATGACGCCGACGTCACCGTTAAGGATCAGGCCGCCCAGCTCCAGGCCGATAAACAACGAAGTCGCGGATGAATCCAGACTCAGTGTCGCTCCGGAGCCAAACGCTCCGTTAAAACTTCCGCCCTGCCCCGAAACAGCGTAGCTATATTCACCGACGTTGATCGCCCCGTCGCCTATCGGGGACGCTAAGACTGTTTGAGCACTGAGGACAAAAGTTCCAGCCACAACAACAGCCACCGAGCGAAAAATTGTTTTCCCAGCAGTCTTCATGATAAAGCCTCCTAAAGTAGTGACAGACTCTCCAACAAAACCAGTGCCACAAGCACTCGCATTTAGAATTTAATGCGTGAAATACCGAGATACCCAACCCATACGGCGGACACAACCTCAGGTGTCCCGAGAGAGGCGAATCAATAGGACTTCCATCCCTTTACAATAAATGTATTGAGGTCCGCAAACGGTATGCCATTCCACGGCCTGTCGCGAAAGGGATCTTCGTTCTCCGCCCGAAAATCTTCCAATGACACCGACTCTACGTGGGCGTCGATACTAGCCCGGTTCAAGGCGTTGCCAGCCAAAAGATGGGGGAATTTCTCCTTTTCATCCTGTGGCTGATTTCCGCCAGCCAGCCAGCTCGCCCAGACATAGTCGGCATGAAACAACGCCTCCGATGTCTGTAGCGCTGCGAGATCATTCCGGCTCGCCAAGACGCCGCTATGGATCTTCGGGTAATCCATAGTCATCGTGGCATTTGCGGTATAGTGATGCTGATTGGGTAGAGACCCAAGCTCAGCTTCATTTCCGTAGCCTGCTAAAAGCGAAGGGCATCGAAATACAGCGGAAAAGTCGCCATTACCTTCACTGCCGCCGATGTAGGGAATCAAGAGGTCTACAAGATAGGGAACGCCCTGATTGGCGAGAAGATTCTGGCCGTCGAAGGACCAGTACGTGTTATCACGCTCCCTGGCAATCGCAAAGTGAGTTTTGTAATCACTTTGGTACGCAATATGCGCTATCGAGATTTGCCGAAGATTGCTCATGCAAACAGCATTGCGGCCAGCATGGCGGGCTGCAGAAAGGGCGGGGAGCAGAATTCCCACCAACACGGCGATGATCGAGATCACGACCAACAGCTCAATGAGAGTAAAGCCAGCCTTTGTGACCTTGATGCTTGCTCTGACGATACCAGGCTTGCGAGTCTTCATCACGACGTTCCAATCAGATGAATGCGATGCAGAGAGATGTCCGCACGACGGCGACGGCCAGTAGTCTATCATCACGCGATTCGGAGTCAAGTGATTTTTGTGGATTTTCTACTAAACTTTTAGTTGATGTGGTGGAAAGCTGCCTTGTTTAGGGATCGGGCTGCGTATTGTTCGCCCGTTGTTGGTGTGTTCGGCGCTGGTGGGCTGCTTGGTCGTGAGAAAGGAGCATGTCGAAGAGTTGGAGGTTTTCCCGTGGGTCGTGCGGTGCGGTGAGGTGCTGTGTGGTCTGGTTTCTGTGGCGTTGTCAACCTTTCAGTCCCGATGTCGCGACGCCTTCCACGAAGGTGCGTTGGGCGAAGAAGAACAGTGCGATTACCGGGGCGACGATCAAGCCGCTTGCCGCCATCAACAGGTGCCAGGGCGTACCGCCGTGTTGGCTTTGGAAGAACTGCAATCCGAGGGCGAGGGTGAAATCGTTCTGATCGGTGAGGAAGATCAGCGGGCCGAGGAAGTCGTTCCAGGTCGCCAGGAACTGGAAGATCGCCACCACGACCAGCGCGGGCTTGGCAAGCGGCACGATGATCTGCAGGAAGATGCGGAGTTCGCTGCACCCGTCGATGCGTGCGGCTTCTGACAATTCGAGCGGGATTGTCCGGAAGAATTGGCGTAGCAGAAAGATGTTGAATGCCGAGGCGAAGAAGGCGGGCACCCACAACGGCCGAAGCGTCCCGATCCAACCGAAGTCGCGGAACAGCGCGTACAGCGGGACCATGATGACCGGAAATGGGATCATCATCGTCGCCAGAACCACCAGGAACACTGTCTCGCGTCCGGGCCAGTCGATCCGCGAGAAGCCGTACGCGACCATCGCACTGGACGCGGTGGTGCCCACGACCGTCAGGAAGCACAGCAGCAGCGTGTTCATGAGGTATCGGGGGAACCGTTCCATGCGGACCACGGCGTCACCGAAGTTGTTCCAGCGCGGACCGACGTGCCGGTTCAGCGCTGCGGTGGGTACGGGCCGGGCCTCGGTGTGGACAAACGCGAGACGGCTGCGGTCGTCCCACGCCACGTGGCGTTTTTCAAGCACGTGCTGGTCGAGATCGATCGGCACGTCCACGCTGAAGGAACGTTTCACATCGCGGTCGGTGGTGTCGAAGTGGAGCGCGAGGCGGTCGCGAAGAACGGTGGCGGGAAACTCGAACCCGATTTCGGGGAAGACATAAATGCGCAGGGGTTCCGAATCGTCTGCCGTTTGCATGGGGCTCATGATGCGTACGGGCTGGCCGTCGTGATCCGCGCTACGCCAATGCGCCCGCGCCGTGACGTCGGACGATGCTCTCGCTCCGGCCGGTGGCACATCCACGGGAACAAACACGCCGTCTCGCGTCACGCCCCACTGGAACGCGAAGTTTGCAAGCACCGTCGCGTCGCCCCGCGTGATCGCTTGTGCGTAGAGGTTGGGGTCGATGTGCGGCTCGCGGGCTTCGCCGTCCTCGTGCAACGTCCACGCGACCGGCACCCACGACGGGGGCATCGTCATCGTCTGGTCGACCGGCTTGATCGCCGTGACGAACATCCACGCCAACGGCAGCACGAACACCGCCGCCCCGACGGACAGAAGAACGAACCGCGTCGATTGGATCGCGCCGCGTCGCATTCAATCTCCCGAGTAGTACACGTGCCGGCTGACCATGCGGTTGGCCAACCAGGTCAAGATCAACACGATGAGGAACAGGACGACCGCCATCGCGCAGGCGTAGCCCATGTTGCTGTAGTTGAAGGCGTTTTGATAGATGTAGACCGCGAAGAACAACGCCGACCGATCGGGACCGCCGTCCGGCAGCATGACGAACGGCTTCACGAATTCCTGCATCCCGCCGATGATGCCCATGATCAGGTTGAAGTAGAGCACCGGCGACACCACCGGCACCGTGATGTGCCAGAACTGCCGCGTCGGGCCGGCGCCGTCCAGGTCGGCCGATTCGTAGAGCGAGCGGGGCACGTCCTGCAGGCCGGCCAGCAACAGCACCATCGAACCGCCGATCTGCCACACCGACGAAAGGATCAGCATCGGCTTGGTCCACGTGGGGTCTCCCGTCCACTGCGGACCTTCGATCCCGATCAGCCCCAGGCTGAAATTGATCAGCCCCAGGTCGCCGTTGAACAGCCATATCCAGATCATCCCGACCGCGACCAGCGGCACGATGGCCGGGATGTAAAAGCAGGTTCGGAAGATGGACCGCCCGGCGATCGGCCGGTTCAGCAACACCGCCACCACCAGCGACAGCAACAGCGTCAGGGGTACGGCAAACACGGTGTAGACCGCGGTGTTGTAGAGCGCCTTCCAGAACACCGCGTCCTTGAGCATGTCCAGGTAATTCATGCTTCCGACCCAGACCGGTTCGCGCAGCACGTCATAGTCGGTCAGCGAGTAGCACAACGCCATCACGATGGGATACAGCCCGAACACCAGGAAGCCCACGATCCACGGGCTGATGAACAGCAGTCCCATGCCCAGGTTTCGTCGGGTTTGACGTGTCACTGCTGCGACCACGCCTTCATTCGGCGGTCCTTCGTGAGGTTCCAGCGTTCCAACTCGCGATCCAATTTCCATTGCATCCGCTGGCGCGCGTGGGCGAGTGCATCTTCCGGGCTGGCCAACCCGTCAAAGACTCGGTCGGCGGCGACGTCGAGTTCGGCACGGTACTCCAGCCAGATCGATAGCTGCGGGATGGTGCGGGCGGCGGGAGCGTTGGCCAAGTCGATGAAGACGTCGATGGCCGGATTCGGGTGCCTCGCCAGGAATGACTCGGTGTGGCGGGCGAGCGGGCTGAACTTGCGATGCTCGAGGCAGAGCTTCTCGATCACCTCGGGCCGCGCGAGATACTTCAGGAACTCGAAGGCCGCGTCAACGTTCTTGGCGCCACGGGGGATGACAATCACGTCGCAGCTGACAATGCTGATGTCGGCGGGCAGCGACGGGTCGGCGGAGGGAAACGGGGTCGCGCCCCACTCCAAGGTCGGCGCGTACTGGTCGATGAAATTGAACATCCAGACACCCTGCAGCACCATCGCGATCCGGCCGTCCAGGAACGGGTTCTGAGGCGACGCGAATTCGCCGAAGGATTCGCCGAAACGCTGGAAGTTCTTGGTGCCGTACTTCTGCGTATAGCTTCCGAACCAACGCATCGCTTCCACGTTGGCGGGGTGGTCCGAGGTGATCCTGGCCTCTTGATCCCACAGTTCCGCCCCGAACCACTCGCCCCACTGGTGCTTCCACCAGCCGGGCTCGTCGGGGCTGAAGCCGACCCGCAGCAACCGGAACGCCTTGGCCTGCTTCTCCTGCTCGGTCAGCTCGGAGTAGTACCGCTGCACGACTTGGCCGTCGCGCTCGAGTTCCACGAACGTCAGCCGCTCGGCCATCGCGTCCAGCTCAGCCAACGTCTGCGGGGGCCGATCAGGGTCCAGTCCCGCGCCGCGAAACAAGGCTTTGTTCCAATGAAGCGCCGTGGTCGCAGGCGTCGTGGGCAGGGCCCATACATAACCGCGGTGCTCGCAGATGTCCCACAACGCAGGAAGGTAGTGCGACGCATCGATCCCGGCCTCCGCCAAGCGACGATCCAGCGGCGTCAGTGCGCCTCGCTCGGCGTAAGAGGCGACGTTGTGATCCCAAAGCCCCGCCAAGTCGGGCGGGTTGCCGCCCGCGGTGGCCAGCAGCACCTTCTGCTCGATCTGGCTCACCGTGAGCCGACGAACGAAAATCGCGTCCTGCGTCGCATTGAAGTCGTCGATCACGCCCTGAATCGCGTCGCCCTCAAACCCCGTCCACTTCTCCCAATACGTCACGATCAGCCGGCCGTCGGGCGTCCGCGCGGTGTCCGCCTGGCCACAGCCCCCCAGCGGGAACAACAACACCAACAAAAGCGCGACGCCAAAGAAGCGCTCAAACGCTTCGCTGACACCAGGATGCTTGGCACGAACCGTCACGACAGAGAAAGCCCACAGGAGTGGCTTGAAATCGGGTGCATAAATCGATATAGTAGAATTTTAGTTCACGCTGTCAAGCGCCCCGTGCTTCGCCCCTCCTTTCAGCAAGAATCCTCCCCATGCGTCACTCCGATCGTTTGTCCTGCCTCGCCATGGTCCTTTTGATGGTTGTGACGGGATCGCATTGTGCCGCCGCAAGCCCGCCGCAAGCCGACCCGCTGCCCTGGTCCGCAAGTGACTTGATCGGATGGAGCCCTCAGCGCGGCCTGCTGGAGGCGGACTGGTTGTTTGACGACGGCCGTCTGCGGCTCGGAGGCGGCGAGCACGGGACGCTTGAAGCCGCGCTGATGCGCACGCCATTTCACGGGCAGTTCGACGTGTCGATCGGGCTGGAATCCTTCACGGGTCGGCCCGCAGGCCTGATTCTGGTCGAAAGCCGAGACGGCCAGCCCGACCCCGGAAATTGGGTGGTGATTGAGCGGTTCGAGCACAAGGGCCGACGCGCGGTTCGGGTGAGAGGCATGCGTGACGGCCAGCCGCTGCGGATTTCCTCGCCGTATCTTCAGGAGATCCAGAACGGTGCGGCGGTCGATCCGCTGCGGGAGCTGCTCGCGGAGGGCGTGATCGTCCTGCGAGACGATACGCCCCGCTTGCGGGTGCTGCGCAACACGGTCGGTGGCTTGATCCACCTGCAATTCGCCGATCACCGTGTCGTCGATGGGCAGATGACGCAGGGCTGGTCGGAGCTGCCGACCACCTCGGATCGTGAAGGGGCCAGCTACTTCCTGGGTGTATTTGCGGCGGGTGGCTCCGACGGCGATCCGGTGTCGTTTCACACGCCAGAGTCTCGCCCAATGCCGCTGGAAGACGTCGACGATTCGGCAGAACCGTTCGGCGCTAAGCGGCGCGGCTACACATGGGGCGGCTATCACGGCGACGCGGTGGTCATCAACTTCGACCAGCGCGCGGACCGCCCCGACGCCAAGTTCGTCTTCTGGTCCGAGGCGAACTACATCCCGTGGTGGCACCTCAACGACCGTGTCGCGCTCACATACGAGTTCGTCGAAATCTGGGGCGGCGACACGGTCGGCTGCAACGAGCCCATGTCCGACCATCTCCTGCGTTGGACCCGAGCCCACATCGTCGAGGCCAATGCCGCCCGCGTCGTCGTGCAATGGGACTACACCCTGATTACCAGCGACTACGCCTGGTGGAACAACCATCCGACGATCCGTCCCACCGTCCGCGAAACCTTCACCTTCTATCCCGACGGCGTGGGCGTACGGAAGGTGACGTATCGGCCGCCGCTGGAGGAACACGAAACGCACCACAAATGGGGCCACGAACTGGGCGAACTGATCGCGATCTTCGCCGGCGGGCAACGCACCCATGAGTTCCTTCCGCCGCAAGCTCTTTCGGTGTTCGACCTCGACACCACACGGCACGACTACACGTGGGCCTTCAGCCAGCCCACGGGCAACGCCTGGAAGCATCGGGCGGAGGAATGGCCGGCCGTCATCCTGCAAAGCAGGTTTCAGGGCGGGCTGGCGAGCCCGTACATCGCGTTTGCTCAAGACGAGTCGGCCCGCGCGTCCACCGCCCCGGTCTTGCCGATCCAGTACGGCAGCGACTGGGAACTCAACGCCCGGCCCGGCGACGACGACTTCACCGATCCCAAGACCGGGCGTCGAGATTTTGGCGGCTTCTCGCACTGGCCGATCATGAAGCAGCCCTACGACTCGCGCAGCTGGATCGGCGCTACGGCCCTCCGCGAACCGCGACACCACCCACTGATCGCCATCCTAAGCGGGCCCGGCGGCTTTGAGTGGCCCGTCGGCCCGAAGCAACGCACCTACGCGATGCTCGTCGGCCTAGGCGGCGAAGACGCCAAGCCGATCCAGGACCGCGTACGCTCGTGGATCAACCCCGGCCGCGTGGAGGTCATCACCGATGGCTTCGAATCGGTGGGCAACGACTTCTACGAAAGAGCCATCCGCGTCCGCAACACGTCCTCGTCAAACCGTGAACCGTTGCGCCTGAAGTTCACGCCCGAATCGCTGTGGATCAATCCCGTGCTGGTGATTGATGGGTGGACGCCCAAGCCCGCGCTGGGAGTCACGATCGGCGGCATCGCGCTGGACCCGGGCCAATACGAGGTGGATTCCGAACACGGGCGCACGGTGATTTGGATCCATCACACACTCGATCAGCCCGTCGACATCGAACTCAAACCGACCGACTGATCGTTCGTCAATCCGCTCCAAACGTATCGACGAGGCTCTGCACGCGGAGGCCCCGCTGAAGCGCGTTTGCATCCATCGGCTCGGTGGGCTTGACCGATACGGTCCACGCCACGCCCGGGCGGATATGCACGAAGTTGTCGCCGCAACGCAGATCGACCTCGTCGTGACTCAGCCACACCCAGGCCGCACAACGTTCGGCCTCGATACGGACCGTGAATCGGCCCGCCTCCGAATTGTCAGGCTCGCAACCAACCACACGGAGGTTCGGCGCTTCCAGTTTCAGGTGCTTGGGGCGTGCCAAGAAGGCCGAGGCCGTGAGCATCTCGCCTTGATCGCGCGGGGTGAACTCGAACCAGACGACCAAATTGCCTTTGCCATGTTCGGCCATAGGCCCGGACACGTTGATCCAATGCGCTGGGCCTGGGGTCAAGCCTTTCGTTGCGATCGGCGCTTCGCCCTGTTCCAAGATCGCTCCGTCCAGCGTGGTGGCCGTCCAGCGCAGAACACCGGACAACATTTCCTGCTCTTCATGCGTGAGGTAAGCCTCAAGCATGCCGTTGTCCCCGGCAACCACAGAAAGCAACCGGGGCGCGAAGAATCGTTTCGCGGCGTAATGCAGGGCTTTCCACCGACCGTTGACGTCGATCGACGACCAGCTCGGGCCGGTCCACACATCGTTGAGCTGCCAATACAGCGCGCCCATGGTCCGCGGCGCGCAGCGTCGCCAGTGCTCCACGGCAGTCTGGACGCAATGGGCCTGCAAAATCTGCGTGAGCCAAAGCGTCTGCTCGAAATCACGCGGCATCCGGAACCAGCGCGACATGTCATGCAGGATCCGCCCCGTGCCAGCCCCGGCTCGCTGGCGGTGATCGACGGCTTCGGAACACAGGTTGCCGTCGCCACGATCCAGTTCGATCACCGACGCCATCGACCGCGGCTCGGGGAAACCTTGGAACCCGAACTCACTGGCGAAACGCGGCGCGGTGCTTCGGTACCAGTCGATGTCTTTCCCCTCGTGCCACACGCCCCACACGTGGTTGTCGCCGCTGCGTTCATCCATGACGTCAGCGCGGTCGCCGATCGTCTTGTGCGGACTGCATGGCCAATACGCCGTATCGGGCGCGTGCTCGGCACAGACATCTGCCAGGATGCCGTCAAACAGCGGCAGATATTCCTCCCATGACATCCGGCCGTCGCCGGGCTCATCGGCGATGTTCAGCCATTCCAACTCATTGTTTCCGCACCACAGGCACACGCAAGCACGGTGCTGCAATCGCTGCGTCGCCTGGATCGCTTCTTGGCGGACGTTCTCGACAAACTCGGGGTCGCGGGCCGGGTACGCAGCGCAGGCGAACATGAAATCCTGCCAGACGCAGAGCCCCAACTCATCGCAGTGGTCGTAAAACGCTTCCGACTCGTAAAGCCCGCCGCCCCACACCCGGATCATGTTCATGTTGGCGTTGACCGCATCTTCGAGCAGTCGACGCACTCGCCCAACGGGGGTTCGGGCAGGGACCACGTCGCCGGGCACCCAGTTCGCACCCTTGGCAAAGAACCTTCGGCCGTTGACGCTGAACGCAAATGATTCGCCCCATTCGTCGGCTTCACGGATCAGCTCGAATGTTCGCAGCCCGATCCTGCGCGACGCGGACGCCAACGTTTCACCCGACGCGTCAGCGATCTCGATCGTCACGTCGTACAGCGACTGTTCGCCCATGCCCGCAGGCCACCACAGCTCCGGGGCATCCACCGTGAGCTCGGCGTACACGGAACCACCCCGCAAGTGGGCGTCCTGGATGGCCACCTGTTTGCCCTCGCGTTCGAGGCGCACCGTCGCCGCGAGCAGGCCGGCCGTCTCCGAAGACGCCGGCGCAGAAACAGCGAGGACGACCCTGCCTTGTTCGTGATGCTGGCGGATCGAAACCCAATCGAGGCTCGGCCCATCGCCTGATACCAAGCGGATGGGCGCGTGGATGCCGGCGGTGACCATCATCGGCCCCCAATCCCAACCAAACTGGGACTGCTGCTTACGCACCCACCCACGGGCCTTGGCGTCGGGCAGGTCCCAGAACACATGGGGGATGGGCGAGGCTTCGATCTTCTCAAGGCCACGGCGGATCGACGAGTCGAACTTGATCCGAATCGTGTTGGTGCCCTCGACCAACGCGTCACGTACCTCGAATCGCCAACGGCGGAACATGTTGTCCGCCACGCCGACCGCTTGACCATTCACGAGAACTTCGGCAAACGTATCGAGCCCCTCGCAATCCAGAAGCACGCGTTCCAAGTCAAGCCACGAAGCGTCCACGTCAAATGCGCGCTCGTACACCCACTCGGTGTGGCCAACCCACTGCACGACATGCTCGTTCATGCGGTACGTCGGATCGGGGATTCGCCCGGCACGCTCCAGGTCCGTGTACGCACAGCCGGGCACCTGGCCTTTGAGCCGATGCTTGCCGTCGCTGCTGGAAAGGGACCAATCTCCCGAGAGATCGATCATCATGGTTGACGTTGGCTTCGCTTGGATATCAGGAATCATGCTCATCCTTGGTCATTACAGAGCCCCGCACCACGAGCTTGCCGGGAACACGAAGGTGAACAAGTGGCTGCGGCCGTTTGATCAGTTGAAGCACACGGTCCACGGCACGCGCGCCAATAGCACGCAAGTCAATGCCGATCGTCGTCAGGCCCGGCCGTAAATACTTGACCGGCTCAATGTTGTCGAAGCCGACGACGCTCAGGTCCTCCGGAACGCAAAGCCCCAGGTCGTGTGCGGCTTCGTAGGCGCCAATCGCGAGGTAGTCGCCACCGGCGTAGACCGCCGTGACCCCTTGTGCACGTTCGAACACCCGCTGCAACGCGAGACGTCCGCCGGGCGGCGAAAAGTCCTGAAACTCAACCAGTGACTCATCGATCGGAAGATTCGCTTCGATCATCGCCATCCGGTATCCCAGATATCGCTCCTGCGCATCCACGTTGTGGCGTGAACCGCCCAGGTAAGCGATACGGCGGTGCCCGTGCTCGATGAGGTGTCGCGTCGCAAGCCACGAGCCTTCGACATTTTCGGGGCGGATCGAGTCCGCCATGATGTGCGGTGTCGAAGGCGACACCATCACCACCGGCGATTTATTGTCGAGCAACTGTTGGAGCACAGCATCCGAAGGCTTGCCGGTGATCAGCATGCCGTCCAAGCCCGCGACATCCACCTGCGACGGCAGGATGTCGGTTTGCTGCGGATTGGTCACCTGAAAAAACGACAGCTCGGCGCCCAGCTCTTGTGCGTGCAGCGAAGCGCCCGCCAAGACCTGGCCGTAATAACTGTGGCTCGCGTCGGCCCAGTCGTCGAAGGCAACAAAGGCCAACCGTCCCGCCGAAACGACGGTCTCCCGCCCTCCCAAGGCCCGCGCGGCATTGTTGGGCCGAAACCCCAGGTCTTTGATCGCATCCTGGATTCTTTCGCGCGTCTGGTCGGAAACACCACGCCGATTATTGATCACCAACGAAACCGCAGACTTCGAGACGCCACAGCGCTCGGCAACTTCCTTGATTCCGACGCGCTCTTGCATCATCGCTTGACCTAAGTAAGACCCGGACTAAAACGAATTCAACCGCCATCCAACGATGACACAACCCTTCTAAACTGTCAAGTGAATTGCTTCAAACTATCCGCACACGTCTCGGTAAAGTTTCCTCAAAAACATTGCAATTTCTGAATTTAGAGAAAACACTGTCCCTTTGGAACTCCGCTTGACAATCGCTAAAAACACACTGAACCACAGCCGGCTTTGGCGACCCTCGCGACGTATTCCGGCCCGGAGGGTGTTGTGCACGTTGCCCCACGCCGCTGCGGGGCGGCGAGGAGCCGCGTCAGCAGAAGGCCGACGAAGACGACATGCAGGCCGGCCAAAGTCCGGGGCAGCTGTTCGTGGTCGCGGACCAGCCGGCGGAAGCGGGAGGCCAAGGCGAAGCTGCGTTCGACCACCCAGCGTTGGGCCAGCAGCGCGAAGCCCTACCTGGCGGCCGGCCGTTTGACGACGCAAAGCACGATGCCGTGATTGGCGGCGTCTTGCCTGCGTTGCTCGCCGGCGTAGCCCTGATCGACGTAAGGGGCCTTCACCGATTCACCCGTCGCGTCCTGTACCGCCACGGCCAGCTCACCGACCGGTGGGCATTCCTGTTCATTGGCGGACGTGACGCCGGCGGCCGGTCGAAAACCCCGCGTGTCCGAGGCGATGTGCGCCTTCGTGCCATTCGTCCGCTCGTGCGGAACCCTCACGCCTTCGCGGCCATCTTCTCGGCCTTGGCTTTCGCGTCGTCCAGCGTGCCGACGTACATGAACGCCGACTCGGGCAGGTCGTCGCCTTCGCCGTTGCACAAGCGCTCGAAGCTGTCGATCGTGTCTTCCAGCGACGTGTAAATCCCCGGGAAGCCGGTGAACACTTCCGCCACGAAGAACGGCTGGCTCAGGAAGCGTTCGATCTTCCGCGCCCGGTTGACGGTCAGCTTGTCTTCTTCGCTCAGTTCATCGACGCCCAGGATCGCGATGATGTCCTGCAGCGACTTGTACCGCTGAAGGATCGACTGCACGCGACGCGCCACCGCGTAGTGCCGTTCGCCCAGCACGCCGGGGTCCAGAATCCGCGACGTCGACGTCAGCGGGTCCACCGCCGGGAAGATGCCCTTTTCCGCGATGCTGCGCTCGAGCGTCACGAACGCGTCCAGGTGCGCGAACGCCGTCGCCGGCGCGGGGTCCGTCAGGTCGTCGGCCGGCACGTAGATCGCCTGCACCGACGTGATCGCGCCCTTGTCGGTGGACGTGATGCGTTCCTGCAACTCGCCCATTTCCGTCGACAGCGTCGGCTGATAACCCACGGCCGACGGCATACGCCCCAAGAGCGCCGACACTTCCGAGCCCGCCTGCGTGAAGCGGAACACGTTGTCGACGAAAATCATCGTCTCCTTGCCGGACGCATCGCGGAACTCTTCGGCCATCGTCAGGCCCGACAGCGCCACGCGAAGACGCGAGCCGGGCGGTTCGTTCATCTGGCCGAACACCATCGCGACCTTGTCGATGACGTGGGCGGTGTTGCCGTTCTCGTCGGTGTACTCGGCCTCCTGCATTTCCAGCCAGAGGTCGTTGCCTTCGCGGGTGCGTTCGCCGACGCCGCAGAACACGGAGTATCCGCCGAACTCACGTGCGACACGCGCGATCATTTCCTGAATGATGACGGTCTTGCCCACGCCCGCCCCGCCGAACAGCCCGATCTTGCCGCCGCGGACGAACGGGCAGAGCAGGTCGACAACCTTGATGCCGGTCTGAAGCACTTCGGTCTTGGCCGACAGCGCGGTGAACTTGGGCGGGTCCTTGTGGATCGGGGCGCGCCTTCCGGGGTCGCTGACCTCGCCGCGCTCGTCGATGGGGTTGCCCAGCAGGTTGAACACCCGGCCGAGCACCTGCTCGCCCACGGGCACGGACACCGGCCCGCCCGTGTCGTCGATGGCCTGCCCGCGCGTCAGGCCGTCGGTCGAGCCGAGCGCGACGCAGCGGACTTCGCCGCCGCCCAGGTGCTGCTGCACCTCGCCCACGAGCGTGACGTGCTGGTCGGCCACGGCGTAGCTGCATTTCAAAGCGTTGAAGATCGCGGGCAGTTCCTTCTCGGCGAACTTGGCGTCGAAGGTCGAGCCGATGACTTGGGTGACGGTTCCGGTGGCCATGCTGAAAATCCTGGGGGCGAAAGAAACGGAAAAACAAACGGGAAACTTCGGGACGCGGACCATACCCCAGCCCGCCACCACCGCCAAAACATATGTCGCTTGCAAATATATTTACTAGCGATATATTGGTGGGCGATATGCCGGCTCTTCCCAAATCCGCCGCCCTGCTTCACGGCAGCCTCGACGTGCTCGTCCTCGCCCTGCTCGCCGACGGCCCGCAGTACGGCTACGCCCTCCAGCAAAAACTCGCCGACACCGCCCCCGGCCACGCCATCAAGGCCGGCACGCTCTACCCCCTGCTGCACCGCATGGAGGCCGACGGCTGGATCATTGCCACCTGGGAGAAAACCACCGGCCGACCGCGCAAGTGGTACACCCTCACCGCCGCCGGTCAAAAAGTGTTGACCCGGCAAGCCGCCGATTGGCAGGCGGCGCTGGCACGAATGCAGGCGGTGGTCCTGCCCGCGTTGCGCCAGGTGACGCGTTTCCCGCACACGCCGCCCTTCCCGAACACGATTCCGGAGCCCGCCTGATGTCGCAACA
>CAZIXN010000013.1:0-26243 GCA_964543215.1 uncultured Phycisphaera sp.
CGGGAACGGTGCGGGACTGCGCGCGGGGCCTTGGCTGGGGTGGGGATTGGCGTTGGGGTTTGGGCTGCGGTGGGATCGTGACGGCGGGTTGGGCGGCGGGCCCATGTACGGAGTCCGTGGGCTTCTTGGGCGCGGGGCTGCTCGTGAGGAACAGGTCGGCGAGGTCGTCGAGGGTTTGTTGGGTGCGGTCGGGCATGCGGTCGTCGTCCGTGACGGCCATTGCGGCGGAGGGGGGATGGCGGGATGAGTTCAGGCGAGGGCTTGCGACGGGGATTCGCGCAGGATGGGCGTCGCCGCAGGGTTGATGTGGACGGCGGGGACGTCCACGACGTTGTTGAGTTCGCCGAAGGGGTTGGTTTCGGTGCGCGGGTTGTGGGGGTCCTGGACCCATTGGCCGTCGAGCACGAGGCGGTAGCGGTATTTGCCCGGCGGGAGTTGGAGGACGGCCTGCCACACGCCCAGGGCGTCGTTGCGGATCAGGGGGGTTTTGCTGGGGTTCCAGTCGTTGAAGTCGCCGGCGAGGGCGAGGTTCTGGCTGCCCGGGCCTTGCGGTGGGAAGGGCTGAACGAAGAGCGTGCCTTGGCCGGTGACGCGGACGCCGAGCACTTTTTCGGAGACCCGCGGGGCCATCGGCGAGTCCACGCGTTCTTCCGGGGAAAGCCGGCGGTCGATGCGGGCGGCGAGTTGGGCGGTTCGGCTGGACAGGGCGCGGGCCCGGCCGGCGAGCTCGGCGGCGCGGGACATGATCGGGGCGTGCTGGGGGGCCGGGGACCGGGGATCGGGGATCGGGCTGGGCGGTGTCGGGTCGGTGGAGTCTTCAGCGTCGTGGTCGTACGACTCGGCCTGGTTTTCCTGATCCCGGATCCCTGATCCCTGATCCCATGCTTCCGTGTCCGGATGGGCCAAGGCGGGTTGGAGGAATTCCCGCGCGGCGGGCGGATGCGTGAGCAGCCAGGTGGCGAGTTCTTCGAAGTCCTTCATGCCGGTGGAGGAGGGGTCGTATTCGGTGATGGGCTGGCCGAGCGCGGCGGCTTCCTTGAGCTTGGCGTTGAAGTTGATGACGCAGGGCAGGACGGCGTCGTCGAAATGTTTCTTGAGTTCGCCAAGGATTTCGCGGGCGAGTTTGGTGCGGACGTCGTACATCGTCGGCAGGACGCAGAAGCGGATGCGGTGTCCGACGCGCTGGATGAGCATCTCGATGGTGCGGGCCTGGCGGATCGAGCCCTGCATGGCGAAGTAGCCGGTTTCAACGGGGATGAGGACTTCGTCGGCGGCGCGGAGGGCGTTGAAGGTCAGCAGGCCGATGGACGGCGGGCAGTCGATGATGCAGACGTCGTAGCGGTCGGCCGCGGGGGCGAGGACCTGCGAGAGCCGGCGGTCCTTGTCGGGCTGGCTGGCGAGGCGCTGCTCCATGGTTGCCAGGGCCATGGTCGAGGGCAGCAGGTCGAGGTTGCGGGACACCTGCCAGGTGAGGTCGGCGACGCCCAGCGTGCCGTCCAGGCCGGCCTGCAGGAGTTCGGCGGTGCCGCGTTCGATGCGGTTTTCCGGGACCGACAGGCCCAGCGCGCAGTGGGACTGCGGGTCCATGTCCACGAGCAGCGTGGTGTAGCCCTTGCCCGCCAGCGTGGCGGACAGATTGATCGCGGTGGTGGTCTTTCCGCAGCCGCCCTTCTGGTTCAGGATGGCAATGGTTCGCACGGGCGGGCTCGAGTGGGGACGCGTCGGGAGGCACGGCGATGCGGCGGGCCGGGAACGATGCGCCCTCTCACGACGCACGGCTTCCGGGATCGCTGCAATTTTTCACAACCTTCGGCTTATCGGGGCTGGAGCGCGGCGGGCTTGAAGATTGCGCTCGGTACGATCCCGGCGTGTCGGCGACCCACCCCCACCTTGTGCCCCAACTCGTGCTCGCCAGCCGGTCGCCCAGGCGGCGGGCGCTGCTGGAAAGCGCCGGATTGGGCGCGGGCGATCCGTGCCAATTGACGGTCGTGGATCCACCTTACGACGATCCCGGCACGCCGAATCCGCGGGCCGGCGAGTCGGCGGGTCGCTTCGCCGCAAGTACGGCCCTGCAGAAAGCGCGATCGGTGATGAACGAGTGGTCGAGCGATCTCGCGGTGATTCTCGCGGCCGACACGGTCTGCGTGGCCGCCGACGGCACGCTGCTGGGCAAGCCCGCCGACCGCAGCGAACTGCTCGACATGCTCCGCGGGTTCGTCAACGCCACGCACGACGTCGTCACCGGCGTGGCGCTGCTCCAACGCGACGCCGACGGCCACCTCACGCACGAAGAACACTGGCACGACACCGCCGCCGTCGCATGGGGCGTTCTCGACGACACCGCCCTGCTCGCCTACGCCGACACCGCCCCGGAAGGACTGCACCGCTGGCAAGACAAGGCCGGCGGCTACAACCTCGAAGAACGCGTCGCGGCCGGTTGGCCCATCACCGTTGACGGCGACCCCGCCACCGTCGTGGGCCTGCCGATGCTCCGGCTCATCCCCGCCTTGGCGGCGCTGGGCGTGGCGGTGCCGCAAACGAGCAACCGCCCGTGACGCTCCAACCCGACCAGTCCCGCCTTTACGCCATCCAGTCCGGCGAAGCGACCGACCTGCCCGCCCGCGCGTGGCGCACCGCCCTGTCCGCCGCCACGCCGCTCTAC
This sequence comes from uncultured Phycisphaera sp., assembly GCA_964543215.1. Lineage (GTDB taxonomy): Bacteria > Planctomycetota > Phycisphaerae > Phycisphaerales > Phycisphaeraceae > CAZIXN01. The sequence continues at coordinate 2,663 of CAZIXN010000013.1, forward strand.
CGCCTGGGTCTGCGTTTGGACCAGTCCCGCAAGGCAAAACGCGCCGTCGCGCTCGGCCGACCCACGCTCTCGGTGGGCAACCTCACCGCCGGCGGCACGGGCAAAACCCCGATGGTCGCCGCGCTGGTCGAACGCCTGATCGAGATGGACCACCGCCCCGCCGTGCTGATGCGCGGATTCGCCGCAAACCAAGGCCTTTCCGACGAGGCCGCCCTGCTCGCCGCCGCCCTGCCCGCCGGCACGCCCGTCGAACCCGACCCCGACCGCGCCGCCGCCGCCCAGCGCATCCTGCAATCCCGTCCCGACACGACCTGCTTCGTGCTGGACGACGGTTTCCAGCACCGGCAGGTGCACCGCGACCTCGACCTTGTGCTCATCGACGCCACGCGTCCGTTCGGCTTCGGCCACCTCCTGCCCCGCGGCCTGTTGCGTGAACCGGCGTCCGCCTTGGCGCGAGCCGACGCCGTGATCGTCACCCGCAGCGATCAGATTTCGCTGAAAGATTTGCGTGCGCTGGAGGCACGCATCGAGCAACCGCACGGCAAGCCGCCGATCGCTCATGCGGTGCACGCCTGGAAAGACTTGCGGTCGCACGACGAGGCTCATCACCCGCTGGACATTTTGCGCGAAGTCAACGTGCTCGGCGTCGCGGGCATCGGCAACCCCGAAGCCTTTCGCCGACAGCTCGCCACGCACGTCGCCGGGATCACCGAGTTCATCGCCTTGGACGATCACCACACCTACACGCCGCAGGACCTCCGCCGGATCCAACGTCGAACGCGAGACAGCGCAGCCAGCGCCGTCGTGACCACGGAAAAGGACTGGGTCAAAATGGTTCGTCTCGCCGGCTCGTTGAACCCCGACGTGCCGTTCTACCGCCCCACCGTCGCGCTGCGCTTCGCACACGGCGAAACCGCGTGGCTCGATCAACTTCGCCGCACGTTCACCCACACCATTGGGTAACACAAAACACCACTCAAAGCCGCAAGCCGACGGCTTGCGCGTGCCCGGCGCGTCGCGGCAACCCGTTCGCAGCGTGTTCCGCACAGGCCGTCGGCCTGCGGCTGCGCATGTATCCTCGTCGCGCCGCTAAGGTGCGCTGCCGGACTCTGCCCACTCACCACTCACCACTCACCGCATTGCTCACCGCCCTGCTCTCGCTTCTGGATCGTTGGCAGCCCCGCCGCGTGCTCGTGGCCGGCGACTTCATGCTCGATCGCTACAGCTTCGGCCACGTCGATCGCCTCTCGCCCGATGCGCCCGTGCCCGTGCTGGACGTCCAATCCTCCGACGACCGTCCCGGCGGCGCCGCCAACGTCTGCCGCGACCTGGTCGCGCTGCGCTGCGAAGCGCTCGCGCTGGGCATCGTCGGCGACGACGCCACCGGACGTGATTTATCGGACGCCATGCGACAAGCCGGCATCGATACGTCGGGCCTGGTCGCGGCGTCCGGGGGCCGACCCACCACCATCAAGCACAACCTCATCGGCCTGGCGCAGCACCGCCACCCGCAGAAGATGTTCCGCCTGGACGTCGAAGACCGCACGCCGCTGGACGATGCCGCCGTCGACGCCCTGCTCGCCCGCGCCGCCACGCTCATCGACGCGGGCAACCTCGATGTGATCTGTCTCGAGGACTACGCCAAGGGCGTCTGCACGCCGCGCTTCTGCCAGGGCCTGATTTCCCTTGCAAAACAAGCGAATCTGCCCGTTCTGGTCGATCCCGCCGCCATCACTGACTACAGCAAGTACGCCGGCGCCACCGCCGTCACGCCCAACCGCACCGAAGCCCGCCTGGCGTGCGGCTTGTCGCCGCAGGGTTCGGGGCGCAGGGAACAGGGTTCGGACCAGCCGGCGGACTCCGCGGCAAACGCGAGCTCTCCACCGGATCCCCGATCCCCGATCCCTGATCCCTCGCTGCAAGAAGCGTCGCACATGGCCAGGCAGCTCCAGGAGCAGCACCGCTTCGCCGCCGTGATCCTCACGCTCGACAAGTCCGGCGCGCTGCTGCGTGACGAGCACGGCGTCGAACACCACGTGCCCACCCGCGCCCGGGCCGTGTACGACGTCACCGGGGCCGGCGACATGGTCCTCGCCGCCCTGGCCGGCGCCCTCGCCAACGGCGCGGACCTGCCCACCGCCACCGCGCTGGCCAACCTCGCGGCGGGTCTGGAAGTCGAAAAGCCCGGCGTCGTGCCCATCCCGCTGGACGACCTGCTGCTCGAAGTGCTCCGCGAACAGTCCGAATACCTGGGCAAAGCCCGCGCTCTGAACCAACTGCTCCCCGAGCTCCGCGCCCACCGCAGCGCCGGGAAAACCGTCGCCTTCACCAACGGCTGTTTCGATGTCCTCCACGCCGGCCACGTCCAGTACCTCCGCCAGTGCGCCGCCCACGCCGACCTGCTCGTGGTCGGGCTGAACTCCGACGGCTCGATCGCCCGCATCAAGTCCGACAAGCCCGGCCCGCCCCGGCCCATCAACCAGGAGGCCGACCGCGTCCTGGTGCTCTCCGAACTCCAAAGCATCGATTACGTCGTGGTCTTCGACGACGACACCCCCCTTTCTTTGATCGAAGCCATCCGTCCGGACGTCCTGCTCAAGGGCTCGGACTACACCCGGGAACAGGTGGTCGGGCATGAAGTGGTCGAATCTTCCGGCGGACGGGTCGCGCTGATCCCGCTGGTCGAGGGCCGAAGCACGACCAATATCCTGCGAAAACTCGGGCAATCCGAATAAAAACCATGCCCCGTGCATGAAGCGCGGGGCATGGCGGAGGAGAAAGATCAGGGTTGAGGTTGCGGGCGTGCCTTTCGCCGCACCTTCGTTTGCTACGCATTCTTTCGGACAACGTTCACCAATCTCTTGCCTAAATTACGGATTTTTTATTCAACCGCAAGCGGAATACTCATGAACGCTGGTTATCGGCATTTGCGGATACGCCCGAAATAATCCATACAAAAACCAAACAAAAGCAGGAAACCGAAATTCGGTTCCCTGTTGTCTCCGCAGGTTCTCCGATCGGTATGATGCGGCTGTCACGCTTCAGCGCCCGCCACGGAGTCGGCCGCGCAGTTCCAGCATCCACCTGCGACAGGGAGGTCACCGCATGTCCGACGCCACCACCAATCCCGGCCACGCCGTGCCGGAGGCCGCTCCCCAGGTCAAGGCGGACGACAAGCGTCCGTCCCGCCTCGGCCGAGGCCTGAGCTCGCTGATGGGCTCGGCCATCTCGGTGACGCCGCCCGCCCCGGCAATCAGCTCCGGCGATGTTCCACGTGGAACGTCGCAGGTCGGGCCGGATGTTCCCCTGCCGACCTCTGCCGAGGTTCCACGTGGAACCTCCGATGGCGGCACGACGCCCGCTGACCTTGAGCTGGTCTGGCTGGACCTGACTCAGGTCTGGCCGAACCGCCATCAACCGCGGACCCACTTCGATCAAGAGAAGTTGGCGGAACTGGCCGACTCCATCCGGACGCATGGCGTGATGCAGCCCGTCGTGGTTCGGCCACGCCCTCGCGATGGCAGCGAGCAGGTGGGCTACGAACTGATCGCCGGCGAGCGCCGGTGGCGGGCCGCCCAACTCGCCGGCATCCCCGCCCTGCCCGCGGTGATCCGGGACCTCGATGATGAAGCCTCCGCCGAACTCGCCCTGGTTGAAAATCTGCAGCGTGAAGACCTTAACCCGATCGAACGGGCTGAGGCACTGAACCGACTCAATCGCGACTTTGGCCTCACCCACGAGCAGATCGGCGAGAAGATTGGCCTCAAACGATCCAGCGTCTCCAATTTGCTTCGACTCCTGGAGCTGGGTGAAGCCATCCGCCTGAAGATCGCTCAGGGCGTCTTTTCGATGGGTCACGCCCGCGCACTTCTGGGTGCGGACAGTCCGGAGATTCAGGAGCGCGTCGCCAACAGCATCGAAGGGCTCGGCGGGCTGAGTGTCCGCCAAGCTGAAGAACTCATCCGCTACGAGAACGGCATCGCGGCCGGTGAGGATCTGGACGCCCCGGTTTGGCACCCCGAGCACCCCCACGGCAAAATCGACGGTTCAGGTACACCCGTGCCCAACTCGGCGGGCGCAAAAACGTCCCGAAAAAGCGACCCGGCCAAATCGGGCTGGATCCAGGACCTTGAGCGACAGATGTCCGAATCGCTCACCACCAAGGTGTCGATTCGACCCGGACGAAAGCCCGGCATGGGCCAGGTCACCATCCATTACCACAGCCTGGAAGACTTCGACGCCCTGCTGGCGAAGCTCGGCGTGCAGCCTCAATAGACGAGCGTGGGTCAGGCTTCGGCCGATGTTCCACGTGGAACATGCTCGGCGATATCTAAAAATGGTATCCCGCAGCCGGCCTGATACGCCATCCGCGCTGGTCGAAGGGAAGCGGGGCGGGTGGGATCGGGCTGGGCGGCAACCCGGCGGGAAGTTCACGACACTCAGGCGGCGGCTTTGGCGGTCATGGTCCGCAGTGCGGTGGCCATTTCGTCCGGAGACAGGACGGCGGAGGCGAGGCCTTTTTCCGCGACCGAGCGCGGCATGCCGTAGACCACGCAACTTGGGCGATCCTGTGCCACGACGTGGCCGCCGGCATCGCGGAGGGCCTTGGCGCCTTTGGAGCCGTCTTCGCCGATGCCGGTGAGAATGAAGGCGAGCGTACGGTCCTTGGTTGCGGTCGCGGCGGAGCCGAACAGGGCGTCCACGGAGGGATAGTAGAGGTCGGTCGCGGGCTCGGGCCCGACCTTGAGGCGGAGCTGGTTGCCCGCGTAGCGGAGGATGTGGGTGTGCTCGTTGCCCGGACAGATGTAGATGTTCCCGGGCCGAAGGGCGGTGCCGTGTTCGGCATGCACGACCGGCGTCGAAAGAATGTCGTTCAGCCGGTTCGCCATCGACTCGGTGAACAGCCGGGGCATGTGCTGGGCGACGACGATCGGCACGGATAAACCCGGCGACGCCCCGGCCAGGACTGTTTCCAGCACCGGCGGCCCCCCCGTCGACGATCCGACAACGATCAGATCGATCTGAGACAGCGGGGGCGCTTTCCACGCCGTCGCTGATCTATGTTTGGTTTCTGTATGGGTGTGATGGCGAGCGTCTACGCTGGATTGTGCCAGGGCTTTGAGTCGGCGGACGTACTCCTCGTGAAACGTTTTGCCGCCGGGGAGCGTGGCCCCGTTTTCCTTGGCGATGACGTCGGCGGCGCCCATGCGCAGGGCCTGGAGGCTTTGGACCGAGCCGGCGGTGGTGAGCGACGAGCACATCAGCACGCGCGTGGGGCAGGCGCGCATGATGTGGCGGAGGGCGGTGAGGCCATCCATCTCGGGCATTTCGATGTCGAGGCTGATGGCGTCGGGTTTGAGCTGTTGGGCGAGCTCGACGGCCTCACGGCCGTTCTTGGCCCGGCCGACGACTTCGAGGCCATCGGCGTCTCCGGCCGCCCGGGCCAGGGCCTGTCGCATGAAGGCGGAATCGTCGGCGATCAGGACACGCATGGCGGACCGGGGTTCGGGGAACAGGGAACAGGGATCAGGGAGCGGGCATGCGTTCGAGACTCAGCGACGAGAAGGGCGGGGCAGGGCGTCCGAGACCGAAACCCGGTCCCTGATCCCTGGTCCCTGGTCCCGGCTCCTCGATCCCAGCGACTCACGCCGCCTTGGCGCGGCTGAGCGTTTCCTGGATCCGCTCACCCAGCACGTTGGGCGTGAAGGGCTTGACCACGTAGTTGTTCACGCCGGCCTTGATGGCCTCGACGACGCGGCTCTTCTCCGCTTCGGTCGTGACCATGATGATCGGCGTGCGCTTACCGCTGGCGCGGTACTGCTTGGCGAACGTCAGCCCGTCCATGTTGGGCATGTTCCAGTCCAGCAGGATCAGATCGGGATTGAACGTCGCGACCTTGTCAAGCGCGTCCTGGCCGTCCACGGCCTCGGCCACGTCGGCGTAGCCGAGCTGGCCCAGAATGCCGCGCTGAATGTTGCGCATCGTCTTGGAATCGTCAACCAGAAGAACCTTCATCGTCGTGCTCCGCGGAGGGATCGGTGGGGGGGATGGGAGTGGCTAGTGAGTAGGGGTTGGTGGTAAGCGTCGCGTGGTGCCTCGCGCCGCTCAGGCCGCGGCGGCCTGCTTGGCTTCCTGAGCGTCGCGGATCGCGACGTCGACGTAGAAGTCACCCAGGTCGCAGGTGCAGGGGATGCGGACGCACTTGACGTCCTTGCGGCCGAAGACGCTGTGGCCCGCCCCGATCACCACCGACGGGCAGGAGATGTTCGCGTGCTTGCCGACGAACTTGGCCTTGGCGCCGCCGGAGATCATGTTGACCAGCTCGCCGATGGCGTCTGCGAAGTCTTCGTGGTCGGCGGCCATGTCCATGCCGGTGAACACCGCGACGGCGCGTTCGGCGGTGGCGGTGGGGAAGCCCAGGACCACCGTGCCGTCCACGTCACCGGTCATCCCGATGATGCCCGACACGTCGGCGGCGGGGGTTTCGTGGGGCTTGATCGCGGGATCGCCCACGGTGACGGGCAGTTGCAGCATGGTCTCGAAGACGTTGCTGACCGAATCGACGAAGGGAAGGATGTAGGCGCTGCTCACGTTAGGCTCCGTTGGGATCAAAGGGTCTACTTGGGTATCGGTTGGTTCAGGGGCTCGCTTTTGCGAGCCGGTGGTGGTGTCGCCGGAACCGAGGACAAAGTCCTCGGCCTGCGTGTCATGCGCTTCACGCCGCTTTGCGTGTCACGTCTTCTCGGTCTTTGAGCACTTCGATCACGTCGAGGATGAGGCACACCTGGCCGTCTTCACGGATGGTGGCGCCGCTGAACGGTCCGCCTTTGGTGTAGCCGTCGTCGAGCGGCTTGATCACGATTTCCTGCTGGCCGATCAGCCGATCGACAACCAGCCCCGCGAGGGTGCCGCCGACCTTGACGACCACGGCGAAGCGTTCGTGCGGCTTCATGGGCGGCTGGCCGAGCTTGTCGCGGAGGTCCACCATCGGCAGGACCGAATCGCGGATACGGACGACCCGCTTGCCCTGCACGCTGCTGATCGCGCTGGCCTCGGGGCGGACGATTTCGAGGATGGTCTGCAGCGGGATGGCGTACTGTTCGCCGCCACTTTCGACGACCATCGCGGGCATGATCGCCACGGTCAGCGGGATCAGGATCTCGATGGTCGTGCCCTTGCCCGCGGCGGAGTCGATGTTGATCGTGCCGTTGAGCTTGCTGATGTTGGTACGGACCACGTCCATGCCCACGCCCCGGCCCGACAGGTCGCTGACTTGTTTCGCCGTGGAGAAGCCGGCCTCGAAGATGAAGCGGAACACTTCCGCGTCGGGCATCTTCTCGAGTTGATCGGGTGTGGTCAGGCCTTTCTCGATGGCCTTGGCGCCGATGACGTCGCGGTGCAGGCCCTTGCCGTTGTCGGTGATGGCCACGCGGACGTGGCTGCCCTGGTGTTCGGCGGTGAGGCTGATCGTGCCTTCCCTGGGCTTGCCGGCGGCTTCTCGGTCTTCGGGCAATTCGACGCCGTGGTCGGCGGAGTTGCGGAGGATGTGCACCAGCGGGTCGGCGAGCATTTCCAGCACGGTCTTGTCGACCTCGGTGTCCTTGCCCGTGAGTTCCAGGGCGATCAGCTTGCCGGTGGCGCGGGCGATGTCGCGGATGACGCGGGGGTAGCGGTCGAAGAGCTTGGCGAGTGGCTGCATGCGGGTGCGCATGACGCCCACCTGAAGTTCGCCGGTGATGCGGTCCAGGTCGGACGCGGCTTCGACCATGCGTTCGGCGTCGGCGACCTCGACGCCGGCCATCTCACGGAAGTCGCGCGCGATGCCGTTGACCCGGTTCTTGGCGAGCACGAGCTGGCCCACCAGATTGAGCAGCTCTTCGAGGCGAGGCACTTCCACGCGGATCGTCTGCTCGGGCGCGGCCGCCGCGGCGGCGGCGGCGGTGGGCTTGCGGCGGTCATCGGCCTGACGCCGGTCGTCGTTGGAACGGCGATCGTCGGCGTCGGCTTCTTCATCGGCTTCGGGCACCGGACTGACATCCGGTGCCGAGGCGGCGATGTCAGCCCCGGATGTGAATCCCGGGTTGACGGCGGCGGAGATGCCGATCTTGCCGGCGATGTCGGTGTCGGCCTTGGCGATCACGCCGTCGATGGCGAGCACCGCGTCGGCGTCGCCTCGGTGCGACGTGTCCAAGCCGTCGGGCAGCTTGCCGTGCGACAGGTCGTGGAGCCGCGCAACGAGCGTGTCGATCGGCCACGACAGCGCGCGGACTTGATCAAGCGCTTCGCCCTGCTGCGCAATAAGTTTGCGGGCGGCCTTGATCCGGACGATGGCTTCGGGCAGCAGCGCATGGTCGAGGTCGTTGAGTTTCGGCGCGGCGGTGAGCAGGGCGGTGGTCAGCGCGGTGAGGCAGTCGAGTTCGAAGAAGTCGGCGGTCTTGACCAGGTTGTCGGCGATCTCGGCGAGTTGTTGAGAGGCTTCTTCGCGGGTGGCGTCGTTGCCCAGGCCTTCGATGGCGTCGTCGAGCTGGTTGGCGTAGTCCTTGAGGTCCGAGGCCATGAACTCGATGAGGTCCATCTTCTGTGGGCCGAGCTCGAGCGGGGTACCGGCAAGGTTGGCCTCGGGATTGACATCCGGAGCTACTTCGACATCCGCCCCGGATGTCCATCCGGGGCCGGGGCCGGCGTCGGCGCTGTCGTGCTTTCCTTCGGCGACGTCGTGGAGCTTGCGGATCAGCGTCGGGTCCGCCTTGTCGGGCTGTTCGCCGGCGCCGAGCTGCTCGATCTGTCCGCGGACCACGTCGGCGGAGGTCAGCAGCAGGTCCATGACCGAAGCGCTGACCGAGACTTCGCCCTTGCGCAGCTTGTTGAGCGCATCTTCGGCGGCGTGGGCGAACTCGATGATGTTGTCGATGCCCAGGAAGCCGGCCGCGCCCTTGATGGTGTGCAGCGCGCGGAAGCACGCGTTGCAGATGTCCGGCTGCGTGGCCGCGTCGGCGCTCTCGAGCGTGACGAGGTCCTGGTCGAGCTGCTCGATGAGCTCGCCCGATTCGGTGAGAAAGTCCTGCAGCAGGCTGGCGTCCATGTCGCTCATCGTGGTCTCCAAGGGCCGCGGATTGACATCCGCGGCCGATCCCTTCCGGGGGGTTCAGTTCATCACTTTGCGGTAGGCGAACGCCTGCGGGATGCTCACCTGTTCGAAAGGCACGGCGAGGTTGCGCAGCGTTTCGCTGTGACCGATGAACAGCGTGCCGTCGTCTTCGAGCTGCTCGTGGTAGAGCTTGGCGCAGTGGGTCTTCATCGCGTCGTCGAAGTAGATGAGCACGTTGCGACAGAAGATCACGTCCCACCTGCCGAAGCGCTTGGCGGCGAAGCGATCCTTGAGGTTGAGGGTCTCGAAGTGGACCATGCTGCGGATTTCGGGGTCGAGCGTGAATTGGCCGGCTTCTTCCTTGAAGTACCGCTGCAGCACCATGGGGTTCATGGAGCGCACCGCGTAGCGCGGGTAGATGCCGGTCTGCGCCTGCGCAAGAACCTTCTGCGAGATGTCCGTGCCGAGGATCTCGATCTTCCAGTCGGCCAGTCGCACGCCCAGCGAGCGGTGCAGCTGCATCGCGAGGGTGTACGGCTCTTCGCCGGAGCTGCACGCCGCGGACCAGATGCGCAGGCGCTTGGTGGCCTTGCGCTTTTCGAGCAGCTCGGGCAGGACGCGCTGTTCGAAGACGTCCAGCTGCGGTTCGTTGCGGAAGAACGAGGTTTCGTTGATGGTGATGCGGTTGAACATCTCCTGGAATTCCTCGGTCTGGTACGGGCCCATCGTGAGGAACATGAGGTACTGCGAGAAGTCGTCGAGTTCGAGCTCTTCGAGCCGGCGCGCGAGGCGGGATTCCAGAACGTATTTCTTGGTGTCCTGGAAGTGGATGCCCGCGCGGTCGTAGACGATCTTGCGGAGCTCGTTGAAGTGAGCGTCGGACATCTTCAGGTTGGCGGCGGCGATGGGCATGGATCGGGGTCCTGGGATCGGGGATCAGGGATCAGGGATCAGGGATGGGAGTTGGGCGTTGGGCGTTGGGCGTTGGGAGCGAGAAAACCGCAACTGGGTCGGCGAGGTAAGACGGGTTGGGCCAATGCCGGAGCCCCGATCCCCGAACCCCGAACCCTTGGCTCAGGCGGCTTTGGCGGCGGGAACGTCAACGGGCGGCAGTTTCTGATCGCCGAACAGGCGTTCGAGGTCCAGCAGGATCAGCAGGCGGTCTTCGAGTTTGCCGACGCCCTGGATGAAGTCGGCGTTGGCGGCGCCGGCAACCGAGGGCGCGGGGTCCACGATGTCGCGCGAGAGGCGGAGCACCTGGTTGACGCGATCGACCATGAAGCCGATGACTCGGCCGAGCGCGCCGACTTCGACGACGATGATGCGGGTGTCGGCGTTGTTCTCGCAGGCGGTCAGGCCGAAGCGCTGACGCAGGTCGATCACGGGGATGATGCGTCCGCGGAGGTTGATGACGCCTTCGACGCTGGGGGGCGAGTTGGGCACGCGGGTGATGGCCATCATCCGGTTGATTTCCTGGACCGCCAGGATGGGGATGGCGTATTCCTCGGAGCCGATCTCGAAGGAGACCAGTTGAAGGATGTCGCCGCCGCTGTGGTCGGCGGAGAGGGTGGCGGTGTCATTGGAGGTTGCTTTAGGCATGGCGGGGCTCCGTAGGAAGAATCGAGCGGACTGCTAGTGCATCGGGTTGGCGGGCATCGGGGTTTAGGGATCGCCCGTGGAAGCACACGTTTCGGCGATCTCCCGATGGAGGAAAGGCCGGCGTGGAGCGCGCAGGAAAACCAGGGAAGAGTTCACGGCGTCAAATGACGCGGAGCTCGATTCCCTGAGTTTCCAAATTGCGGTGATGTGGCGAGGGGTTCACGCCACCTGGCGGGCGGCGTTGGTTTTCGGACTGTCGATCTCCAGGCGACGCTTGCCGTTGGCTTTGGCGGCGTAGAGCGCCTGGTCGGCCCGGGCGACGAGTTGTTCGGGGTTGGCGGTTTCGCCGGTGAGCCGGGTGGCCAGGCCCATGGACACGGTGACGTCGCCGGCGTAGTTCACATTGGTGCAGACGCGTTGGGCGGCGTGCTGGAAGTCGTCCATGATGCGTCGGCCGACCGACGCGGCCTCGTCGGGGTCGGTGTGCGGGAGGATGACGATGAATTCGTCGCCGCCGAAGCGTCCGGGGATGTCGGACCGCCGGCAGTTTGCGCGGATCACGTCGGCGGCGGCGATGAGTACCTGGTCGCCGGCGGGGTGACCGGCGGCGTCGTTGAGGCCCTTGAACCCGTCGAGGTCCATCATCAGCACCGCGAGGTCCTGTTGCATCCGCTTGCTCTCGGCGAAGCGCTGCTCCATCGACTCGTTGAGGCTGCGCCGGTTGGCCAGCCCGGTGAGCGGGTCGGTGGCGGCGACGGTTTCGAGCCGCTGCACCGCCTGGCGCAACTGCTCGTTTTTGATGTTCACTTCTTCGAGCGTCTCGGCGAGCTTCTGCGCGAGGCGTTCGTTGTCGTGCTTGATCCGCCAAAGCTCAAGGTTCTTCTCGACCACAACGGGGATCGAGAACAGGTAGTCGCCGGCCTTGACGACGTAGTCGTACGCGCCGTTGCGGATCGCTTCGATCGCGTTGGCCAGGATGTTCTCGCCGGTCACGAACACGATCGGCAGGTCCGGCCGACGGCTGAGCAGGTGCTCCATGATCTCCAGCCCGTTGCCGTCGGGCAGGTTCATGTCCGAGAGCACCAGGTCAAAGGCGTGGGCATCGGCGGCTTTGGCCTTGTTCGCCGAACTGACGTGCGTGCAACAACCGGCTCCGAAGAAGTCCTGAAGGGTCTCCAGCACCAGGTCGGCGGTGTCGAAGTCGTCTTCGATCACCAGGATGCGCGGCTGCTTGCTTGCCATACGTTGGCTCGACGGGGTCATCTCGAAACGCTCCGTCCGACAGCACGTCGGACCGTGGCAACATCGGATCATCCGACCGGCCGTTTCACTTGCGGCACCACGAATCAGGACAAACCCCCGACACATCGCCCTCAGGCGGCCCGCGCGTTGATTCCGCCGTCCTTATCGGGCGTTTCGTGGGTATCGGAAACCGCCGACGCCCCGCCCGCGGGCACGGACACCCGGTCCACCGGCAGGGTGAACGTGAACGTCGAACCCAGGCCCAGCGTCGACTCCACCCAGATCCGGCCGCCGTGGCTTTCGACGATCGTCTTCACCGACGCCAGCCCCACGCCCCGGCCGGCGACCATGTGCGTGCCGCTGCGCGTCGAACGCGCAAACACCTGAAACACGCTGCCGACGTCTTCGGCGGCGATGCCCCGGCCGGTGTCGGCGACGCTGAACTGCCAGACATCGATGCCGTTGAACACGTCGGGCTCGAAGTCCCGCGTGCGCGTCACGCTCACCGTGATCTTCCGCTCCTCGGCGTCCATCATGTACTTGATCGCGTTGTCGATCAGGTTCTGCAGCACCTGACGGATGCGGTTCTTCTCGGCCCACAGCGTCGGCAGCTTGCCGCGCAGCGTCAGCGTGATCTTCGCCTGACCCAGGTCGTATTCGAGGTTCTCGATGATCCGGCGGATCAGCGCGTCGGTCTCCACGAGCTCGGGGCGCGGCTCTTTCGTGCGAAGCCGGGACAGTTCGAGAAGATCGGCGATCAGTTCGCTCTGATGCTTGACGTTGGCCGCGATGCGCTCCAGCTTCGTGATGGCGTCTTCGGGCAGCTCGGCCTTGTACTTCATCAGCATCATCTGCGCCATGCCGCCGATGTTCCGCAGCGGCGCGTTGAGGTCGTGGGTGATGGCCCGCAGAAACTCGTTCTTGTCGTTGCCCTCGGCCTCGAGCTTGTCGTTGAGGTGCCGCAGTTCGGCGGTCCGCTGCTTGACCTGATGCTCCAGCCGGGCGTTGCTCTCGGTGACCTCTTTCTGAGCGCCGACCAGCGATTGCACCATCGCGTTGAACGCTTCGCACAGGTGGCCCAGGTCGTCGCGGTTATCGGTGCGGATCGGCGCGGGGACCTTGCCCTGGCCCAGTTGCGACAGCGCTTGCCGCAACGCCGGAAGCGGGGCGGTCCAGCGTGAAATCACCCACGCGGTCAGCGGCACCATCAGCAGACACACCGCGATCGCGAAGCCGAACTGCAGCAGATTGATGGTCAGCAGGACATCGGCCGCATCGCGGTCGCGCACGCCCAGCGTGAGGTAGCCCCGGATCGTAGGGTTCTCCGCGGCATTCTCGGCAGGCGTGACGATGGGAACGCGCGATAACGCAAACTGACCGTGACGCGCGGACTCGCCGTTGAACGTGGTGATGGCGCGCTGGTCCAGCGCGGACTCGGACAGGCCCGCGTAGGCGTCGGGGTCGCTGATGGGGCGATAAAGCACGTTGCCGCCGGCGTCGACGATCTCGATCAAGGCGACCCGCGTGTCTTCCCGCAACCGATCGACGACGGCCCGGGCGTCGGGCCCGAACCCCTGCGTCAGCCGGCCTTCCAGCGCCCCCGACACCGTCCGCGCCAATTGTGCCGTCGAGCGCACGTGCGCCTCGGACATGCCGCGATAGGCGAAAAAGTTCATCGCGATCGCGCACGAAAACGCCGGCAGAACCACCGCCACCACGCTCCACAGGATCAGCCGCTGACGCAGCGACGCCATCCGACGCGCGCGACGGGGCGGCGTTCGCGGCGCAGAGGTCGCGTCGAAATCGCTGACTTCGGCGGATCGGCGGCGTGCGTTCACGGGGCGGCGGTCTCTCCGGGAAAGTCTGCAAGCGGGCGGCGACCGCCCCGTCGGCCGCACGCGCGGCCGCGCCGGCGTGCCACGCACCGCGCCTCCCTGCCCCACCCATCGACCTGCCGAGCCGACGAATTAACACCGGCCCGGTAGACTTCCGCCATGTCGCATCGCCGCCGCATTCTCGGACGCTGGCTCGCCTGCTCGGCGGCGGCGTCGGCGTCCTGCTTATCGGGCGGCTGCGCTTCATCGAATCATCCGGTTCCAACGATGCCGGGCACGACGACGAGCCTGAACGTCGATGCCGATCAACGGCCCGCCGTGCTCGAGTCCGCGGTGCGGGCGCTGCGCGACGCGGGCTACGCCGTGAACCGCGCCGACTTCCGTCAAGGGGTGCTCACGTCCCAGCCCCAGCCCGTCGCCACCGCCCTGGAGCCTTGGCACCACGACCGACAACTCGCCGGCGACGCGTGGGCGGCCACCGCCGGACAGTTGCGGCGCCTCGTGCGCATCGATTTCGACGAAGCCGACACGCTGCGCGTCCGCGTGGCTCTCGAACGCTTCGAAGCGCCGAACAACCGTCTGGTCAACGCCGCCGGTGGTCGGGTGTTCTCCGCGCTCTCGGATGTCCCCACGCCCTGGGCCAGCCGCGGCATCGACGCCCGCTATTGGCGACCCATCGGCCGAGACACCGTCGAAGAAGACCGCCTCTCCCGCGATATCACCCAACGTCTGCCCTGATCTCGCCGACTCATCCCCCGTCCGCACGAGCCAACCCATGACCACCGCCACCGCCCCCGCTCCGCAATCCGGCCTCGACGCGATTCCCGCCGAGTTCCCCTTCGACCTGAAGTCCTACCGCAACGTCGCGCTGGACCCAAGCAAACCCACGCTCACCGATCAGCAGCGCAGTGATCTGCAATTCAACATCGATCTGTGCCGCGACGTGATCACGTTCTTCACCGCGTATGCCGGCCAGCGCGGACTCAGCGGACACTCCGGCGGCCCGTTCGACACCGTCCCCGAAGTCGTCATCATCCGCGCCTTCGTCGAGAACGCCAAGCAGGGCGGCTCGCCCAAGGTCATGGACATCTGCTGGGACGAGGCCGGCCACCGCGTCGCGACGCAGTACCTGCTCAGCGTGCTCAACGGCGACATGCCCGCCGCCAAGCTCTTCCGCTACCGCGAGTACCTCCAGCACCTGCCCGGCCACCCCGAGCGCGGCTTCACGCCCGGCGTGAAGTTCTCCTCCGGCCGGCTGGGGCACATGTGGCCGTTCGTCAACGGCGCGGCCATGGCCCACCCCGACCACGTCGTGTTCATGCTCGGCTCGGACGGTTCGCAACAGGAAGGCAACGACGCCGAGGCCGCGCGACTCGCCGTCGCCCAGAACCTCAACGTCAAACTCCTCATCGACGACAACAACGTCACCATCGCCGGCCACCCCTCGGACTACATGCCCGGCTACGACGTCGCCAAAACCCTCGAAGGCCACGGCCTGGGCGTCACCGTCGGCGACGGCGAAAACCTCGACCAGCTCTACCAACGCATGTGCACCGCCCTTCAGGTCGACGGGCCCGTGGCGCTCATCAACAAACGGCCCATGGCCCCGGGCGTGCCGGGCGTCGAAGGCTCGATCCACGGCCACGACGTGTTCAAAACCGAAGCCGCCATCGCCTATCTCCAACAATCCAAGAATCCCGCCGCCCCCAAAGCCATCGAACTGCTCAAGGCCGCGCCAAAGGTCGACAGCAAGCCGCAATACGCCGGCAGCACGAAGGAAACCGACGCCAACCGCGCCCTGTTCGGCACCGTGATGTGCGAAGTCCTTGAAAAGATGGACCCCGCCGAACGCCAGCGCACCGTGAAAGTCTTCGACTGCGACCTCGAAGGCTCCACCGGCATCAACGCCATCCACAAAGCCTTCCCCGACATCTACGTCATGGGCGGCATCATGGAACGCGGCAATTTTTCGGCGGCCGCAGGCTTTGGATTCGATCACGACAAACAAGGGGTCTTCGCGACCTTCAGCGCGTTCCTGGAAATGTGCGTCTCCGAAATCACGATGGCCCGGCTCAACCAGTGCAACGTGCTCGCCCACTTCAGCCACGGCGGCTGCGACGACATGGCCGACAACACCTGCCACTTCGGGATCAACCACCTCTTCGCCGACGGCGGCCTGCCCGGCGCACCCGCCGATCCCGACTACACCCCCGACGAACACGCCGACACCACCCGCCTCTACTTCCCCGGCGACCCGAACCACTTCCGCGCCTGCGTCAGAACCGTCTTCCACGACAAGGGCCTGCGCTTCGTGTTCTCCAACCGATCCAAGCTGCCCTACATCCTCAAGGAAGATGGCAGCCGGTTCTACGACGACGCCACCTTCACGCCCGGCAAGGACGACATCATCCGCGAGGGCAAGGACGGCACCATCGTGTCGTTCGGATCGACGCTCCACCGCGCGCTCGCCGCCGTCGAAGAACTCAAGAAGTCCGGCAAACACGTCGGCCTGATCGCCAAGGCCACGCTCAACGTCTACGACGAAGCGGTGATGAAAACGCTCGCCAAAGCGCCCTTCGTGCTCGTCGCCGAGGAACTCAACGTCCGCACCGGCCTGGGCTCGCGTTTCGGCAGCGAACTGCTCAAGCGCGGCTTCGCCGGCAAGTACAACCACCTCGGCACCCACGCCGAAGGCTCGGGCGGGCTCTGGCGACAGATGGGCTACCAGGGCCTGGACCCCGACGGCATCGCCGCGGCCACGAGAAAACTGATGTGATCCATCGCGCGAAGCGGCGGATGTCAATCCGGTGCCGGCGCGACCAGATCCCCCAACACCGGCTTCAAGAACGCCGCCCGCCAACCGCGTCGAAGCCGGTTGTCCGGCAGCGGTCGGCCTTCGTCGTCGGCCCGCACCAACTCGGTCAGCTCACGCTTGCTCAAAAGCATCGTCGGATCGATCGAACGGTCTTCCGCGTGCCGACGCACCGCCGGCCAAAGCCCCGCCAACCGGTCCGACGCCTCGTCGCTCATCGGCTGATGGAACTCCCGCTTGGGCGGAAGCTCGCCGGCCAGCGCCTCGGCCGTGACCTCCACGATCCGCTGCGCGAAATGTTCCTTCACCGGACGCGGCACGCCCTTGCACGCCAGCACATCCGCCACCTTCTCGGGCTTGATCTTCGCCAGATCCACCAGCGCCTGGTCGTCGAGGAAACGCCGCACCGGCACATCGCGCCGCTCCGCCTCGGCGTACCGCCACCTACGCAGCGCATCGCACACCGCCTGCTGACTCCGACGCAACCGTCCCGCGCCCTTGGCCCGAAGCTTCATGCTCAGCGGGTCGTTGCGCATGCCGTCGGGTTCGCACAACGCGGCGAACTCGGCCTCGGCTTTGCCGCGGTGACCCAACTCGTCGAGCTTCTTCACCAGGCACTCACGCAGCAGCAGCAGATACCGCACATCGTTCGCGGCGTACATCTTCTGCGCCTCGCTGAGCGGCCGGCGATCCCAGCGGCTGAACTTGTGGTCGGTCCCCAGGTCCACACGCTCGCCGTGGCTGCACGCCTCGGCGATGAGCTTGCGCAGCGACAGCGGATACGGCTTGCCGATGAAGCCGCCGGCCACCTGCGTGTCGAACACGTTCGCCGCCGGCACCCCCGCGAAACGCATCGCCGGTTCAAGGTCCTGCTGGCCGGCGTGTACCACCTTCTCGACCGCCGCGTCGCCCAGCAGCGCCCAGAACGGCGTGCCATCCAACCCCTGGGCCATCGGATCGATCAGCGTCACCTTGTCGATCGTCGCCACCTGAATCAGGCAGAACACCGGATGAAACGTCTGCTCGCCGATGAACTCGGTGTCGTACGCGAACCGGCCGGCGTCGCGCAGCTCACGGATGAGCGCCGCGAGCGCGTCGTTGGTTTCGACAATGGCCGGGGCGTTGGCGGGGACCAGGCGGTGCTCAAAAATCGGCGGCAGCGCGTTGGCGGCGTCGTCGTGCGTGAGCGCATCGGCGATCCGGCGGTGCGGCGGCCGGTACGTCGGCCAGACGGCGGGTTCAGAAGTGGTCGGCTCGGATCGGGAAGACATGGCGCGGGCGGCGGGGCGGTGCGGTCGGAATGGGGCGAGCGAGTACCCGGATCATCGGGCGTTTGGAACGCGTTTCGCCAGTGTCCGAGTCTAACCACCGGACGCCGCTTGCCGTAAGCTGGGAAAACCAAGCGCCGTACGGAAGCGGCGCAACCCGGTGTCCCGCGAACGACAGGCCCGCATGAATTGGGACGTCCTGCAAGACGGCGTGGTGGTGTTGGCGGTGGCGATGGTGTTCGGCGCCATCGCCGAGCGGCTCAAGCAGAGCGCCATCGTCGGGTACATGTTGGCCGGCGTGATGGTCGGCCCGGCGGTCACGGGCTTCATCGACGACCGCGAGGGCAGCATCATCAACATCGCGCAGCTGGGCGTGACGCTGCTGATGTTCACGATCGGCCTGGAGTTTTCGTGGAGCAAGCTGCGGCGTATGGGGCTCAAGGCCGTCGCGGCCGGGGCGCTGCAGATCGGCGTGACGCTGGGGCTGGCCGTGGTGGTGTGCTGGCTGTTCGGAACGAGCATTGCGGCGGGCGTGGCAATCGGTGCGGCGGTGGCGATGAGCAGCACGGGCGTGGTCATGCCGGCGCTCGCGCGCGCGGGGGATGTTGACTCGACCCACGGCCGGTTCGCCCTGGGCATCCTGCTGGTGCAGGACGCGGCGGTGGTCCCGGCGATCCTCGTGGTCGCGGCCCTGGGCGGCACGGGCACCGTGGGGCAGGTGCTCGGCGACACGGCGATCAGCTTCCTGATCGTCGCGGGCTTTGTCGCTTTCTTCGCGGGCTTCAGCGCGTACATCCTGCCGGCCCTGGTGAGGTTCGTGTCCACCACCAACAACCGCGAGATGCCCGCGCTGTTCGCCATCATCGCCTCCATGGGCGCGGCGCTGACGGCGAATCTCTTCGGCCTCTCGCCGGCGCTGGGTGCGTTCATCGCCGCGATCTTCCTGGGCGAATCGGTGATCGCCACGCAGCTGCGCGGCGACCTGGGCTCGCTCAAAGTGATCTTCGTCACGCTGTTTTTCGCGAGCATCGGCATGTTGGCCGACCCGGTATGGATGGGCCAGAACCTCGGGCTGGTGCTGATGGCCACCGCGCTGGTGATGTTCGGCAAGCCGATCGTGGTCTACACCGTGGGCAAGGTGATGGGCCTGACGCACCGCGCGGCTCTGGCGGCGGGGGTGTGCATGGGGCAGGTGGGCGTGTTCAGCTTCGTGCTCGCGCAGATCGCCAACACACCCAGCAGCCCCGATGCCCAGCCGGTGATCGGCGACACGCTGTTCAACGTGATCGTCAGCGTGGCGATCGCGACGCTGTTCGTCACGCCGTATCTCGTGCAGTACGCGCCGACGATCGGGATGAAGTACGAGCGGCTGCTTCGGCGGATGAACCTGGTGAAGCGTGGCGGGGGAGAAGAAGCGGCGGGCGCGAAGAATCTGGCGGGTCACACCGTGGTGGTCGGCTTCGGGCCGGCGGGCCGAGCCGTGGCCGACCGCGTCTACCGTGCGGGCGGGGCGGTGGTCGTCGTGGATCTCAACCCCACGTCCGTGCTGGCGGCGCGGACGCAGGGCATGCGGGCGTACGTCGGCGACGCCTCCAACCCCGACATGCTCAAGCTGCTGCAGCTGCGCGACGCCGAGTCGCTGGTGATCACCCTGCCGGACCACCGCCTGACGGTCGGCGTGATCGTCGAAGCCCGGCTGGTGGCGCCCAAGGTCCGCATCATCGCGCGCTCACGGTATCACCGCTATGTCGAGCTGCTCGAAGCCGCGGGCGCGGATGTGGTCGTCGACGAAGAGGCGAACGTCGGCGACCGCCTGGCCGACGCGCTGCCGCTGAACCAGCGGCTCTCCGCGTCGCGCGAAAGCGATGAAGACATCCTCCGCGAGACGTCCAAGCCCCCGGCCGCCACCGCGGCGGCGTGATCCGAAACGATTTACAGCAGCGACGCTTCCACCCGCTGATCGAGCTGCTCGACCTGGGCGGCAAACATCGGTTCGTCGGCGAGCCGCTGCTCGACTTTGGACACCGAGTGCATCACCGTCGTGTGGTCGCGTCCGCCGAAGTGGCCGCCGATGTCTTCGAGCGAAAGCGTGGTGTGTTTGCGGGCCAGCCACATGCACACCTGTCGGGGCTCGGCGATGGATTTGTGCCGCTTCTTGCTTTGCAGCTCCGACGTGCGGACGCTGTAGAACTCCGTGACCAGATCGATGATGCGCTGGAGCGTGACCCGGCCCGAAGGCGCGACGCCGGGATCACCGAGTGCCTGACGGGCCATGGCGATGGTGAGTTCGGTGCGGAGGTTCTTGGCGTACGCCTCGCAGGTGTGAACCGCGCCCTCAAGCACACGAGCGTTGGAATCGATCTTGCGTGCGAGGTACTCCGCGACGTCGGCGGGGATCGTCACGCCGCGCAGCTTCGCCTTGGCGTGGATGATCGCCAGTCGGGTCTCGAAACCCGGCGGGCTGATCTTGGTCACCACGCCCCAGGTGAAGCGCGAAACCAGCCGGTCGGTGAGGCCGGGGATGTCTGCCGGCGCCACATCGCAGGACAGCACGATCTGCTTCTGCTGGGTGTGCAGCTCGTTGAACGTGTGGAAGAACTCCTCCTGCATCTGTTCCTTGCCCGCGAGGAACTGGATGTCATCGACCACGAGCATGTCGGCGTGGCGGTAGTGATGGCGGAACGCGCCGTACTCGCCGCCACGGGCACACTCCACGAACTGGTTCACGAACGTCTCGCAGGAGACGTAGACGATGTTGTAGGACGGGTCACGCTCGAGGATGCGCAGGCAGATCGCCTGCAAAAGGTGCGTCTTGCCCAGGCCGACCCCGCCGTGGATGAACAGCGGGTTGTACGACTTGACCGGCTGATCGGCGACGGCCTGCGCCAGCGCGAAGGCGAGCTCGTTGTTCGGTCCTTGAATGAACGCCTCGAACGCGTGGTCGGGATTGAGAACCAGGTCTTCTTCGAGCGATTCTTCGAGCGTGGGGACCTGCACCGCGGCGAACGGGGTGGCGCTCGCCGACGCGGGCGCATACTTGGCGATCGCGCGCGACTTCGCGGCGGACCGCGCGGACGCCGTCGCGGCCACCGACGGGGCGGCGGTGGTCGTGGTCGCCGTCTGCCCGGTGTTTGTGGTGTGCGACTCGGGCTCGGCGGGCTCGGACGCCTCGTCGCCGTGGATGAAGCGCACCGCCACCAGCTGCCCGGTGACCTGCTGCGCCGCCTCGGTGAAGGGGTCGCGGCAGCGGTTCTGCAGGTAAGCCTGCTGCACCTTGCTCGCGGTCCGGACCTGCATCAGGCCCCCGTCGAGCTTCTGCGGCTCGAGGTTCTCGAACCACTGCCGACAGATCGGCGAGTGCTTGTCCCGCAGGTATCCCATCATGTCGCGCCACAGCGCGTCGTCGAGCTTTGCCATCGTGCCACCAGTTTGTCGGCGCCGCCACGGCCGCCAAGGGAGCTGAGCCTGAAGGACACGTCGCCGTCCTGACGACGTATCGCGTTGTGGCGAGCACGACTCGCCGGCCTGCCGTCTCTCCCGAACGCTCGGCATCAACGTCTCCCGACGTTTTGCCATTTCGCGTCCGAACGACATGCCGCGCCACAACCGTCGCAAACTACTTCCTGAATCGTGTCCGGTCAATGCACAAAACCGCGCACACCGAGTAGGGTTTGTCGGGCTTGTCAAGCGCGACCCGAGCCGATGAAGTTTCCGACTTGACACACCAACGATCCACCGTCGAATTCGAGCATCCATCGCATGACGACCCACGATCCCTCAACCGCCGCGCTGGTGATCTTCGACGACGGCCGGGCCAACCTCGGCCCGCTCGACGACCTGCGACCCGCGTTCGCCCTGCGCAGCGGCGCGATGACCAATCAGCAACGTATCGAGGCCGTGCTGCAACGCCACGCCGAGGCGCTGTTCGTGCCCGACGCCATCGCCGCGTTGGCGAAACAGGACCATCCAAACGCTGCGATCAACCAATCGCCGGAAACCACAAACGTGCTCGCGATCAACGGCCGGTGGTTCGCGGACGACAAGGCAGCGATCGCAACAATCAAGCATCTGGCGCACGGCCAAACCTTCGTGAATCAAGCCGGGGACGTAATCGCCGCATGCACCACCGCCGATGCGTGGTCTAACGCGTGGCCTGCGAATCTCACCCCCGCTGCACTCGGCAACGCGACGCTCACCCGGCATGCCGACCTGCTCGCCCGGCCCTGGCACCTGCTCGAAAACCTGGACGACCGCATCACCGGCGACCTGGCCGCGATGTCGCTGCCGAGACTGGACACGCTGCCGCACGGCGTGACGCGCGTCGGGGAACATCCGATTTCCGCCCACCCCGACGCGGCGCTGATGCCGCACGTTCACCTGGACACCACGCTGGGGCCGATCGCCTTCGACGCGGCCTGCGCCGTGCATCCCTTCACCGTGATCGAAGGCCCGTGCTACATCGGCCGCGAATCGGTGATCGCACCGCACACCTCGCTGCGGGCCGGCTGCGTCATCGGCCGGGGCGGCAAGATCGGCGGGGAAGTGAAGGCGTCCATCGTCGATGACTTCACCAACAAGGCGCACGACGGCTACCTCGGCAACGCGATCGTCGGGCGATGGTGCAACCTTGGGGCCGGCACCACCGCGTCCAATCTCAAGAACACCTGGGGCGACGTCCGCGTGCAACTCGACGCAAACACGCCCGCCCAACCCACCGGCCGAACGTTCCAAGGGCCGATCCTCGGCGATTTCGTCCGCACCGCCATCGGCACGACCCTGCCCACCGGCGCGGTCGTCGGCACGGCGGCGTGTCTCGTCGCCTCCGGCTTCCCGCCCAAACACGTGCCGGCCCTGACGTTCCTCACCGACGCCGGCCCACAACCCACCGATCTCGCCGCGCTCATGCGCACCCTCGAACGCATGATGCAACGCCGACAACAGACGCCCAGCGCTGCGCTCGCGCAACGTCTCGCACAACTACAACACGACACCGAAGCCCACGGTCTCTGACCAGGGGCGACCCGCGCCGCAACCCTTCAACCATCCCTTACGATCCGCCGATGTTTCACGGACGCGACACCGACCCTCCCGCAAACGCCGACCTCGCCTGGCTGGACGCGCTGCGCGGCAAGTTCGTCGTCTTCGACGGACCGGACGGCTCGGGCAAGACCACGCAGTTCCGCCGCTTCGTCGAGCTCTGCGAAGGTCACGGGCTGGAAGTCTGCGAAGTCCGTGAGCCCGGCGGCACCGCCATCGGCGAACACGTCCGCGACCTCCTGCTGCACTACCGCGACGACGACCACGGCGCGATGGCGCCGGCCTGCGAGATGCTGCTGTTCATGGCCTCGCGCGCCCAGCTCATCGCCGAACGTGTCCGACCCGCCCTCGCCCAAGGATGCCTCGTCCTGGCCGACCGATTCATCAGCTCGACCCTCGCGTACCAGGGCACGGCCGGCGGCACGCCCATCGCCGACATCCTCCGCGTCGGGCAGGTCGCGCTCGGCGACACCTGGCCGAACCTCGTCGTCGTGTTCGACGTCGACGAAGCCACCGCCGCCAAACGCCTCAACCCGCTGCTGGACCGCATGGAAGCCCGCGGTGCCGCGTTCCACGCCAAGGTTCGCCAAGGCTATCTCGATCAGGCCACGCAGGATGAAGATCGCTACCTCGTCATCGACGCATGCCACGATGAAGACACGGTGTTTGCGCGCTTGCTCGCCGCGCTGGCTGCGAAACA
>CAZIXN010000014.1:0-26229 GCA_964543215.1 uncultured Phycisphaera sp.
CCTCACCCCGCTTCCGGGTGTGGGCGGTGTGGTGGGTGGTGGGTTGGGGGGTGGGGGAGCGTTCAGCCGAGCATGGCGCTCAGGCCGGGTCGGAAGACGACTTTGTCGTTGACGACGACGAGTTTTTCGTCGAGGTGCATGGCGAGGGCGTCGGCGAGGATTTTGCCTTCGAGCTGTTGGCCTTTGCGTTTGACGTCGTCGGCGGTGTCTCGGCCGACGTCGATGGTGAAGACGTCCTGGAGGATGATGGGTCCTTCGTCGAGGTCTTGCGTGACGTAGTGGGCGGTGCAGCCGGCGACGCGGACGCCGGCCTCCCAGGCGCGCTGGTAGGGCGAGGCACCGGGGAAGTGGGGCAGGAGCGAGGGGTGGATGTTGATGATTTTGTGTCGGTAGGCCTTGACGAGTCGTTCGGGGACGACCTGCATGTATCGGGCGAGGACGACGCAGTCGGCTTGGTGCTCGGCGAGGTTTTCGAGCAGCCAGGCGAAGTGTTCTTCTTTGTGGGTGGCGGGGTAGGACTCGAAGGGCAGGCCGGCCTGGGTGGCGACTTCTTCGAGGTCGGGGTGGTTGCCCAGGACGCAGCAGAGCTCACCGCGGAGTTCGTGGGCTTTCCAGCGTTCGATGAGTTCGTCGAGGCAGTGGCGTTCTTTGGTGACGAGGATGGCGACGCGTTGGGGCCGGCTCTGGTTCTGGAGGGCGACCTTGACGGTCATGCCGAGTTGTTGGCCCTGGTCGAGGAGGCCGGGGATGAGTTCGTCGAGCGTGCCGGACATGTCGGCGAGGTCGACGAGCATGTCCATGAGGAAGGTGCCCGAGGCGACCTGTTGTTCGAGGTCCAGGATGTTGACGCCGCGCTCGGCGAGGTAGGTGGCGAAGCGGGCGACGACGCCTTTCTGGTCCTGGCCGAACACGGAGACGACGGCTTTGATGGTGGGCATGGGCGGTTGGCGGTGGAGGTGTCGAAGGCGAAAAAGCGTTGCGGTGGGCCACGATATCGGGGCGTGTCCGGCGGGTCACATCGCGGTGGACACAGCGCGAGGCGGCTCGGCTCGGACCTGCTCGGCTCGCCGCGGCTGGGAAGATGGGTAAACCCCGAGAAACATCGCGTTGACGGGGCGTTCGGGCTTCACTAAAAGGTGTGTCTCGGCGGGTGATTTCGCCCCGCCGACACGCCGCTGTTGTCGTTCGGCGCCCCTGGGGGGGGACGCCGGCGGGCAGCGGCGTGTCGACGGGACGTTTTTGGGGTGCTCAGGGTTCGGGGGGGTTCATACACTTGTGGCGGGCGTGGGTCGTGTGGCATGTGTTGTTGCGCGTCTTGTCGCGGGTCTTGTGGTGTGTCTTGTGGTGTGTCTTGTTTCGTGTCTTGTTTCGTGTCTTGCGGAGTCTGCCGTGCCTTACATCCTTGCGTTGGATCAGGGCACCACGAGTTCGCGGGCGATGGTGTTTGACGATCAGGGGCGGGCGTTGGCGTTGGCCCAGCGGGAGTTTCCGCAGCACTTCCCGCGGGCGGGTTGGGTGGAACACGATCCGGAAGATCTGTGGCAGAGCCAGCTGGGCGTGGCGCGTGAGGCGCTGGCGGGCGCGGGGATCGGTGCGTCGGACCTTGCGGGGCTGGGCATTGCGAATCAGCGTGAGACGACGCTGATCTGGGACCGGCGTACCGGCGAGCCGATTTACCGCGCGATTGTCTGGCAGGACCGGCGTACGGCCGAGCATTGCCAGCGCCTGATCGCGGACGGACTGTCGGGCACGTTCGCGGACAAAACCGGGCTGGTGTTGGACGCGTACTTTTCGGGGACGAAGATCGCGTGGCTGCTGGAGCACGTGCCCGGTGCGCGGGCGCGGGCGGAGCGGGGCGAGCTGGCGTTCGGCACGGTGGATAGCTGGCTTGCGTTTCGCCTGACGCGTGGCACGCTTCATGTGACCGATGCGACCAACGCGTCGCGCACGCTGCTGTACAACCTGCACACCGACGACTGGGACGATGAGCTGCTCGCGGCGCTGAACATCCCGCGCAGTCTGCTGCCCTCGATCGTGGCCAGCAGCGACGTGGTCGGGCACGCGCATGCGGAGATGCTGGGCGCGGAAGTGCCGATCGCAGCGCTCGTGGGCGACCAGCAGGCGGCGACGTTCGGCCAAGGCTGCACGAAGCCCGGCATGGCCAAGAACACCTACGGCACGGGGTGCTTCCTGTTGATGAACGTCGGCGATCGGCCGCAGGCGTCGACGCATCGGCTGCTGTCGACGGTGGCGTGGCGACGGGACGTGACGACCTTTGCGCTCGAGGGCAGCGTGTTCGTCGGCGGGGCGGTGGTGCAATGGCTGCGCGACGGGTTGGGGCTGATCGAACGTTCCGCCGATATCGAGGCGTTGGCGGCGAGCGTGCCGGACAGCGGGGGCGTATGTTTCGTACCGGCGTTGACGGGCCTGGGTGCGCCGCACTGGCAGCCCGAGGCGCGCGGGAGCATCTTCGGGTTGACGCGGGGCACCACGGTCGGCCACATCGCGCGGGCGGCACTGGAGGGCATCGCGTTTCAGGTCGCCGATCTGGTGGACGCGATGCAGGCCGACGCCGACGCCCCGCTGACGGAGCTGCGCGTCGATGGCGGCGCGGCGGCCAACGACCTGCTCATGCAGTTTCAGGCCGACCTGCTCGAAGTCCCGGTGGTCCGGCCGAAGCAGCTCGAGACCACCGCTGCGGGCGCGGCCTATTTGGCGGGCCTTTCGACGGGCGTGTGGCCGGACACAGATTCGCTGGAGCACCTCTGGCAGATCGACCGGCGTTTCGAGCCTTGCCGGAGCACGGCGGAGGCCGAAGGTTTGCGGTCACGCTGGCGTGAAGCCGTCGGCCGAGCGTGCGAAGTCCGCCCCGGCTCGTCATGAAGCGCGGACCGCAAGGGGGGTCTTGTTTGGTTGGAAGAGATCGTGGGGTCCGGGCGCGGGTCGGCGGCGAATCGAGGCGGGCGTCAGCGCTCGTGCGTCGGCAGCCCCACGCCCCGGGGCGGGAGGGAGCAACAAACACGCCCCTTGACGGGGCAATGAGATTAGGTTATCAATAACCCTATATGATAATGAAGTCTCATTTTGAGTCGTCGTTGACGCGGGAGCCGCTGGGGATTGGCGGTTGCCGGTGAGTGTTGCGGTGGCCGACCAGAACGGGCGTTGCGCCGTGCGCCTGCCGGTGACGGTGCTTTCCGGATTTCTGGGGGCGGGCAAGACGACGCTGCTCAATCACGTGCTCCACAACCGGCAGGGCCGGCGGGTGGCCGTGATTGTCAATGACATGTCGGAGGTCAACCTGGATGGGCCGGCGGTGCGCGACGGGGGCGCGGCGTTGTCGCGCACCGACGAGAAGCTGGTCGAGATGTCCAACGGCTGCATTTGCTGCACGCTGCGGGGGGACTTGATCGAGGAGGTGACGCGGCTGGCGAAAGCTGGAAAATTTGATCATTTGTTGATCGAGTCGACGGGGATCGGCGAGCCGATGCCCGTGGCCGCGACGTTCAGCTTTCGGGACGAGGGTGGGTTTTCGCTCAGTGATGTGGCGGAGATCGACACGATGGTGACGGTGGTGGACGCGCGCAACCTGCCGAACGACCTCAAGACGCACGACGACCTGCGTGATCGGGCGTTGGCGCTCGGCGACGAGGACGAGCGGACGATCGTCGATCTGCTCACCGACCAGATCGAGTTCGCCAACGTGATCGTCCTCAACAAGTGCGACCTGGTCGGCGAGCACGAGGTCGGGGAGTTGGAGGCGTTGCTGCGGACGCTCAACCCCGAGGCGGAGGTGGTGCGTTCGACGCGCGGGGCGCTGCCGATCGATCGGATCGTCGGGCGGGGGTTGTTCGATGAGCAGCGCGCGTCGCAGATGGCCGGCTGGGCGAAGGAGTTGGCGGGGCAGCACGTGCCCGAGACCCTGGAATACGGCATCGGCAGTTTCGTGTACCGCGCCCGCCGACCGTTCCATCCGATCCGGCTGATCGCCACGGCGCAGGAAGACGGGCTGCTCACGGGGGTGACGCGGTCGAAGGGGTACGCGTGGCTGGCGAG
Organism: uncultured Phycisphaera sp.; assembly: GCA_964543215.1. GTDB lineage: Bacteria > Planctomycetota > Phycisphaerae > Phycisphaerales > Phycisphaeraceae > CAZIXN01. Next base: position 4,054 of record CAZIXN010000014.1, read on the forward strand.
CCGGCCGCGCTACTGCGCGGTGTGGTCGTCGGCGGGGGTGAGCTTTTCGATCAACTACGCGGGGTCGTGGTTTGCGAATGTTCCGCAAGAGCAGTGGCCCGACGATCCCGAGACGCGCAAGTGGATCCAGGAGCGCTGGGACGAGCACACCGGCGACTGCCGACAGGAGATCGTGTTCATCGGCGTGCGGCTGGACCGCGAAGCCATCACGCGTCGGCTGGATGCGTGTTTGCTGACCGATGAAGAGATCAAGGAAGGGCCGGAATATTGGCAGCACATCGACGACCGGATGCCGTCGTGGGATTGAGTTGCCGAAAGAAGCGCTGTCAAGAAGCTTGCGTGATGCCGATCGAAGTCTGCGAAGTCCTCCTGCCCGGCGGTGTGCCCGGTCAGGCACGCGGCACCGGCCGCAACCCAACGTTGCACCGGCCGAATCAACCCAAAGGAGTCGATGGATGAAACGAAAGTTCCTGATGTCCGCCCCGTGTGTGCTTGCAATGGGTCTGGCGTGTTGTGCGTCGGCCGAGCCGATCCCGGTGAGCGTGTCTTCGACGGACGTCAAAGCGATCGTCGAGGCGGTGGGCGGCGAGGCGGTGGCGGTGACGGGCTTTGTGAAGGGGCCGGACGATCCGCACGTGGTCGAGCCGACGCGGCGGATGATCGAGGCGTTGGTGGGTGCGGAGTTGCTGGTGATCGTGGGCAACGGTTTGGAGGAGGCGTGGCTGCCGGCGATGGTGGCCCAGGCCGGGCGTGACGATCTGTCCGAGGGCGGCGCTCGGTTGCTGGATTTGTCGGTGAACCTGCGGACGATCGCCGGGCCTACGGGTGGCGGCGTGCCGGGCTCGTTTCATCCCGAGGACAACCCGCACTTTCTGGTGGACGCGGTGGAAGGCGTGAAAGCGGCGGAGGCGGTGGCGGCAAAGCTCAGCGAGCTTGCGCCCCAGAGCGCGGAGATGTTCGAAACAAACTTCCGGGACTTTGCGGAGGCGGTGATGGTGGAGATGCTCGGCGAGGCGCTGGCGAGCCGGCACGGCGCGGAGGAGTTTGAAGCGCTGGCGATCGCGATCGAACGGGGCGAGTTGGCGGAGCATGTTGGTGCGCACGACGCCCAAGCGGGCGCGTTGGGCGGGCAGCTCGGAAGGTTCGAGGCGTACCGCGACGTGCCGGTGGTCGGGGATCACGACCTTTGGCCGTATTTCGCGCGGCGGTACGGCGTGCGGGTGATCGGGTATCTGGAGCCCGAGCCGGGCGTGCCGCCGACGGCGCCCCACCTGCAGGGCGTGATCGCGGACATGCGGGAGCGCGGGGCCCGGGTGATTCTCACGGTGCCGTACTTCGATGCGCGGCACGCGGCGTTCGTGGCCGAGGCCACCGGCGCGGTGATCGTGCCGATGGCGAACAACCCCGGGAGTCGGCCGGGCACCGACGGGTATCTGGACATGCTGCGGTACAACGCGGCGGCGCTCCGCGAAGCGTTGGAAGAAGCGGGGGTTGGCGAAACGGTGACGGCGCCGTGAGTTTTTACTCGCCCACCGAGGCCGGCTTGCGCGAGGAGCCCGCGGGCGCGGCGCTGCTTTCCCTGCAAAGCGCCACGCTGGGCTACGGCGGTCGGGCGGTTTTGAGCGAGGTCACGTTCGACATCCATCCCGGCGAATTCTGGTGTTTTCTCGGCCCCAACGGCGAGGGCAAGACCACGCTGATCAAGGCGCTGCTCGGCGCGCTGCGGCCGCAGCGTGGCGTGGTGCGTCGGCAAGGCGCGATGTTCCGGGCGGGCAAGGTCAGCTATGTGCCGCAGCGTTTGGAGCTCAACCCGGTGTTGCCGACGTCGGTGCGTGAGTTTGTGCTGTCGGGGTTGGCGGGGGTGCGGGCCGACGCGACCAAGCGAGCGAACCGGCTCAAGCGTGTTTTGGAGTTGGTGGGGCTTGGCGCGTCGCAGCGCCGGAACTACTGGACGCTTTCGGGTGGGCAGAAGCAGCGGGCGTTGGTGGCGCGGGCGTTGGTGCGGGATCCGAGCCTGTTGATCGTGGACGAGCCGACGGCCGGGCTGGACTTCGCGGCGGTGGAGGCGGTGCTCGGCGTGATGCGTGGTCTGTACCGCGACTTCAACGTGACGGTGGTGTTCGTGACGCACGACCTGAACATCGCGGCGGAGCACGCCACGCACCTGGCGTTTTTCCGCAACGGGCAGGTCGTGGCCGGGCCGAAAGAGCAGGTGCTGACCGGAGAGCGGCTGCGCGCGACGTTCGGCGTGCCGGTGTCGGTGGAGCGCGACGAGCACGGGCGTTTCCGGGTGGGGGAGGCGCGCGAATACGCACGGCGACCCGCCGCGGGCGAGGTGGCCGCAACGTCCCAAGCGGCTCCTCTCTGCGGGGGAGGCGCGGCGTGAGCCTGGCGGACTTCCTTTCGTCGTGGGGCTTGTTTGCCCGGCCGTACACGCTGACGCTGTTGGCGGCGATGGCGCTGTCGATGCTGGGCGTGGTGACGGCGGCGCGGCGGCAGGTGTTCATGGCCGCCGCCGTGGCGCAGGCTTCGACGTTCGGCTTCGCGTGGTTCGCGCTGTTTGCCGGCGCGGCGGCCACTCAGTCCGCCGGAAGCCTGGGGCGCGACGCGGTGGTGATCGGCTCGGCCGTCGCGGCGGCGCTGCTCACGATGCTCGGCGACGGCCGGCAGACGCAGGGCAGCCGACTTGACGGCGACGAACGCACCGCGTGGGTCTTCATCGCCGCCGGAGCCGGCGCGATTCTGGTTCTCGCTCAAGCGCCCGCGGGGATGGAGCAGTTCCGGCGGATGCAGGCGTCATCGGTGATCGGGGCGACGCGGCTGGATCTGGTGCTGTTCGCCGCGGTGTTGGTGGCGATGGTGGGGGTTCTGGTCTGGGCCGGACGCTCGCTGGTGCTGCTGCTGGCCGACCCGGTGATGGCGGCGGCGATCGGGATGCGGGTGGGCGCATGGAACGTGGGCATCGCGGTGTTCAGCGGCGCGTGTGTGGGACTGAGCGTGCGTTCCACGGGGATGCTGTTCACTTTCGGGTGTCTCGCCCTGCCGGTCATGATTGCCAAGCAGGCGTGCGGCGAAGTGCGTTCGTTGTTTTTCGTCAGCCCGTTGTTCGCGGGCGTGTCGGCGTTCGTTGGGCTTTGGCTTTCATATGCCCTGGATCTTCCGCCGGGGCAGGTGGTGGTCGCGTTGCTGTGTGGCCTGCTCGTCGTTGCGGCCGCGGGCCGGGTGGCGTGGGATCGCATCTCGCAATGAGCGCAGCGATCCGGACCGACCCGTCGCGTGCCATCCGGGCCAATAAAAACGCCGCCGAGGTGTCTCGGCGGCGTCTTGCGTGAACTGGTGGGCCGGGTTGGTTGGACGCCGGCCTTGTAGTAGCGGGGACAGGATTCGAACCTGCGACCTCCGGGTTATGAGCCCGACGAGCTACCAGACTGCTCTACCCCGCAATCCTGTTGCGTTCCGCAGTATCGGGATTCTCTGCGGGGTTGTCAAACGGGCGGGTACGGCGTGGCGGTGGCCGGGGACCCGCGGACGGGGTCGGTGGGCTTCGGGGCAGTTGGAGTTCAGAAGTGGATCATTCGGCCGTCGGTGCCCAGGGCGGCTTCGTGGACGGCTTCGGACATGGTGGGGTGGGCGTGGATGGTGTGGATGACTTCGTCGATGGTGGCTTCCATGGACTTGGCGAGGGACATTTCGGCGATGAGTTCGGTGACGCCGTCGCCGATCATGTGGGCGCCGAGGATTTCGCCGTGCTTTTTGGTGGCGATGAGCTTGACGAAGCCGGTGGTGTCGCCGAGGGCCTGGGCTTTGCCGGAGGCGGCGAAGGGGAAGGTGGCGGTGGTGAAGTCGAGGCCTTGTTCCTTGGCGCGTTGTTCGGTGAGTCCGATGGAGGCGACCTGGGGGTGGCAGTAGGTGCAGCCGGGGATGGAGCCGTAGTCGAGGTCGCGGACGTGTTGGCCACCTTCCGGGGCGAACATGCGTTCGACGGCGACGATGGCTTCTTCGGAGGCGACGTGGGCGAGCCAGGGCGGGCCGATGACGTCGCCGACGGCGTAGATGCCCGGGACGGAGGTTTGGTATTGCGTGCCCGGCTCGAGGTAGTTGGTTTTGATGTGGCCTTTGAAGAGTTCGATGCCCAGCGAATCGTCGAAGAGTCCGTCGAAGCGTCCGCGGACGCCGATGGCAACCAGGGCGTGGTCGGCTTCGAGGGTTTCGGATTTTCCGGAGTCTTCGCCGGCTTTGGCGATCACGGCTTTGATGCCGGTGGCGGTGGTCTCGATGGATTTGGTGAGGTGGCCGGTCTTGAGCGTGATGCCCTGTTTGGTGAAGGCCTTGGCGATTTCCCTGGAGACGTCGGCGTCTTCGATGGGCAGGACGCGGTCGAGCATTTCGACGACGGTGACTTCGGTGCCGAAGGCGTTGTAGAAGTAGGCGAACTCCATGCCGATCGCGCCGCTGCCGACGACCAGGAGTTTCTTGGGGCGCTGGGGCAGGATCATCGCGTCCTTGGAGGAGATGATTCTTTCGCCGTCGTAAGGCGCCCCCGGAAGTGGACGAGGGGATGCTCCTGTCGCGATGAGGATTTTGTCGGCGGTGAGGGTGTGCTTGGGTTCGCTCTTGAAGCGGACCTCGGCGGGCAGGTCCTGATCGATGGGCTGCTGTTTGGTATCGACGTGTTTGTGTTCGAAGACCTGGACTTTTCCGGGCTGTTTTCCCTGCGGGGCCTGGGGGATGAAGGCGTGTCCGTCGTAGTGATCGACTTTGTTTTTCTTGAAGAGGAAGCCGACGCCTTTGTTGAGCTGGCTGGAGACGTTGCGTGACCGGCCGATGACTTTGTCCCAGTCGTAGCCGACGTCGCCGAAGGTGAGGCCGAAGTGCTGTGCTTCGTGCTTGGCCTTGTGGTAGAGCTCGGCGGAGGCGATGAGGGCCTTGGTGGGGATGCATCCCCAGTTGAGGCAGACGCCGCCGAGCTTGTCGCGTTCGACGCAGGCGACTTTCTTGCCGAGTTGGGCGGCGCGGATGGCGGCGACGTAGCCGGCGGGTCCGCCGCCGATGACGATCAGGTCGTAGTGGGAGTCTTGGGGCATGGTGAGAGTTTAGAGGTTGGCGTGCTGCGGGTAGCGTCGGCGGAGGTCTTCGGCGGCGGCGGCGCGGCCGGTGTCTTTGAGGCGTTGCAGGTAGGCGGGGAAGCTGGGCGGCTGGTTGGTGCTGCCGTCGGGCCGGGCGTGGAACGGGCCGCCTTCGTGGAGCACGGTGTACAGCGGGTCCGTGACGTCGGCGCAATCGCGGACCACGGTGGCCATCGCGTCGTCGTGCCAGTTGAGCAGCCGCCAGGCGGCGTCGCGCAGGACGTCGGGATGTAGATCGGCGAGGTTGTTCTGTTCGTGCGGGTCGGCGGCGAGGTCGAAGAGCATGTGTTTGGGGAACGGGTGCAGGCCGTCGTGGTAGGTGCGGATGTACAGCCAGCGGTGGTCGCCGTGGCCGTCCGCTCGCGGGCCATCGAAGCGCACCGACCGCTGCGCGACGTGGGCGCACTGCGACAGGATCAGCTCGTTGCGCCCGGCGGGTGTGCCGTGCGTGAGCGTGTCGGCGAAGCTTTGGCCGTCCCACACGGCGGGGACCAGCGCCGCCGCCTTCTCGCCCATCAATTCCAGACACGTCGTCGGCCAGTCGAGGTGGTAATGCAGCCCGTCGTCGGTTCGGCCGGCCGCGATGCCGGGCCATTTCACGATGAACGGGATGTGACAGGTGCCCTGGTCGGCGGTGCCGTGTTCGCCGTAGATGCCCAGATCGCCCTGGTTTTCGCCGTGATCGGCGCTGATGATGATCGCGGTGTCGTCGTACACGCCGGCGTCCTTCAGCATCGCGACGATCTCGGCGATCGCATCATCGACGTAGCGGATCGCGACGTCGTAGCCATCGATCCACCGCTTGAGCGTCGCGCGATCGACGATCGCCTTGGGCGTGCGCGGAAACGTCTGCGTGTCGGAGTCGGCGTACATGCCAAGGTCTCTGGCGCTGTGCGGCCCGCCGCGCTTCATGTGTTCGGCCAGCACGGCGTCGGTGAACCAGTCGGCCACCGGCTCGTGTTCGAACGGGTTGCCGTAGTCCAGCGGCACGCGGTAGTTCGTGTGGATGTCCCAGAAATTGATGTGCAGGTACCAGTGGTCGCGGCCCGCGTTGTTCGTAAGCCAGTCGCAGACGACGGGCTGGACGATCTCGACCGGCTCGCCGCCGCCCTGGCCGGTGTTGTGGATCTCCTGGAAGCCGGCGTAGTAGTGGTGCGCGGCGTGGCGCTGGCCGAAGGGCGAGATCATCGCGGTGTGCAGGCCGAGCTTCTGGAGCTGGCGGGGGAAGCTGTCTTCTTCGTAGGTCGAGCGGAAGCCGCGCGGCGGGCCTTGGCGCTTGGGGTCGGCCGCGGTGCCGCCGTGTCCGACGACACCGGTGTGGATGCCGAAGCGCCCCTGGTACAGCGCGGTGCGCGACGGCAGGCAGGGCGCATCCGAGCAGTACACGTTGTCACAGCGGACGCCTTGTTTGGCGATGGCATCGATCGTGGGCGAGGTGTTGCGGGGGTAGCCGTAGCAGCCCAGGTGGCTGGGGTTGAGCGCATCGAGATCGAGGTACAGGATGCGGGGCATGGCAGATTCTCGGGGAGCACGGAGGAACGATCGTACGAGATGGGGTGGTTCGTGTTTCCTGAATCGTGACGCGTGATTCTTGGTTTTGGTCACTGGGGTGGGTGGAATATGCAATGCCGTGTAACTGGGTCAAACAAAGCCTCCGGTGAGACGTCCCGTCACCGGAGCCACGAAACCCCACCGGACCACAAGCCACAAGCCACAAGCCACGAGCCACGAGTCACCCCCCCCTAAACTCCCGCCATGACCAGCACCACCGCGTCGCGCACCCTCCGCATCGGCCACAGCCCCGACCCCGACGACGCGTTCATGTGGTGGCCGCTCGCCAACTTCGTGGCCCCCGATGGCACGCAGCTGTCGCCGCAGATCGATACCCGCGGCTACGCGTTTGTGCACGTCCTCGAAGACATCCAGTCGCTCAACGAACGCAGCGAAAGAGGCGAACTCGAGATCACCGCGTTCTCGATCCACCAATACCCCTACGTCGCGCAGCACTACGCGCTCACGAGTTGCGGTAGCAGCATGGGCGACAACTACGGCCCGATGATCGTCGCCCCCCGGACCCCCGGAAGTGGGCAAGGCGCCATTCGCAGCGCCGCCGATCTCGTAGGCAAAAAACTCGCCATGCCCGGGCCGCGCACGACGGCGTGGCTGTCCGCCCAGCTCTGGCTGCACGAACACGGCCTGTCTGCGGACGATCTTCAGTGGGAACACGTGATGTTCGACGAGATCCTCGATCAGGTCGAGGCGGGTGAGTTTGATGCGGGCTTGATCATCCACGAGGGGCAGATCACGTTTCAGGACCAGGGGCTCGCGTTGGTGGTCGACCTGGGCACCTGGTGGACGCAGACGCGCGGGCTGCCGCTGCCGCTGGGTGGCAACGCGATCCGGCGGGACCTGGTGGAGGCCGGCGAAGGGCCGGTGATCTGCCGGGTGTTGCTGGACTCGATCCAGCATGCGCTGGATCATCGGGAGGAGGCGGTGGCCTTTGCGCTGAACTACGCGCGGAACATGGGCACCGATCTGGCCGATCGTTTCGTGGGGATGTATGTCAACGAGTGGACGTTGGATTACGGGATGCGCGGTCGGGCCGCGGTGCGTCAGCTCATGCGGGAAGGCGTGGCGGCGGGGCTGATCCCCGCGTTGCCGGGCGATGGCGAGGTGGATTTTGTGGAGCCGCGGTAGGGGCAAGCCCTCAGCACCGGCGGTTTGACAAGCGAACGCCCGGGCATTGGACTAGCGGAATGACGATCGACGCGACTTCCACCGGCCCGGCCGCGCCCACAACCTCTCGGACCCCACCAGACACGGCAAGCGCATCGGCGTCGCCGCGCGAGCCGCGCTGGTTTCGTTTGACCGCGCTGGCCGCGGTGGTCGTCAGCGCGATCGGGATGATCGTTTCGGGGGCGCTGCCTTACGAGACGTGGGAGCGATGGGTGCATGACGAGCTGGGCGTGGTTGAGTTGTTGACGGTGGGCTACTTGTTGCCGGCTGCGGCGATGTTTGCGTATCTCGGGCTGCGGGGGCGTTCGCTGCCGCGTTTTGCGCGGATTTGTTTTGGGGGGTTGGTCCTGGCGACCATTTATTTCGCGGGGGAAGAGGCGTCGTGGGGGCAGCACGTGCTGGGCTTCACGCCGCCCGAGTGGGTTGCGCAGGGCAACCTGCAGGGCGAGTTCAACCTGCACAACGCGGATGCGTGGTACCACGACCTGTTCAACGAGGTCCCGCGGACGATTGCCACGGCGTGTTGCCTGATCGGGGCGGGGGTGTTGCCGTGGCTGGTGGCCGAGCGGCGTCGCCAGCCCGGCGCGCCGCGACAGGATTGGTTCTGGCTGATCCCCACGACAACGCTGGTGCTGCCCGGGGTGTTGGCGTTTGCGTGGAACATGCCCGAGAAGTTTCTCGATGAGGTTCACGGCGGCACGCGTGACTTTCTGGACCTCGCGCTGATCGAGGCCGCGGACGAGGCGAAGGAGTACTGGATCGCGCTGACGATCCTGCTGTACGCCGGGTCGGCGTGGCTTCGTTATCGGCGGTGGATCCCGGGCCGGGCCGAGGCGGCCGGGGCTTGATGCGGGAAGCGGATGCTCGGCGAGCGGGTTGCGCTTTTTTTCGGCGCCTGGTGTCGCGCGGGTGAACACGGGGTTTCGTCGAGCGCGTCCAAGGCCGATCGGACGGTGTCGGTGGGCTTCGGGGAGTCGCAAATAAAACAGAGCCGCGCCTTTCGGCGGCGGCTCTGATGCGGCGGGTGTTTGCGTCCTTGGCGATTGAACCCTGGATCGGATTCCCTGGATCGTCCTGATCGTTGGTGGAGCCGCGGCCCTCTCTCCCGGCCGTGTGGTCGTGGGGATCAGTAAACGATGGCGGTTGCGTCTTCGACGGCCTCGATGACCTGGCGGACGTGGAAGGGCTTTTTGAGGTAGCCGTCGAAGCCGTTGTGCAGGAGGTGCTGGGCCTGGCCGTCGGTGAGTTTGCCGGAGACGGCGATGACCTTGGTCATCTGGAGGTCGTCGGAGCTTCGGACGAGCTTGGCGAGGTCTTCGCCCTTGACGTCGGGCAGGTGCATGTCGACGAAGAGGACGTGGGGTCGGAACTTCTCGGCGGTGACGCCGGCGGCGAACCCGCCGTGGGCGACTTCGACTTCGTAGTTGGCCTGTTCGACGAGGACCTTCTTGAGGACGTCGAGGGTTTCGCTGGGGCTGTCGATGAGCAGGACGCGGGTGGCGCCGGACTGGAGGCCGTCGAGCGGGATGCCGTGCTGCTTCATGAAGCGGATCAGACCGGACAGCGGGATGCGTCGATCCTTGGACCCCGGGATGCGGTAGCCGCGGAGCTGTCCGGAGTCGAACCACTTGGAGACGGTTCGTGGCGCGACGTTGCAGATTTTGGCGACTTCGCCGGTGGTGAGGATGTCTTTCTGTCGTGGCATGAGGAGGTCCCTGGCTTTCTTCCCGTTGGGGTGTCCGATGATGACCGAGAGGCGGCGGCGCGTGCCGTGCATCGGTGATACCGGTCTGATCGGCGCAATCGGGGAGCGGGTTGACCGTCACGGGCCGAAAAACCGGGTCAGGCGTCGCACGGGTTGCACGAGACGCAGACGGGTTGTGCGTTGCGGGCCTCACGCGCGTTTTTATCGGGGTTAGACTCTCGCGATGCTGCAAGCGATCGTGTTTGATTTCGATGGTGTGCTGGTGGATTCCGAGCCGCTGCATTATCAGGCGTTTGTGCTGATCGCGCGGTCGCTGGGGCTGGAGTTGACGTTCGAGCAGTACGTGCAGACGTACATCGGGTTTGATGATCGCGACGCGTTCCGGGTCATGCTGGAGGTGACGGGTCGGGACAAGAGCGACGCGGCGGTGGCGGCGCTGTGTGCGAAGAAGCGTCCGGCGTTCGAGGCGTTGACGCGAGCCACGGGGAAACTGGCGCTACCCGGGAGCGTGGAGCTGCTGGACGCGAGCCGGGCGTCGGGCCTGCGGGTGGCGATCGCGAGCGGCGCGACGCGGGCGGACATCGGGCTGATGCTCGGTCTGCTGGATCGTGCGGATGCTTTTGAGGTGATCGTGACGGCCGATGATGTGCCGCGCAGCAAGCCGGATCCTGCGAGCTACGCGAAGGCGGCGGCGGCGCTGGGTGTCGAGCCGGGGACGTGTTTGGCCATCGAGGACACCCGCGCGGGTTTGAAGTCAGCGACGGCGGCGGGGTTGCGGACGCTGGCGATCACGACAAGCCATGCGGCGGAAGAGTTGGTCGATGACGCGGAGCGGGTGATCGAGACGTTGGTGGGTGTGACGCCGAAGCAGCTGCAAGCCTGGTATGCCTGAAGAGGAACGACGATGCAAGCAAGTCCGGATACCCCGTTGATTCTGAGCGTCAGCGGCATGCGTGGGCTGGTCGGCAAGTCGCTGACGCCGACGGTCGCGGCGCGTTACGGTGCGGCGGTGGGGACCTGGCTGAAGCGGACGCGGGGCGTGGAGCATCCGTTGGTGGTGATCGGGCGCGACTCCCGGCCGTCGGGCCCGATGTACGAATCGGCGGCGGTCGCGGGGCTGGCGAGCGTGGGATGCGCGGTGGTGCGGGTGGGCGTCTTGAGCACGCCGGGCATCGCGGTGATGGTGGGCGAACTCGGTGCGGACGGCGGTCTGGTCGTCACGGCCAGCCACAACCCCGCGCCGTGGAACGGGATGAAGGCCCTGCGTCACGACGGCGTCGCGCCGCCTCCGGAACAAGTCGAGCAGTTGCTGCGCGACTTCCACGGCGACGCGTTTGCGTACGTCGGCACGGGCTGCCTGCAACCGATCCGTGAGGATGATCGCGGCGTGGCGGTGCATCTGGACAAGTTGCTCGCGGCGGGCGTGGATGTGCCGGCGATTCGCGCGGCGGGCTTGCGTGCGGTGGTGGACAGCACGCGTGGTGCGGGCGGGGCCGAGGCGGCGGCGTTGCTGGAGGCGCTCGGCGTGCGGTGGACGCATCTGTATCCCGAGCCGACCGGCGATTTTCCGCATCCGCCCGAGCCGACGAAGGAGAATCTCACGGAGTTGGCCGAGCGTGTGGCGGCGGGAGGCGCCGACGCCGGCTTCGCGCAGGACACCGACGCGGATCGTCTGGCGATCGTGGACGAGCGCGGCCGCTACATCGGCGAGGAATACACGCTTGCGTTGTGCGGGCTGCATCGGCTTGCGCAGGGCGACGCGGTGGCGGCCAATCTCTCGACCAGCCGGATGATCGACGACGTGGCCGAGGCGGTGGGTGCGACGGTCGTGCGCTCTGCGGTGGGCGAAGCGAACGTGGCGGCGGCGATGCGGGACTGCGGTGCGGCGCTCGGCGGCGAGGGCAACGGCGGGATCATCTGGTCGGCGGTGAGTCAGGTGCGAGACTCGCTGGTGGGTATGGCGTTGGTTCTCGAGATGCTTGCACAGCGGAAACAAAAGCTCTCGGAGATCGTGGCGACGATCCCTTCGTACGCGATCGTCAAGGAGAAGCTGGACGTGCCCGGCGGTGATATGGCCCGTCTGTTGGATCGCGTGGGCGACATCTTCAAGGGCGAGTCGATCAATCGCCTCGACGGGGTGCGGGTGGATATCGGGCGTGCGTGGGTGCACGTGCGAGCGAGCAACACCGAACCGATCGTGCGGTTGATTGCGGAAGCACCGACGGCGGCGGAGGCGGAGACGCTGATCGCGAAGGTGCGTTCGAATGTTTGATGATGCGCTTCGCGCGTCACGTATGGCGAGGGATCAAGGTGACGATTCGACGCTGGGCTGGATCTCTGCTTCATCGATGAGCACCGCGCCGCGGGCGGGCGTGAAGGTGATGCGCAAGGTGGTTGATCGCGTGGCCGGGGCGATGCTGGCGAGCTTCAATCGGTAGAGGTAGCCGCGGACGGTGGGGTCGTAGAACGCCTTCTGGTCTTCGAGGCGGGTCATGGTGATGTCCCAGCCGTAGAGGCGTTCGCCGATGACGCCGTCGCGTTGGCCGGTCGAGGCGAACAGTTCGCACTTGACGTGGCCGGATGCTTTGACGGGGTCGCCCATGGCGTCGAGGAGTTCGATGCGGCATTCGAGCAGGGGCACACCGTCTTCCATGACGAAGCGGATCGAGGGGTAGATGCGCAGCCCGGTCGGCGCGGGCTGCCAGGCGTCGCGCAACTCGGCGGGTGCGGTGGTTGTCGGTGCGCCGCCGGTGGTGGCGCACCCGGTGCCGGCAACGAGCGTCAACGTCGCGATCAGTGCGAGCGAGGTTTGCAGCAGGGATGGGAGGGTTTCAGGCGGCGTCATGGACGGCGTCTCGGTCGGGGTTTTGCGTATCGCCAAAGATATCAGCGGAGCGGTCGGCTTTTCGGTGGATCGCGGTTTCGAGCCAGTGACGCAGCGACGCCTGATTCTCGGCGAAGCGGGTGATGGCTCGGATGTTGCGTTCGGCGCGGTCGGTAATGGCGGCGATCTCGCTTCGGTGCCGCATGAGGCGTTCGTGGGCCTCGGTGAGTTGGCGTTCGCGTTGGCGGGACATCATGCGCTCCCGGGTCCAGAGCACGCCCATCAGGCCGGCGGCACCGAGGTTGATCAGTTCGTGGATCATGTCGAATTCGTTCAAGGCAGGCGTCCTCGCAAAGGGGCTCGGCGGCGGGATGCCGCCGAGCCGGTAAAGATGTCGATCAGGACGTGGCGAGGTTGCGGATCACGCCGTGCGCGTTTTTGTTGCGTAACTCGAGGGTGTACTCGCCGACGACCTGGCCGCAGCGTTTGTCGCCGGAGCTGGCGAGTTCGCGGTAGGCGAAGCTGCGGCCGTGCAGCGGCAGGACGTCGATGCGTGAGCTGTCCGGCAGCATCACGGTGTCGGCGGGAACCCACCGGCTCCGCAGGAAGCGGCAGACGCCGAAGTCCGACTCGTACACGCTGACGAGTTCGGAGAACTTGGTGTCGCCGGCGCCGTACCCGCGTGAGCGGGCGATGAACTGGTTGATCGCGCGCTTCTGGAAGCCGTTGACGACGAGGGTGTCCACGTTGCCGGACGACTCGTTCCCGACTTCACGCAGCGCCGCGTTGAGCGTCGCTTCGGACAGCGCGGCGGCGCTGGCGTTGGTGACGTGGGTGTTCGCCGACGCGAGGATGCCCCGCATGGACCGGCGGGTCGGGGCGCTGCCCTGAGGATTGCTCGAGGCGGCGACGCCGTTGATCACGCTGTTCTCCAGCTCCCGCAGCAGTTCGCGCAGGCGCTCCCGCGTCTGGTAATCCATCTCGTCGGCGACGGCGGCCCGGGTGGCGGCGGCCCGGGTGGCGGCGAGCGGTGAGCCGGAGACTTCGACCGTGGCGGAGAAGATCTGCGTGCAGTTCTGCTTGCGGACGCGGTTGGTCCATCGGGCGGCGTCGGCGTCCTGGCCGTCGACCAGGCCGGCCGCGGTGGTGCTGCCGTATCCGCGGATCACGGTGATGTCCATGTCCTCGGCGCTGGTCACGAGCATGACTTCGCGTGATCCGTCCTGTTGGATCAGGTCGCCGACGCGGAAGAGGTTGTCGTGGCCGGCGCTGAAGCTGGTGGCGGTGGTGGACGCGTTGACGCCCGAGTCGTCGATGATGCGCTGGTTGGGGCGGAGCGTGTCTTCGAGCCACGCGTGAACGGTCCCGGTGGGGCGGCCCGCTGGGGGTCGCCCAGGTGGTCGAGGAGCGGCGTTTCGTAGGGGCTGACGATGCCGATGACGTCGCGGACGTCTTCGGCCATTTCGGGCAGCGAACCGCCTGCGGAATAGGTGGCGTTGCCGGTGAAAGGCATGAGAGTTTCCTCGGAAGCGGTTCAACAAGCGTGGCCGTGCGCGCCGGGCGGATCACGTCGATCTACCGGAACAGCGATGCACGGCCGAAGGGTCATTGCCCGCGGCGCAGCCGCAGGTAGCGAAGCAGGTAGCGGAGCAGGTCGCGTCGGTCGCCCGGCGCGATCGCGCACTCGGCGGCGTCCTCCAACGGAGACGCCAGATCGTGGGGCGTGTGCCCCATGTGTCGCGCGGCCCGGCCGCGCGGACCGAACAGGTACGGCTTGTGGCGACGCGGGTCGTCGATGGCCTCGGCGATCTCCGGCTCGTCCATCGCGCTGACGGCGGCTTCGGTGAGCAGGCGGGCCACGTCGAGATCGACCGCGTCGGCGGCGGCGAGCTCGGCGTCGATCCGCTGGCGACGCTCGAGCGCCGCGATGGTCTGCTCGCTCTCGGCGAGGGTGCGCGTGATCTCGTCGAGTCGCTTCTGCAGCGCTTCGGCCTGCGTCTCTGCGGGCTGCGCACGCTTGCGGTAGCGGATGGACTCGGTGACCGGAACGAGCTTTTCGCCTTGTTCCTGCGTCGAGGTTGTTTCATGGGTTGCGAGTTCGGCCTGGGTGTCGGGTTCGGGCATCGTGGGTGTCCTTGATGAAGAGAACGAAAAAGCGTCAGCGCGGTTCGAGCGCTCGGTGGTCTTCGACGGGGTCGTGTTTGTCTTGCGGTTCGGCGGACTTCACCTCCTCGGCGTGATCGACGTAGCCGAGCTCGGTGAGCACCTGCGACCTGGGCACACCCAGGCGGAGCTTGCGCTCGGCGAGGTCGAGTTGCTGGGTTCGGCTTTCGGGGAAGGGGTCGGGCCAGTCGATGCGGACGCGGCGGTCGTGCGGCCGGTTGGGCAGCAGGCCGTGGACATCGGCGGCGTGGAGGATCACTCCGCAGCAGCGTTCGAGGCCGGCCCCGTAAGTGATGCGCTTCTTCTCGGTGCGGTCCATCAGCCCCAGCAGGACGATGCGGACGGCGTTTTCGCGGGTGAGGTTGCCGACCTTGCCCTGGAGCACGCCGGCCGCGATGGGTGAGACGCCGGACGCTCGCGGATGTCGGCGATGTGGGCGGTTTCGGAGGGCGTGTCGCTGTCGCCGCCGAAGGCGGTGGTGCTCGCGTCGAGGTTGTCGCTGGCCCAGATCGTGCCCGGGCCGACGGGGTGGTTGGTGAAGTCGGCCAGGCCCTTGGCGAGGTACATCTTGAACGCGGACATCGTGACCCGGTTGGCGCGGTCGGACAGCCGGGTGTTCAGTTCATCCTGCAGCGGGATGAGCGGTTCGACGTCGGACAGGCCGGCGTCATGAAACGGCTGGGGCGGGTTCTGGATGTGGACGACGGGCACGCAGCCCAGGGGGTTGAGTTCGGCCGGCTCGCGTTTGGAATGCGAGCGTTGCGGGCGCTGCTGGCCGGTCGGGGCCCAGCATTCCAGAACGCCGCCCGTGGGGGGGTGCTTGTGGGCGAGCCTGTGGGCGAGCTTGCCGCGCAGCCGTTCGAGCCGGTTGGCCGGCAGGTTGAGGCCGAGGTCGCCGGGCGTCCCGATGATGTAGGCGTCGAGCTGGCGATCGTCGCCGGCGTTCATGAGCGGGATGGCCCGCGGCGCCTCGATGAGTTCGAGCAGCATGCCCCCGGCCGGATCGCCGTGCGGCTGGGCTTGTACGTCGCAACGGACGAGCACGTCGACGCTTCCGTAGATCGAGCCCGGCAGCGCCATGTCCTGGAGGAACGCGACGCCGCCGCCGGCACGCAGGACCGACGCGAGCGGGGCCTCGATGCGTTTCGCCAAGGCCGGGTCTTCGCACAGCGATCGGATGACCACCGGCTTGCCGAACATGAAATCGGCCTGCATGTGGATGCGCCAGGCGATGTCGTTCTCAATGACCAGTTCGCGCTTGGGTCGGCCATCGACGCCACGGCCTAGCCGGGTCGGCAGGCCCTCTTCCTGATCCCACGCGCCGGTGCCCGCTGGCGTGCCGGGCCGATCGGCCTTGCGGTTGCGGTAAGACCGCCAGAATCGGCGAAGCCGGGGCAGTTCCCGTCGGCGGTGCTCGGCGACCCGCGTTTCGATCCGGTCCCGGCCGAGAGTTTCGGGTCGGAATCCGGCGCTGCGGAGGCGGGTGGCGGTGTGGGTCATCGCGGTTCGTGTCTCCAGTGGGCCTGTACTGGAAGACGAATCACGAACTTTCTGCGCAGAAAATGGGCAAAACCCAGCCAAAAATTTCTATAAACCACTAATTAGCAGTATCTTGATGCTTTAGACGAATTTCAGAGAACGCAAGCGTGAGGGTCTTCTTTTTGCGCACGTTTGGGAGGGTTCCCTTGCTGTTATTTAAAAATGATGCTTCAATAGGCAATCTATGGAGAGGCCTGAGCAAGAATTAGTCATTATTGAGGCGGTCACCCAAATCCTCGGCGGCGATTTTGAGCTTTCCCGAGCATTTACTTCAGCGATGACCGTGCTTTCCGAGCGCCTGGGGGTGCAGCGGGCGGCGCTGGTGCTCGTCGACCCTGCCAGCCAGCGGGCGCGGACGGTGGCCAGCGTTGGGCTGACTCCCGCGGAGCAGGAGCGCGGGCGATATGCCTTGGGCGAAGGGGTCACCGGCGGGGCAATGGCCAGCGGCGAGCCGGCCGTGATCCCCAACGTCGCGCAGCACCCGGCCTTCCTGAACCGCACCAAGGCCCGCGAGTTGCCCGGCCACGACGATGCGGGACGAACCGATGCCGCCGAACACGCGACCCTCAGCTTCGTCTGCGTTCCCCTGCGCGACGGCAAGGAAACCGTCGGCGCCATCAGTTGCGACCTGCCGTTTGTCGATCAGCCGCGGCTCAACGCCGACGCCCGCCTCATCAAGATCGTGGCGGGCCTGTTCGCGCAGTCTGTCCGTATCCACCACCGGGTGCAGCGCGAGAAGAACACCTGGCTCGAAGAAACGCAGCTGCTCCGCGACAACCTTCGCCAGGCGTACAAGTTCGACAACATCATCGGCAGCTCGCCGGCGATGCTCGATGTGCTCTCCACCATCGCGCAGGTCGCCAACTCGCGCGCGACCGTGCTGCTGCTCGGCGAGACCGGCTGCGGCAAGGAGCTCATCGCCAAGGCCATCCACTACAACTCGCCGAGGGCCGAGCAGCCGCTGATCCGTGTGAACTGCGGCGCTCTTTCGCGCGAGCTGCTCGAGTCCGAGCTGTTCGGCCACGTCAAGGGCGCGTTCACCGGGGCCGTCCGCGACAAGGTCGGCCGATTCGAGGCCGCCGATCAGGGCACGATCTTCCTCGACGAAATCGGCACGCTCGACATGCAGCTCCAAGTGAAGCTGCTACGCGTGTTGCAGGAGCGTGAACTCGAACGTGTCGGCGACCACCGCACGCTCAAGGTCGATGTCCGCGTCATCGCCGCCACCAATCTGGAGCTGCAGAACGAGGTCCGCAAGGGCAACTTCCGCGAAGACCTCTACTACCGGCTCAACGTGGTCACCGTGCACCTGCCGCCGCTGCGCAACCGCCGCGAAGACATCCCCGTGCTCATCGATCACTTCCTGGATCGCTACAACCAGGAGAACAGCCGCAACCTGCGGAAACTCAGCCGCGACACGCTCAACACGCTGCTGCGCTACCCCTGGCCGGGCAACGTGCGCGAGCTGGAAAACATGATCGAAAGGGCGGTGGTCCTGTCCAACGGCGAAGACTTCACCGACGATCTGTTGCCCCTGCCGATCCGGATGTTCAGCCAACAGGTGCGCGGCGACCGCGCGGACGAAAGCATCGATGGCCAGTGCGCGAAACTCGCGGAATCCGCCATCCGCCAGTACCAGGTGTACGACGGCAAGGTGTACGGCATGGTGATCGATCAGGTCGAACGCCACCTGCTCAAGGAAGCCATGAAGCTCAACGGCGGCGTGAAGGTCCGCGCTGCGGATTTCCTGGGCATCAACCGCAACACGCTGAACAAGAAAGTCAAAGATCTCGAGATTGAATAGCGACGGCTGGTTTTAGAGCGCGTCGATCACCATCTGTGTGATCGCGTCGGTGCCGTAGCCGCTGCGGTCGAGGGATTTGCCGGTGAAGTTGGGGGTGACTTTCTTCACGGCGATGCCGATCGCTTCGCCGGTCTTTACGGCGTCGTCGTCGTGTTTGATCCGTCCGGTTTCGCGGAGGAGCAGGCCCAGCGAGTCGATGGTGGCGATGGGGTTGGCTTTGTTTTGCCCGGCGATGTCGGGGGCGCTGCCGTGGACGGGCTCGAACATCGACGGCCCGGCCCCGGAAGCGCCGTCGGGTTGGAGGTTGCCGGAGCTGGCGATGCCCATGCCGCCGGCGATCGCGGCGCCCAGGTCGGTGATGATGTCGCCGAACATGTTGGGGACGACGATGGTGTCGTACTGTTCGGGCGATGTGACCATGACCATGCAGCACGCGTCGACGTGGTGGTAGTTGGTGTGGACGTCGGGGTATTGCTCGGCGAGTTCGCGGAAGGCGCGGTGCCAGGTCTGGCCGACGTGGGTGAGCACGTTGGTTTTGTGGACGAGGGTGAGGTGCTTCCGGGGGCGGGTGCGTGCCAATTCGAAGGCGTACTTGATGCAGCGTCGCACACCGAAGTCGGTGGCGAGCATGGTCTGCGTCGAGACTTCGTGGGGCGTGCCTTGCCGCGCGACGCCGCCGAGGCCACAGTAGAGGTCTTCGGTGTTTTCGCGGACGACGACGAAGTCGATGTGCTCGGCGGTCTTGCCCTTGATCGGCGTTTCGATGCCGGGGTAGAGCTGGACGGGTCGGAGGTTGATGTACTGGTCGAAGGCGAAGCGAAGTTTGAGCAGGATGCCTTTTTCGATCACGCCGCCGGCCAGTCGGGGGTCGTTGGGGATACCGCCGACCGCGCCGAGCAGGATGGTGTCGAAGGTGCGGAGGGTGCTCAGGTCGGCGTCGTCGAGGACGTGGCCGGTGTCGAGGAAGTGTTGTGCGGAGAAGGGGAAGCGTTGCGTGTCGTAAGCGAAGCCGCCCCCGGAAGCGGACTTGATTCTGGCGTGATCGAGGACGGCCAGGGCGGCGTCGACGACTTCGGGGCCGATGCCGTCGCCGGGGATGACTGCGATGCGGAGGGTCATGGTGTGTCGGGGTTGGGGTTGCGGGGAGGTGGCGCCGCGCGGCGTGGGGCGGCGATCCTACCGGGCCGGCCGGAAAAGGCATAAAGCCCGGGCCGCCTTGCAGCGGTGCCCGAGCCGGGGGTGGTGATGAAGGGTTGGATTACGCGTCGTGGGTGCGACGCATCGCCCGCGCGCTTCCGACGCCGCCGAGCAGGGCCAGCCCGCCCAGGGCCGCCGACGGCAGGGGAACGGGTTTGGGCTGGTTGGCGTTGGTGGTGGCGGGGATGCCCTGGGTGGCTTCCCATTTGCGGTAAATGTCCAGCGCACCGGCCCAGACGCGGCGGTCTCGGCCTTTCCACGGGTCCTGGGGATTGATCTCCCGGCCTCTCAGCGTGGGCGGGTTGAGGCCGCGGAGGTCGCCGGACAGGCCCGATTCGACCACGAGCGATTCGCCCGAAGCCGAGACGCTGAGCATTGCCATCGCAAGGGCAATCGTTGTCGACAAGGTCCAATTCGTGGTGCGCATGGAACGTACTTTCTCCGGGCCATCGGGCGGCAGGCACAACCGATGGCCATCGACCGGTCTTGATCTATCTTGCTCTTGAACCGTGCATCTCCTCACCCTCTGCTCAAACGGCGTCAGCCGCTCGTGTCCTTGACGGGTGTTTCGTGAAAAACCCGCCGAGGCCATCGGCGCGCGTCGTCGTCGCAATGGGGTCCCTCCCGCGACCGAAACGGATTCGATCGCTCGCTGCAAGGATAATTCAGGAAGTCCGCCGGTCAACATTTTTCCACGGCCAATCGTGAGATTCTCAAGATTCTCAAGATTCTCCGAGATCGCCGGGCACGGGTGACAAGCTGGGAAAGCTTCCCAAACGCCTAGGCTGTTGACCATGTCGTCCAACCCTTCCACCCGCACCGGCATCGTCATCGTCGATCACGGCTCCCGCCGGGCCGCGTCCAACGAGATGCTCGAACGCTTCGTCGAGCGCTTCGCCTGGGCCCACGCCGCGGCGTATCCGATCGTCGAGCCGGCCCACATGGAGCTGGCCGAACCGTCCATCGCCACCGCGTTTGACCGCTGCGTGCAACGAGGCGCGACGCGCGTGGCGGTGTGTCCGTACTTCCTCGCTCCCGGCAAGCACTGGCACCAGGACATCCCGAACCTCGCGCGCGAAGCCGCCCTCAAGCATCCGGACATCCGCTACGCCGTCACCGCGCCCATCGGCCTGAGCGCGATGATCCAGGATGTCATCGCGTCGCAGCTGGATTACTGCCTCGGCCAGATCGATGGCCGGCACGAAGAATGTGAGTGGTGTCGCGGCACCGGCCGATGCGCGATGAAGCAGGCGGGGGACACCGAGCCGGTGGTGTTTCAGGGGTGACGCGGATCAACGGAAGCCCGGCGGGGGCCGATCGTCATCGTCGTCGAGAAAGCCGTGGTCATCTTCGTCGTCGTCGTCGTTTTCATCTTCCAGCGGATCACGGCCACCAAAGAGGTTGTAGGGATCGTCGTCCTCGTCGCTTTCGTCGTCTTCATCCTCGCCTTCGTCTTCGGGCGGCGTGTTGCGTGGAGCGAAGCCGGGGATGCGGGTGGCAGACGCGGCCCAGGCGTCGCCGATGGCCGAGAGGCTGCTGCGGACTTCGCGGATTTCTTCTTCGAGGCGCTGTTCCCGCCGAAGGCTGCGCCGCCACACCGCCAGCAGCACCGCGATCAGTGCCATGCCCAGCGCCCCGATCGCGGCGAGCATCGCAATCGCGACCCAGCCCTGCACGATGAGTTGGAGCTGCTCGTTGGTGCGCGACGTCGAAGCGGACGCGGCCGAGGCATCCACGGCCAGCGCCACGCCTTGCATCCACGCCATCAGCAGGTCCACGCTCATGTCGCAATCCTATCCGGCAACCCACACCCCCACGGACGGCGGTCACGCCGGATCGCCCGCGGAATCCTTCGGCCCGCGATAGGTGCAGGAGGTTTTGCCGGTCTCCCATACCGTGACTTCGCGAAGCGTCGCGCCGACGGGCATGTGGTTCACGAGGAACGCCCAGATCACCGCCGAGATGTTTTCCACCGATGGATTCCGATCAGCGAACGCGGGTACGTCTTCGTTGAGGTGCGTGTGGTCCAGCTTGGCGACGGCGTGGCGGTCGATGGCTGCGTCGAGTTCGCCGATGTCCAGCGTCGTGCCCTCGGCGGAGACGGGACATTCCACGGCGACTTCGAAGGTGTAGTTGTGCCCGTGGCCGGCGGGGTTGTTGCACTTGCCGAAGATGTCGCGGTTCTGCTGCGGCGAGTACTCGGGCACGTGCAGGCGATGCGCGGCGGAAAACTCGTAACGCTGGCGAAGCGTGACGCGGCGTGGGTGATCGATGGCGGTCGAGTGGGCGGTCATGGTGGTCACGGGCGTAAGCCGAAGTTCCAGGGCGGCGACGGAATCGTGCAGCGCGGGTTGAAGGTCATCAAGCAGATCGTGCAGCAGCGCGCCCAGGGCGGTGGGCTCTCCGTCGCGTTCGGCACGCACCGCGGTCAGCAGCCGCGGCAGGCCGTGCGTCCGCACCGCCTCGTCGATGTCGCGGATGTTGATGAAGTAGCCCGTGCGCGGGTGCGCTTCGCCGCGGCAGAGCACGCGGATCTCGAAGTACCGCGCCAACCCGCGCGGCGGCGGCCAGGCGGCGAACGTGTTGGTCCGCGCATCCGCCGGCGGGCGTTCCGCATGCTCGGCATGGTCGGCGTTGAGGCAGAGGCGCACGGTGCGCGACAGTTCGAGCATGGGCCAAGTCTAGCGCCACGCCCGGGCCGGTTGGCCGGGTAAGGTGTCGCGATGGTGCAGGGCAATCGCCGATGGATCATGCCGGCCGCCGTCATCGTGCTGTTGACCGGCGTGGTCGCCGCCTGGATCGCGCTGGGCGGCCTGCGCCCGCCGCCGCCGCCCAGCGACGCCGAGATCGAATCGGCCGTGGCCGACCTGGGCGAAAAACTCGAAGCCGCCATCGTCAATGCCCGCGACCCCGCGCCGCTGCTGCCGCCCGCCGAGCTGCTCGTCGAGCGCCGGCCGGACCTGCCCGCGCCCCACCGCCTGCTCGGCCAGATCCTCGTCGAACTGCGGCAATGGCCCGACGCCTACGCCGCGTTCAACCAGGCCCTCACGCTCGATCCCCAGGATGCGCAGCTTCACCGTCT
>CAZIXN010000015.1:0-11553 GCA_964543215.1 uncultured Phycisphaera sp.
ACATCGAACAGGACGTGCTCTCGGCCCGCAACCGGCTGCTCAACCTCCGCGAGTCGTACGCCAACCGCATCGATCGCTTCAAGATCGACCTCGGGCTGGACATGAACACCCGACTGGTCATCCAGCCCAGCCGCGTGCAGGTGCCGCGTCCCGTGCTTGAACTTGAACCGTCCGTGTCCACCGCGCTGGCTTATCGCCTGGACCTCCAGACCGCCGAGGACCAGGTCACCGATGCCCGCCGCCGCGTCCGCAACGCACGCAACGGCCTGTTGCCCGATCTCGACCTCGACGCCGACCTCCGCCTCAATACCGACGAAGACAAGCAACGTGCCGGCTTCGACCTCGAACCCGCCGACAGCGACTACGACATCGGCCTGAACTTCGAGTTCCCGCTGGACCGCAAGATCGAATACTCCAACCTCCGCGCCGCGCAGGTCCGCCTCGAGCGCGACCTCCGCGAGCTGCAGGTCTTCCGCGACGGCATCACGCTGGAAGTCCGCCAGGCGATCCGCCTGATCGAGCAGTCCCGCTTCTCGCTCGAGCTCCAGAAACGCAACGTGGTCCTCAACGAACGCCGTGCGTTGGAAGTGTCGCTGCGTCGCCGCACACTCGGCGCCCGCGACGTCATCGAAGCGCAGGAGGACCTCAACAACGCGCGAAACGCCCGCGACCAGGCCGCCGCCGACCTCCAGACCGCCGTGCTGAACTACCTGCTCGCCACCGGTCAGATGCGCGTTGACCCTGCGGGGCAGTGGCTCCCCCCGGCCCGGCTGATCGCCTTGGAAATCGAAGAACCACTCGGGCCGTTGGTGGACCCCAACGCCGACCCCAACGATCTGATGAACCTCGCACTGCCTCCCGAGGCCGCGCCGATGATCAGCGAGCCGTCCGCGGAGTAGCGTGGGGTATCATCCCATCATCGCATGGCCAATATTTCATTTCATCGTAATCGCATTACCCCAAGGATTGCCTCCGTCTTTGGCGGTGCCATCGTCGCTGCGACTTGTTTCGGGGCCGCCACCGGCTGCTCGGATTCCGCGGACGGTGCCACGGCCAACCGGGGTGGCACGGAGTGGTACGAAGCACGCGTCCAGAGCTTTGACCTAACGATCGCGGAGACCGGCCAACTGGAGGCCGCCCAGCGCATCGAGATCAAAAGCAGGGTCGATGGTCGGCCCGCGATCCTCGAGATCGTCGATGAGGGGGTCCACGTGGACGCCGGCACCGTCCTTGTCCAACTCGACGCCGCAGAGATCGCGGCCGAACTCGAAGAAGCCGAGCTGAAGCTCGAAACCGCCCGCGCGACCCGGATCGCTTCGGATCAGGACCTGCAGATTCAGGAGACCACCGCCCGATCGACCCAGCGGGCCGCCGAGGTCGCCAAGCTTCTGGCCGAACTCGAATTTTCGGAATGGCGGCAGGGCGAAGTCCCCACCCAGCAGCGTTCGCTCAAACTCGCGCTGGAGAAGGCCCAGCGCGAAGTCGAACGCACCAAACGCAACTTCGAAACCGACAAAGAGCTTTTCGCCCAGCGTTTCATCAGTCAGGATGAACTTGAAGACTCCGAGATCGCGACGATTGAAGCCATCGACGATCTCGCCACCGCGAAGCTCGACATCGAGGTGTACGAGGCGTACACCCTGCTGAAGGAACGTGAAGAGAAGCAGTCCGCCGTCGACGACGCGGTGTCCGAACTCGCCAACACGATCGCCGAAAACGAAAGCAAGCTCGCCCAGGCCCGCGCCAAGGCGTTCAGCAACCAGCGCGGCGAAGAGATCCAGGAACGCCGCGTCGAGGACCTCCGCAACCAGTTCGCCGCCACCACGATCACCGCGCCCAGCAGCGGCATGGTGGTTTACGCCTCGTCGGTGGGTCGGTATCGAGGCGACCCCATCACCGAAGGCCGTGAAGTCCGCAGCGGCGAAACCATCGTCTACCTGCCCGACCCGTCACAGCTGGTCGCGGTCCTGAGCGTCCCCGAAGCGCTGGCCCCGCAGGTCCGACCGGGCCAGCGTGCCGAGGTCACGGTCGATGCCATCTCCCGCACCGTCTTCCCCGCCGTCGTCGAGTCCGTGTCCGTCCTGGCCGAAGACGGCGGCTGGTGGAACAACAACGTCAAGAACTTCACCGTCCGCGCCATGCTCGAGCCCAACGCCGGCGACGGTCAACTCAAGCCCACGATGACCACCACCGGCACGATCTACATCGGCCGGGTCGAAAATGCCGTCACGGTTCCCGTCCAGGCCATCTTCGCCGAGGGCGAGCAGCGATTTGTCTATGTCTCCGCCGGCATGGGCGGCGGCGTCAAGCGACAGAACGTGAGCATCGGCCGAGCCTCCGACACCCTCGTCGAAGTCACCGAAGGCCTTGAAGCCGGTACCGACGTCCTTCTCCGTGCACCCCGCCCCGGTGAAGAAGTCAGGTCTTAACCCCACTCCAAAACCCGCGGCCCCGAAGCCGCCGCGCGGGTGTGTGCCCATGCCCTGGCAATCCCGCCCCGTCACCTTCACCCGCCCCCACCGCGTCGCGTTCACCCACGACGCCTTCCACCCCGACAACCCCACGCTCGCTCAGGCGTTCGCCCCCGACCAGGCTCCGGGCGACTCCGATATCGCCCCGCGCGTCGCGGCCCATCGGTCCGCCAGAACGCTCCTGGTCCTGGACCAGAACCTCGCCGCCTCGAATCCGCAACTCCTGTCGCGCATCCACCGACGCTTCGCCCACGACGATATCCCCGCCCTGGCCGCCACGGTCCATCTGCCCGGCGGCGAGGAAACCAAAAACCATCGCGGCCACCTCGACACGCTCCACGCCGCGATGCTCTCGCACGGCATCGACCGCCGCTCCTACATCCTCGCCCTGGGCGGCGGCGCTCTCCTGGACACCGTCGGCTACGCCGCCGCCACCTGCCACCGCGGCGTCCGACTCATCCGCCTGCCCTCCACCACCCTCGCCCAGTGCGACTCGGGCGTCGGCGTCAAAAACGCCGTCAACCGGCACGGCATCAAGAACGCCGTCGGCACCTTCGCCGTGCCCTTCGCCGTCGTCAACGACTTCGACCTGCTCGGCACCCTGCCCGACGACGTCTGGCGGCACGGCTTCGCCGAATGCATCAAGGTCGCACTGCTCAAAGACGCGCCGTTCTTTCGTTGGCTTGAAGCAAACCAAAAGGCACTCGCCGACCGCAACGAAACCGTCGCCCAGTACGCCTGGCAACGCTCCGCCGAGCTGCACTTCGACCACATCACCGAGGCGGGCGACCCCTTCGAAGAACGCCAGGCCCGCCCGCTCGACTTGGGCCACTGGGCCGCCCACCGCCTCGAAGAACTCTCGCACCACCATGTCTCCCACGGCCACGCCGTCGCCCTGGGCCTCGCGGTCGACCTCACCTACGCCAGGCGCATCGGCCTGCTCCCCCGAGCCGTCGCCGATCGCGGCATCGCCCTGCTGGACACGCTCGGGCTTCCGACGCATCATCCGCTCCTTGCCCACCCAAACCTTCCGGGGGGCCTCGAAGCCTTCCGCCAACACCTCGGCGGCCGACTCACCGTCACCACGATCCGCGACGTCGCCGACCCCGTCGATCTGCACGCTTTCGACGAAGGCACGCTGCACCAAACGCTCCACGATCTCGCGACACCAAGCCCCCAGACGCTCCCGGTGGGTCCGCAGGTCGCCCCGTAAACTCAGCGCATGCCTGAGCGTTCCCCCCTGCCCGCGATGCGCGACGCCGAGCAAATCCTCGACGCCGAATTCCTCGAGCACCGCGCAAAAGTTCTCGACGTCGCCGCCTTCCTCGACCGCCTCGTGCACGCCAAGCCCACGGACACCGCCCGCGGGTTGCCCGACCCCCGCATCGCCGCCCTCCACACCGCCCTGCACATCCTCCAAGACCCCCACCCCCGCAAAACCCAGCGCCTCCTCGAAGCCTGGTCCGACCCCACCGAACACCTTCTCGACGCCGCGCCACCCACGCCCGTCCTGGGCGTCCCTTGTCGGGGAACAGGGAACGGGGATCAGGGATCGGGCCAGGCCGTCGAGACATAGACCCCCCACGTTCCGCGCCGCGCCCCGCCCGATCCCCGTTCCCTGATCCCCGTTCCCCGATGTACATCGACCCGCACATCCACATGGTCAGCCGGACCACCGACGACTACCTCGCCATGCGCCAGGCCGGCTGCATCGCCGTCACCGAACCCGCCTTCTGGGCCGGATACGACCGCTCCACCCCGCAGGCCTTCCGCGACTATTTCCACCAACTCACCGTCGTCGAACCCCAACGCGCCGCCCGCTTCGGCATCGACCACTACTGCTGGCTGTGCATCAACCCCAAGGAAGCCGAAGACCCGCAGTTCGCCCGCGAGGTCATCGCCCTCATCCCCGAGTTTCTCCACCGACCCAACGTCCTGGGCATCGGCGAGATCGGCCTCAACCGCAACACCAAAAATGAAATGATCATCCTCGAAGAGCAACTCGCCTTCGCCTCCCGCCACGAACAGCTCGTCCTGATCCACACGCCGCACCTCGAAGACAAGCTCAAGGGCACCCAACTCATCCTCGACGCGATCCGACGCAACACCGCCCTCGATCCGTCACGCATCCTGATCGACCACGTCGAAGAGCACACCATCGAACTCGTTCTGGATGCAGGCTTCTGGGCCGGGCTGACGCTCTATCCCACCACCAAATGCACCCCGCAGCGCGCCGCCGACCTCATCGAGCGCTACGGCCCTGAACGCCTCTGGCTCAACAGCGCCGGCGACTGGGGCGCGAGCGATCCGCTGAGCGTCCCGAAATTCCAGCAGGAAATGCGGCGACGCGGCCACCGGGCAGAAATCATCGAACGCCTCACGCTCGACAATCCCCGGAAGTTCCTCGGCCAGAGCGTGCGCTTCACCCAGAGCGACCGCCCGACGTCCTGACCCACGGTTGGGGCGAGCCCTACTGCGCGGCGGCGAGGAGTTCCCGGGCCTGCTTCTTGGTGGTGGGGGTGACTTTCTGGCCGGCCAGCATTTCGGCGAGTTCGTCGATGCGGGCTTTGCCCTCGAGGTGCTCGACGATCGTGGTGGTGGTGGCGGATTTGCCCTGGCCCTGCGACGCTTTGGCGATGCGGAAGTGCTGGTGACCGAACGCGGCGATCTGCGGCAGGTGCGTGATGCAGAGCACCTGACCGCCCGACGGCGGCGAGGCGAGGCCGCGGAGCTTCTGGCCGATCGCGCTGCCCAGTCGCCCGCCGATATTCGCGTCGACCTCGTCGAAGACCAGGACGCTGATGTTGGCGTCGGCCTGCTTGACCGACTTCAGTGCGAGCATCACGCGGGAGAGTTCGCCGCCCGAAGCGATGGCGCGCAGCGGCTGGGCGGGTTGACCCAGGTTGGTGCGGGCCAGCAATTCGACGGTGGCCGGTCCCGCGGGCGAATCGGGCGTGGGGGCGAAAGCGGCTTCGAGCCGGGCGTCCGCCATGCCGAGTTCGCGGAGGTGTTGCTCGACCTGGGGCAGGAGTTTTTGGGCGGCGGCTTTGCGGTGGGCGGTGAGATCGTCGCCGAGTTTGGCGAGGTCGCGCTGCGCGGCGGCGATGCGTTGTTCGAGGCCATCGGCATCCTGCGTCTTGGCGCGGAGGGCGTCGATCTGCTCGGCGAGATGTCGGCGGTACCGCAGCACCGGTTCGAGCGGATCGGTGGTGGACTGCTGGTTCTCGGACTGGTCGCCCAAGCGACCAGTCCGAGGGATGTGTTTGGCGTATTTGCTGATGAGGCGGTTGAGCGTGTTGAGGCGGGACTCGACTTCCGCGGCCTCCTGCGGATCGTGGTCGAGACGCTGCTCGTAGCGCGAAAGCTCGTAGGCGGCTTCCTGGAGCGTGAGCGTCGCGGTGCGGACCTGCTCGGTCAGGTCGGCGGCGTTGGGGTCCAGGTGCGCAACTTCAATCAGCGCCGCGGTGATCTGCTGCAGTCGCTCGACCACCGAGCCGTCGGCGTCGTAAAGCGCGGCGTAGCACGCGGCGGCGTCGGTCTTGAGGCGTTCCACGGAATTGAACATCGTGGCCCGGGCCTGCAACTCGGGAAACTCGCCGTCGGTGGGTTCGGCGTCGTCGATCTCGCCGGCCTGAAACTCGAAGAGATCGAGCTGCTGGGCGCGGAGCGTGCGTGAGGTTTCAAGCTCGTCGCGCGTTCGGTGCATGTCGCGCAGCCGGTGGTGCAGGTCGGCGTATTGCGAGCGGAGGTCCTGCAGGTTGCCGAAAGCATCGAGCAGCGCGAGCTGTCGCGCGGGCTTGAGCAGGAGTTGATGGTCGTGCTGCCCGTGAATATCCACGAGCAGCTCGGCGGCTTTGGCGAGCATGGCGGCGGTGACGGGCTGGGCGTTGACGGCAAAGGACGACCGACCGGTGCGGAAGAGCTTGCGCGTGAGCAGGAGTTCGTCGCCCGGTTCGAGCGTGAGGTCGAAGAGTCCGGCCAGTTGGGCACGGATCGCGTCGGACGGGTCGAACGTGCCGGAGATACGGGCCTGGTCGGTGCCGGGCCGGATGTGGTCGGCGGTGGCTTTGCGCAGGCCCAGCAGCATCTCGAAGGCACCGATGATCAGCGACTTGCCCGCGCCGGTCTGGCCGGTGAAGACGTTGAGGCCGGGCCCCAGGTCGAGCGTGACGTCGGCGATGACGGCGAGATTGGCGATGTGGAGTTGTCGAAGCATCGGCGGCGGGGCGGGGCGGGGCGGGGCGTGGCGTGGCGTGGTCGTGATGCGGATGGATGTTTGGAGTTTACGCGGGTTTGCTTGTCGTACACTTTCCAAAATGAGCGACGGAGCGCAGGAACATCTGTTCGGGGCCGACGCGGCGGCGGAGTCTGCGCGAGATTCTCGCTTGTCCGGGTCTGGTCCGGCCGACGCGGAGGACGGAGCGGTCCCGGATTTCGCCGCGGATCTCGCGCATGATTCTGCGCATGATTTTGCGGAGGATTTCGCGGAGGAGGGCGGGCCGGTGGGGTTCGATCCGGATTCCGTCGTGGTCCCGGGCCTTGAGGAGCCGACGGCATCGCAGCGTGAGCGGAACGCGGGGCAAGGTCCCCGACCGCGGGCTTCCGGCGGGGGTGCGGAGGAATTGCTGGAGGGGTTGACCGCGCCGCAGCGTGAGGCGGTGGAACACGTGGATGGGCCGATGCTGGTGTTGGCCGGGCCGGGCTCGGGGAAGACGCGGGTGATCACGCGGCGGATCGCGCACCTGGTGCGGGTGTGTGGCGTGCCGCCGTGGAACGTGCTGGCGATCACGTTCACGAACAAAGCGGCCGGCGAGATGCGTGAGCGCGTGAGTCAGTTGCTGACCGAACGGCAGGCGCGGGCGGCGACGGTTTCGACGTTTCACGCGCTGTGTGCGCGGCTGATCCGGCAGTACGCCGAGCGTGTCGGGTTGCCGCCGGGCTACTCGATCTACGACACGGCCGACCAGAAGAACGCGATCAAGGCGGCGCTCTCCGAGCTCGAGATCAATCCGAAGAACTTTCCGCCGGCTTCGATGCTCGGCGCGATCAGCAACGCCAAGAACGAGCTGCAGGACGCCAAGGCGTTCGCCGCGGCGGCGGGCGATTTCTATTCGCGCACGGTGGCGAAGGTGTACACGAAGTACACGCAGGTGCTCGAGCGCAACGCGGCGGTGGACTTCGATGATCTGCTGCTCAAGACCGTGCAGCTGCTGCGCGATCACCGCGACGCGTTGGAGGAGCTGCGCTACCGGTTCCAATACGTGCTGATCGACGAGTACCAGGACACGAATCACGCCCAGTTCATGATCGCCACCAGCCTCGGCGGCCCCCCGGAAACTGAGCAAGGCGGATCGAAATCTTCCGGGGGCGGCGGAAACCTGATGGTCACCGGCGATCCGGATCAATCGATCTACGGCTGGCGCGGCGCGAACATCCGCAACATCCTGGACTTCGAGGCACAGTTCCCGGATGCGAAGATCGTGCGGCTGGAGCAGAACTACCGCAGCACCAAGACGATCCTCAAGGCGGCCGATGCACTGATTTCCAACAACGCGGCGCGGAAGCACAAGTCGCTGTTCACCGAGAACGCCGACGGCGATCCGGTGCGCGTCGTGACGTGCTACGACGGCAACCACGAGGCGTCCTGGGTCGTCGAGCAGCTGCGGAGGTATCGGGAAACGCACGGCATCCCGTGGTCGGGCATGGCGATCTTCTATCGCATCAATTCGCTGTCGCGCGTGATGGAAGATGCGCTGCGCAACGCGGGCGTGCCGTACCAGATCGCGCGGGGCACGGCGTTCTACGACCGCAAGGAAATCAAGGACGCGATGGCGTACCTGCGCTTCGTGGCCAACCCGGCGGACGAGGTGACATGCTTCCGCGTGATCAACACGCCCGCCCGGGGCATCAGCGACGCGACCATCAAAGCGATGCAGGCGCACGCGCTCACGCACGACGTTCCGGTCTATGTCCTGCTCGATCGGCCCGAGTTGCTTGGCGCGGTCAACGCGCGGGCGCAGGCAGCGCTGGGCAAGTTCGGCACGACCGTACGCAAGTGGCGCGAGGCGGTGGGGTTTGTCGAGTCGATGGGTCGCTTAAGCGGCCGGGCCGAGGATGAGGGTGAGCACACCCGCGAGATCCCGCTGCGGCAGTTCGCGGAAGATGTGCTGCGCGAATCGGGCCTGGAGGCGTTCTATCGCAACGACAAGTCCGACCCGGATCAGGAGCGGCTGGCCAACCTGGGCGAGTTGATTTCGTCGGTGCAGCAGTTCGAGGAGGAGTTCACGCTGAATCTGGAGATGGACGGCGTGGCGGCCGAGCCGTCGCTGCGTGAAAAGCTGCTGGCGTTTCTGGAGCGGGTAGCGCTGGTGAGCGATATCGATGGGCTGGAGAGCGATCACGGCGCGGTGACGCTGATGACCTTGCACGCGGCGAAGGGTTTGGAGTTTCCGGTGGTGGCGATGCTGGCGTTCGAGGATGGGCTGCTACCGCATGAGCGTGCGAACACGAACCCGTCGGAACTGGAAGAGGAGCGGCGGCTTGCGTTCGTGGGGATCACGCGGGCCGAGCGGCATTTGATGTTGACGCACGCGCGGTATCGCACGGTGTTCGGCCAGACGATGCCGACGATCCCGAGTCGCTTCATCAATGAGCTGCCGCCGGATTGTCTGGAGGTGTTGGACGTTGCGGACGAGGCGTTGGACTTGGATGATGTTGATGCGGTGATGGGTTCCGCCCGGCGCAGCCGGGCGAGCAAGCAGGCGCTCGCGTTTCCGGTGGGTTCGGCGGTGCGTCATCCGCAGTTCGGGCTGGGTCGGGTGCTGAAGGTCGATGCGGCGGGTGCGCACAGCCGGGCGAAGATCGATTTCGTGACGGCGGGCTCGAAGACGCTGGTGCTGGAGTACGCGCGACTGGAGCGGGTGTCGTGAGTGAAGCGCGAGACGCCGACACGCCGAGGGACCAAGAAGCCAAGGGGAAAAAGGCGGGGGTGCGAGTGAAGATCTGCGGGGTGCGGGACGTCGAGACGGCGTTGCACGCGGCACGATGTGGGGCGGATTTCGTGGGTCTGGTGTTTGTCGAGGCGTCGGTACGACACGTCGCGGACGCCGAGGCGGCGACGGTGAGCGAGGCGCTGCGGCGGACGTTGCCGTCGGTGGGACGGGCGGGATTGTTTGCGGACGCGTCGTTGGAGCGGGTGTTGCAGACGGTGGCGTTCTGCGGTTTGGATGTCGTGCAATTGCATGGCCAGGAGACGCCGACGCAGGTCGAGGCGTTGCGAGCGCAACTGCCGGGCGGCGTGCGGATCTGGAAGGCGTTGCCGTTTGATGCAGAGGCGATGGAGGTGTGGCGGGGCAGCGCAGCGATCGACGCGTTGTTGCTGGATGCGCCGCACCGCAAGGGCGAGCTTTCGGGCGGGACGGGGCGGACGGCGGATTGGGACGCGTTGGCGAAGGTGGATCGCGCGGGTTTGCCGGGGATGGTGTTGGCGGGTGGGTTGTCGCCGGCGAATGTGGCGGAGGCGATCCGCGTGGTTCGGCCATGGGGCGTGGATGTCTCGTCGGGCGTGGAGTCGTCGCGGGGGGTGAAAGACCTCCAGAAGATCGAGGCTTTCTGCGACGCGTTGCGTGACGCGTAGTAACCTTAGCCCCATGAAACGCGTGCTCACCGGCCTGCAACCTTCGGGGCAACTTCACCTGGGCAACTGGGCCGGGGCGATCCGGCAGCTTCTGGACCTGCAGGATGATCACGAGGTGTTCGTGTTCGTGGCGTCGTACCACGCGCTGACGACTTCGACGGACCCGGCCGAGCTGCGCGCGAACATCCGGCAGGTCGTGATCGACTACCTCGCGTTCGGGCTGGACCCCCGGAAATGCCGGATCTACCTCCAACACGATCTTCCGGGGGTGTGTGAGCTGGCGTGGCTGCTGTCGTGCGTGTGCCCGAAGTCGCAGATGGACAAGGCGACGACGTTCAAGGACAAGGTGGCGAAGGGGATGTCGGCCAACCTCGGGCTGTACACGTATCCGGTGTTGCAGGCGGCCGACATTCTCGCGGTGGACCCGGATGGGGTGCCGGTGGGCGCGGATCAAAAGCAAAACGTGGAGATCGCGCGGGACCTGGCGCAGCGGTTCAACCATGCGTACAGCCGTGCCCCCGGAATCGAGCAAGCCGTGTTCAAGCTTCCCGAACTCATGATGCGCGAGGGTGCGGCAACGCTGCCGGGGATCGACGGGCAGAAGATGAGCAAGAGCTACGGCAACGGCATCGACCCGTTCATGCCCGAGAAGCAGCTGCGGAAGCGGATCATGAAGATCGTGACGGATTCGGCGGCCCCGGAAGAAAGCAAGGACGCGGCGAGCTCGGTGCCTTACCAGATCTTCGCGGCGTTGGCGGGGACGGACGATCCGCGGACGGTCGCGCTGGGCGAGCGCTACGCGGCGAGCGGGGCAAGCGGCATGGGCTACGGCGAGGCGAAGCAGGCGCTGTTCGAGCTGGTGATGGAGACGTTCGGCGAGGCGCGGACGCGGCGTGAATCACTGATGAAGGACGCGGGCGTGATCGACGGCGTGCTGCGTGAGGGCGCGGCGGCAGCGAACGCGCTGCTGGGCGAGACGCTGCGACGGGCGCGGGGGGCGGTGGGGTTATGAGAGGTTCACGCAGCCCACGGCTGCAAACCGTGGGCTTGGGGGAAGGGCTTCAGGCGCTGCGAGCGTAGGCGCTCAGAGCGGTTTGTTGCGAAGTGGCGGCGGGCTGCGGGGCGTCGCCGGTGCGTTCTTCGGCGCTCTTTTTCATCAGCAGGGACCAGGTCTCGCGTTCGTAGGTCAGGAGCTTGATGGCTTCGTCGAGCGGGCCGAGTTGGCGTTCCATGTTGACTTCGACCAGCAGGCGGAAGATGTAGGTATAGAGCGCGTTGAGCTTGGCGACGATTTCGGGCGCGGCGTCGGACTTCATGCTCGTGGACAGTTCGAGCACGATCTTCTGGCAACGGGAGAGGTTCTCGTAGGACTGTTCGTAGTCGGGTTTCTTGTGGCCGGTGGCGGTGTCGATCTTGCCGGCGGGGCCGGCGGGGTCGGCGGGGTCG
>CAZIXN010000015.1:11653-25676 GCA_964543215.1 uncultured Phycisphaera sp.
GTGGCCGGTGGCGGTGTCGATCTTGCCGGCGGGGCCGGCGGGGTCGGCGGGGTCGAGGACCTTGCGGGCGAGCTTCGCGTACTTGAGGGCGCCGTCGAAGAGCATCAGCCGCAGCTCTTCGGGGCTGGCGGTGAGGATCTTGTTGCGGAGGTACGGGTTGGCGGGGCCGCGGGTGATCATATGGAAGGGATATCGGCGGAGCGGTCCGGCGGACGTTGACGTTGGGCGGGCTTGCGACCGATAAGCGGGCGCGGGTGTTCAGCGTGACGGATCAGCGGCGACTGCGACCGCCCTGGGCGTCGAAGCGGGCGAAGCCCTGGGTCAGCGCGTTGCCCTGGTCCTGGATCTGGGCGAGCGCGGCTTCCATGTTGGCGAACTGGGTTTCGAGCTTGAGACGCTCGGCCGCGACGCGGGTGGTGAGGTCGTCGATGCGGGTGTTGTTCTGGAGGATCTGCCGGTCGAGGCGGTCGACGGTGCTCTGCAGGACGCCGAATTCGGGATCGGTGAGACGGTCGAGGAGCTTGTCGATCTCGACGGCGATGCCCTGGGCGATGATCTGCTCGGGGTCGTCTTCGCCGGTTTCAGGATCGACGCCGAGCTGCTCGAAGGCGAAGAGGTCGCGTACGGCGTCGGGGTCGGTTTCGATCGCGGCGCGGAGCTTGTCGGCGTTGACTTCGAGCCTGGCGTCCGCACCGATACGCACGCCGACTTCGGAGAGCGACTTGAACCGGCCGGTCAGTTCGGAGTTGGGGTTGATGACGGCGGCGTAGATGCGGCTGCGGACCTGCTGCAGCGTCGGGTCGCCCAGGAGCAGGCCGCGGGTTTCGGTCTCGATGTCGTAGCTGTCGAGTTCGTTGATGCGATCGACGATCCCGTTGAATCCTTCGGCAAAGGCATTGACCTGCTCGAGCAGCGCATCGGGATCGTCGGAGACGCCGATGGTCACGGGCGAATTCGATGTGCTTTTGAGGGTGATGGTCGCGCCGGGGATGACGTTGGCGAGGGTGTTGCTGCCGGAGGTGACGGCCAGCGCGGTTTCGGGGTTGCCCGAGCCGACGAACACGAGCGCGTCGCGGGCGGTGGCCACTTCGGTTGCGCCAAAGTTCAGTCCGCCGTCGCTGAAGGAAAAGGCGTTGCCCGCCCCGCCGCGCTGGCCCGAGAGCGAGAGTCGGAAGGGCTTGCCGACCGAGCCGTCGGAGATGACCGAGGCGCGGAGGGCAAGGTCGGCGTCGTTGATGCGGTCGCGTGCATCGTCGAGCGAATCGGTGCTTCGGATGCGGACGTAGCGCTTGAAGGAGCCATCGACGGGCAGGCCCGGGCCGTGGACGCCGGCGATGCCGAGGTCGGCGGCGGTGCTGGAGCCGTCGTCTTCGATTTCGATATCGACGATACCGCCGCCGAGGTCTTCGAGGATCAGGCCGTCGCCGGCGTCGTTGACGCGGGCGTTGACCGCCAGCCCGCGGGAGTTGATTTCGGCGATGACGTCGCCGAGGGTGGATTCGTTTCCGTTGGTGAGATCGACGCGGGAGGTTCGGCCGTTGGAGTCGCGGATGGTGAAGATGCCGCGTGCGATGCCGAGTTTGTCGAGCGAAGCGCCTTCGTTGACGTAGGCGAATTCGAGGTCGCGGCCGTTGGCGACGCCCTTGTTGAATTCGCCGGCGAGCCCGAGCTGTTCGGCGAGCGCGCCGTCGCCGGCGGATTCGATGATCAGGTCGCCGGTGCCGGCGGTGTCGTCGGTGATTTTGATGCCGTTGCCGGCGTCGTTGAGCGTGGCGGTGATGCCGGCGGCGCTGCTGTTGAGCAGGGCGATGAGGTCGCCGGCGGTTTCGGCGGCGGCGAGGTCGATGTCGGTGGTGGTGCCGTCGGCGGTGGTGACGGAGATGATCGACGAGTCGTCGCGGGTGCCGGTGGGGTCGAGCTTGAGGCCGGCCTTGACGTCGGTGAGCGCGTTGACGGCGATGCCGAGCGCTTCGGCCACGCCCGAGCCGTTGGCGGACTTGATGATGAAGGGGTTTTCGCCGGTGACGGTGTTATTGAAGGCGAAGAGCTGGTCGCCGCGGAGTTCGAGGGTGACCCGTCCGGCGGTGGCGGTGTCGAAGGCGTTGATGAGTTCTTCGACGGTGGTGACGCCGTCGAGGTCGATGCCGATGGAGGCGGTGCCTTCTTCGGAGTCGCGGGCGGTGACGGTGAGATCGTTGTTGCCGGGTCCGTTGAAGGTGATGCCGGTGCCTTGGAAGAGGTCGGCGAGGTTGGTGTCGAGGGAGACGGGTTGGTAGGCGGCCCCGCCGAGCGCGGCCAGACCGTTGCCGCCGTTGGTGAACTTGAGCAGTTTGGAATCGAGGTCGCCGATGAGTCGTGAGCCGGTGAGAGCGTTGCCGGCGAAGGTGGCGGCGGCGGCGTCGAGGCCGAGGTCTTCGGCGGCGCTGGATCCCGCGGTGGACGTGACGGTGGTGGTGCCTCCGCCGGCGGTGGTGTCGATGAGTTCGAGGCCGCGGCCG
This sequence comes from uncultured Phycisphaera sp., assembly GCA_964543215.1. Lineage (GTDB taxonomy): Bacteria > Planctomycetota > Phycisphaerae > Phycisphaerales > Phycisphaeraceae > CAZIXN01. Next base: position 14,152 of record CAZIXN010000015.1, read on the forward strand.
TCGGTGCGATAGCTGAGGGTGAGTGCGCCGTCGGAAACTTCGTCGATTTCGTCCGCGACGTCGCCGAGGGTGACGGCGTTGCCGAGGCTGATGTTGAAGGTCTGTCCGTCGCGTGACGTGATGGCCAGGTCGTTGGCGCCGGAACTGCGGACGCCCAGGCCGTCGTTGAGGTTGGCCAGGACGGTGTCGTTGCCGATGGTGTAGAGCGGCGCTCCGGTGAGTTCGCCGGTGTCGGTGTTGCCGGCGATGCCGAGCTGCGTGGCGGTTTTGGTGGTGCCCAGATCGGCGACGATGAGTGCGCGGTCGCCACTGACGCTGGTTTGTCCGGTGATGTCGCGGACGACCAGGCCGCCGCTCTGGATGTCGGCACGGACGCCGATGGAGGCGTCGTTGATTTTGGCGACGACGTCCTGGAGCGTGATGGCGTCGGTGAGGTCGATGGTTGCGGAGTTGCGGTCCAGGTCGGTGATCTTGATTTTGCCGCGTTGGACGCCGGCCCCGCCGTTGAGTTCTTCGAGGCGGGTTTCTCGGTCGAGGCGGGCTTCGCCGCGGTTGAAGGTGAGCAGGCCACCGTCCGGAGCGATGGGCGTGGTTTCACGGTCGCGGAATCCGCCGGTGACGGTTTGTTGAGCGGAGACGAGACGGCGGACCGAGAAGCGGAAGTCGCCGGGGGTTGCGCCCGCGCCGCTGGAGACGGTGGCGACGGATTCGTCGGAGCTGGTCGAGGTGGTGGCGGTGAAGGTCGCGGGAGTGGTGAGTCGGCCGGCGGTGAGCTTGAGCGAAAGGAGCTGCGCCGACAGGCCGGCAAACGCCTGCTGCTGCTCCTGCAGATTACTGTTCTGGGCCCGGACGCGCGTGATGGGGCGATCCTCCAACGCGATGAGTTGGTTGATGATGTCGGCGGTGTTGATGCCGCTGATCAGGCCGATGTCGGAGCGGATCTGTCCCATGGTCGTCGTTTCCCACCGCGCCCGGCGGCTTGGCCACGCCCCAACCGTGCGGCGGGCGGTCTCTATCCCCAACATCGACCGACCGAGCGGGGTCGCTTGAAGGCGTGGGCCTCGGATCCGCGTTCGGGGGACTCCTTGGACCAGATTTTTCACTTTTGAGTGCCAACAGTGTGACACCGGGGGGTTTCTCGGTGCGAACAACACCCGAAGATGGGCGTGGATCGGGAAGGCCGGACGCTTCCGTGGGGGAACGGCCGCATGGGCGCGTTCGAAGGCGGGCGGGCGCCGTTGGGTCCGGCGGCGGCCTGCCGAGGAAGTATCTCGATCTGGAACATCTCGCTGTGCCCCCGTCGCGCCGAACACCGGACCCCCCCACGGTGCGGCGGGGGCGATGCGCGAGACAGCGAGGGCGGCGGCTTGCGCGCCGATCATCCGGATCCTTGCAAGCTTCACATTTTTCAGTTGCGTCCGGTGGTTGATGGTGAGGACAGCCGGCTCCACCGCAGCCCGGCGGGACTCAAACCGGCTCGCAGGCGAGCAGCGCATCCTCCGGCGCGGCTTCGCGCGAATCGGCCGATTCCGGGGGATCGGAGGCGACGCCCGGCCGGTCGTGGGCGTAATGCCGGTCGATCACGGCGTGCCACGCGCGGACGGAGGCGGCCTTGATGAACCCGTCCTTGACGAGCTCGAAATCCGGATGGTGACGGGCGAAACGGATGCCGAACTTCCGCATGGTGCGCGACGCGAGCGACTCGCCGTGCCTGGCGACGCTGAGGCCGAAGTGCTCCATGAGCACATCCCGCTGTTCGAACACGCTGGGCGGGCGCAGGGCGTCGGGTTCGCCGGCCATCAGCGCACGGGCCTGCCGGAAGACCCACGGGTTGCCGATGCAGCCGCGTGCGACGCTGACCCAGTCGACGCCGGTGTCGCGGAGCATGGCGAGGATGTCGGAAGCGTTCCAGATGTCGCCGCTGCCGCCGATCGTGAAGCCCCGGGCTTTCGCATCCGGGCCGTATTTGTCCACGATCTCACGCAGCGCCGCGCGTTTTCCCGGGCCGAGGTATTTCTGCTGCACGGTTCGGCTGTGCACCGTTGCCCCGGCGTAGCCCAGTTCCATCGCCGCCTCGAACACCCGCTCGAAAGCACGCACCATCTCCGGCGAATCGTCGTAACTGCGGCGAAGCTTCACCGTCAGCGGGACGTCCGCGCCCACGGCGTCGGCGGTGGCCGTGAGGATCGCGATCGCCTCGTCGGGCACGCTGAGCAGGTGTCCGCCCCGGGCCTTCTTCTTGATCTTCTTCACCGGACAGGCGAGGTTCACATCCACCACGTCGTAGCCCAGGCCCACCAGCACCTTCGCCCCCGCCGCGAGGTCGGCCGGGTTGCTGCCCATGAGCTGACCGCAGATCGGATGGTCGTCGTCGGTGAGTTCCGCCTCTTTGAGCCCCTTGCCGCCGTTGAGCAGGAACACGTCGAGCATCGCCTCGGTGATGCAGTACGGGCAGCCGTGCTTCCGCGCGATCAGCCGCATCGGTTCATCGGAATAACCCGCCAGGCCGGCCTGGTAAAACGGCGCATCGATCGCAAGGTGTTTTCCCAACCGCAGCGCCACGGCTTTACCGCCCTTCCGCTTCCGAAGACTCCACGTTCGTGAAATCGATCCGCTCGTACAGCTCCGCCAGCGGCAACTCGGCCCCGACCTCGACCAACGGTATCACGGCCGACAACCCTTCGTACCACTCCGGCTGAAACCCCTGCTCGCCCCGCCGGTCCACCGCCACCCGCGCCCGATGCGTGTCCACCCGCAGGTAAACCCGCAGCGACGGGAGCGTCAGATACGCATCACGCTTCTCGCCTTCGTCGGTCCGGCGGGTCGAATCCGAAAGCACCTCGACGATCACCTTGGGGCGATCGTGGAACGTCTCGTCCGGCGGATTCGGATCGCACACCACCATCGCGTCGGGGTAATAGAACCGGGTGTGCGACGGCATCTCGACCCGCACCTTCGTGTCCGAGTTGCACGGGCGGCAGGGCTTGCCACGCAGACGGCTGCCGAGTGCCACGAGAAAATTCGACGCCACATCGTTGTGCACGTTCTTGCCCCCGGCCATCGCGTACACCCGGCCACCGAGGTATTCGTGCTTGATGTCCGACTCCAGTTCGCCGGCCAAATAATCGGCGATCGAGATCAGCGGGATGTGCGGTGCAGCAGTCATCGCCCCATGATAAGCCGCACGCCGCTCCGGGCCAGCCGTTTGACGCGGCCGCCGACCCCCGCGATCCTGCGGCCATGCGAAGGATCGCCACCACGGCCTGCGGACTACTCTCGGCCACATTTCTCCACGCCTGCGCCGCCCCCCTGCCCGTCGGCTCCGCCGAGCAGCGGCAGCGCCTCGCCCAGCTCCAATACCCCCAGGACGCCCAGGCCGGCGAGCCGTTGCACGTCGAAGCCATCCGCGACGGTCAGCACCTGCGCTTCATCAACCGAGAGCCCCGCGAGTTCCGCCGCGTCACGCTCTGGCTGAACCAGCAATACGCCGGCGTCGCCGAACGCATCGCCCCGGGCAGCTATGAGTCCGTGAGTTCCAATTCCCTGCCGCTCGCCGCGTTCATCAACCAGCACGGCGAGCCGTTTCCCACCGGCTCGTTCCTCGCGCCCGACGACACGCAGGCGCTCGTCAGCGTCGAAATGGTCACCGGCACCCCCGGAAACGGCGAAGGCGAAGGCACCACGCGCCGGGCTTTGACCGTCTGGCCGGATAAACGCTGGTTCGAAAACTGATCCTCCAACCTCAGGACAAACCATGACCGCGACCACGCTCGCTCCCACCGAACTCTGGCAGCGCTACAGGAAATACCTCGTCAAAACGCCGTCGGTCGGCCTGTCGCTGGACGTGTCGCGCATGAGCTTCGACGACGCCTGGCTCAAGTCCATGGAGCCCGCGATGCAGGCCGCCTTCGCAGACATGCGGCAGCTCGAAGCCGGCAGCATCGCCAACCCCGATGAAAACCGTAGGGTCGGCCACTACTGGCTCCGCGACGCGTCCCTCGCGCCCGAGCCCGAGTTGCGCGAGGCCATCGAACGCGACATCGAAGACGTCAAACGCTTCGCCGCCGCGGTTCACAAGAAAGAAATCACGCCGCCGACAACTTCCGGGGCGCCCCGCTTCACCGACCTGCTTTGCATCGGCATCGGCGGCTCGGCCCTGGGGCCGCAGCTCGTGGCCGACGCGCTGGGCGTCAAGCGCGACAAGATGCGCGTCCATTTCATCGACAACACCGACACCGACGGCGTCCGCCGAACCCTCGAATCGCTTGGCAGCCGGCTCAAATCCACCCTCGTCCTGGTCACCAGCAAATCCGGCGGCACCCCGGAAACCCGCAACGGCATGCTCGAAGCCGAGGCGTTCTTCAAATCCAAACAGCTCGATTTCTCGAAACACGCCGTCGCCATCACCGGCGAAGATTCCAAACTCGACCAGCACGCCAAGCAGCACGGCTGGCTCAAACGCTTCCCCATGTACGACTGGGTCGGCGGCCGAACGTCGGTCCTGGCGACCGTCGGCCTCGTGCCCGCAGCGCTCCAGGGCATCGACATCACGAAACTTCTTGCCGGCGCCGCAAAGATGGACGCCGCCACGCGCGTGCCCACCACCCGCAAGAACCCCGCCGCCATGCTCGCCCTCATGTGGCACCACGCAACCGGCGGCAAGGGTGCCAAAGACATGGTCGTCCTGCCCTACAAGGACCGACTGCTGCTGCTGTCGCGCTATCTTCAGCAGCTCGTGATGGAAAGCCTCGGCAAGGCCGAAGACCTCGACGGAAACAAAGTCGAGCAGGGCATCGCCGTCTACGGCAACAAGGGCAGCACCGACCAGCACGCCTACGTCCAGCAACTCCGCGACGGCGTGAACAACTTCTTCGCCACGTTCGTCGTCGCCCTGCAGGACACGCCTCGTCCCGGCCGCGACGCCACCGTCGAAGTCGAACCGGGCGTCACCTCCGGCGACTTCCTCAACGGCTTCTGGCAGGGCACGCGCAACGCGCTCTACGACAACGGCCGCGGCTCGATCACCATCACCGTCAACAAGGTCGATGCGCAAACCCTCGGCGCCCTGATCGCGCTCTACGAGCGGGCCGTGGGTCTCTACGCCAGCCTCGTCAACATCAACGCCTACCACCAGCCCGGCGTCGAAGCCGGCAAGAAAGCCGCCGCCTCCGTGCTCGACCTCCAGCACCAGGCGGTCGCCAAACTCAGCGGCGATCCGCAAACCGCCGACGACCTCGCCGCCGCCATCGGCCAACCCGACGCCACCGAGACGCTGCATCACATCCTCGAGCACCTCGCGGCGAACAAGCGCATCAAAAAGACCGGCAACAAATACACGGCCCTCTGACCCGCCAGATCATTCCGCGTAAAACGGCGCGGGCCAGCGGATCTCGCCGGCGTCCAACGCCAGATCCGGGCGAAGGTCAAGCACCGCGAAAGCCGAGCCATCGGTCCACGCGCAGCGAAATCCCTGTGAAGATGCAGGGGCAAACCCGAACCGCCCGTACCACGCCGGATCGCCAAGCACGAAGAGCCGAGCGGCGCGGGCATCACGGCTCTCGCCAATGAGCGCGGAAACCAGCGCCGTGCCCAGACCCCGCCCGCGATACGCCGGACGGACCGCGACCGGCCCCAAGGCAAGCAGACCGCGCAGCCCCGGCTGATCCGCCAGTGATGCCACGCTGAGCATCGCATGGCCAACGATGCGGCCGCCCAACTCCGCCACCACCGAACCTGCCACATCGTGACCGGCACTCAATGCTGCCACGATCCGCGCCTCTGTGTCGCCGCCGAACCCCTCGCGGTACAACTCCATCAGGGCGGAGACTTCGTCCCGCCGCGCTTCACGGATCACCGCCACCGGACGCTTCACGTCTTCGCGCTCCATCCCGATGCCCAGCAGGTCCGGCCGACGCCGCTGGGTCAATTCGCGCGACCGCTCGGCCCGCCACGCCGCGACCTTGCCGTGGTCGCCCGAGCGCAGCACGGCCGGCACGTCGCGCCCCTGCCAGGTCGGCGGCTGCGTGTAGTGGGGATGATCCAGCAGCCGACCCACGCCCGGGGAAAACGAATCCTGCCGGTGCGAGTCCGCATCGCCCAGCGCACCCGGCAGCAGGCGGACCACGGCATCGATCAGCGTCATCGCGGGCAACTCGCCGCCGGAGAGCACGACATCACCCACGCTGATTTCGTCCAGACCACCTTCGTCATGCAACGCATCGAGCACGCGCTGATCGAAGCCTTCGTAATGCCCGCAGATCAGCAGCAGCCGCGGCTTGTCCGCGAGTTCTTCGGCGACGCGCTGCGTCAGCGGTCGGCCGGTGGGCGTGAGGAAGATGCGATGCGGCCCGACGCTCGGATCGAGTGCTTCGACATGCCGCACCGCGTCCCACAGCGGCTGGCATTGCAGGACCATCCCCGCCCCGCCGCCGTAGGGCGGACGATCGACCTTGCCGTGTTTCGTGTCGGCCGAGAAATCTCGCAGCTGGTGCAGGTGGTACGACGCGACCGCCGGCCGGACGCGCTGCGGGTCGGCCGGTGCCGAAGGATCGGCGATCGCCCGCGCTGCGCGGTCAAGGATCGAGCCACCCAGCACGCCGGCGAACATCTCGGGGAACAGCGTGATGACATCGAACCGAACAGGCATGGGTTGACACGATAAAGCCCGGCGATCGCCATCGCCGGGCTCCGGATGATTTCGCCCCTCGTGGATCAGGCCGACGCGGCGGGCGTCTGCTTGCCGGTGTTCTTATCGAGAATGCCGGCCTTGACCAAAAGGTCCTTCACCGTGTCGGACGGCTGGGCACCCTTGCTCAGCCAATCGCGGACGCGGTCTTCCTTGATGTTGAACTGCGCATCGGCGTTGACGTTGCAGGGGTCGTACTGACCGAGTTCCTCGATGGCCTGGCCGTCGCGCGGGCTGCGCTTGTCCATGGCACAGAGGCGGTAGTACGGGGCGTGGGTACGGCCGAAACGCTTGAAACGAAGACGGACCATGAGCATCACTCCGGGGGGCGTTGGCGTAGGCCGCGGCCGTGACGGGGAAAAATGGCGGGGGCACATGCCGCCGCGCGGGGGCGAGACCCTACCAAATCACGCCCTTGCGGTAAAGCGTGCGAAACCCGAATTATTCGGTATGCTGCCCGGGCCTGCCGCCGACCGCTTCGCGCGGTTCCTCCCTCGGCATCGACGCACTCGGAGCAAGAGAAAGATGACTTTATCCCGTCGCGCGTCTGTTCTGCGCCCGGATTCGTCCCGGTCGGGTATCGCGTGTCCCTTGCTCACACTCGGCCTGCTCGTCGGGATGGCAACGGCCAGCGCCCACGCCGGCGTGACCGCGACGCTCGACCCGAGCCAACGCCACCAGACCATCGACGGCTTCGGCACCGCCGTCCAGGGCGACAGCGAAGGCTGGTACGGCTGGGCCACCCAAAGCAGCGACCCCACCGCCGGCAATCAGGACCGCGTCAACCAATATGCCGACCTCATGTTCAGCCGGCTGGGCGCGTCGATCCTCCGGTTCGAAGTCGGCCACTACGCCGCCGCACCACCGTTGTCCTCGCGCACGCACCTGGATTACACCACCGATATGGGCTTCCAGACCGCCGCCACCGCCGGCTCGGCGCAGGCGGCGATGTCGCACAACCGGGCCCTGCTGGACCTCGATGCCTACCGGGTTCGGCCCGGCGTGCAGATGGCCATCAAAGGCCGAGCCATCAACCCCGATCTCAAGCTTATCGGCACGGTGTGGACCCCGCCGTTTCCGATGAAGGCGACGCTCACCACCACCGATGCCAACGGCAACATCACCGAAACTCTCACGCCCAGGATTGTCGGCGACGACCTGGCCAGCGGCACGCTCGACCCCGCCAAGGTGCAGCAGTACGCCCACTACCTCGCCGCGTGGGTTGCCGAGTTCGAAGACGTCGCCGGCTCGCCGATGTATGGCCTGTCGGTGCAGAACGAGCCCGACCTGTCTACGGGCTACAACAGCACGGTTTACCGCGACCCGCAGAAGTACATCGCTGTCCTCACCGCCACCCGCGACGCCTTGGACGCGGCGGGCAAGTCGCACGTGAAGCTTTTCGGCCCGGAACTCACAAGCATCGGCATCGATGCGGAGGACTTTGGCGGCGGGGTGTTCTCCGGCGACGGGGGTTTCTTCACCGTCTCGACCTGGATGCAAGCCATCGCCGATGCCGAAGCGCAGCGCGGTGCCCCGCTGCTGGGCGTGATCGCCACCCACGGCGCCGACGGCCGATCGACCATCCCGAGCGGCGCTGCCGCCAGCGACACCGCTCGACGTTGGGACTGGTACTGGAACGGTCGGGACATCAACGGCGACGGCGACTTCGACGATGCGGGCAACGTTGAAGTCCAGCCCGGCGTCAACGCCTACCTCAACGAATTTCCCGGCATCGGAAGCTATGGCCGGCCCGGGTGGATGACCGAATATTCCGGCGCCTCCCACGAATGGGCCCCCGACGCCGACTCATCCGGCCTGACGTTCGGGGCACTTGACCAAGCCATCGCCACCTTCGAAGCCCTCGTCGACGGCAATCAGTCCGCCTACGTTCTCTGGCAACTCGCCCACGACGACTACGGCTCACAGATCCGCCGCGACGAAGCGCTGGTGCTGGACCTCGATGATGCCGACGCCCCAAAGCTCGCGGCCTTCCAGCACTTCGCCCGTTTCATCCGCCCGGGCATGCAGCGTTTCGACGTGTCTGTCACCCACGACGCACCACCCGCCACCAACCAAGGCGACCCCGCCGATTCGTTCGGTGTGTCGTTGAACAACCGCGGCGACCGCGTACTGGCCAGCGGCTTCGTCGATGACGCGGACGGTACGTTCGCCGTCGTGCTCATCAACCCCACCGGCCAGGCCGAGACCGTGACGCTGGACCTCTCCGCACTGCTGGACGGCTCGGGGCAGGGCGTCCACCTGGTCCGCTCGAGCGAGACGGAACGCTTCGCCGTGCAGCCGCAACTCACGCCAAACACCCAAGGCATCGTGTCGTTCCTGCTGCCCGCCGAGAGCATCGTCACGCTCAGCAATCTGGATGTCGCGCTGTCGGCCGTCCCCGAACCCGCGGCGCTGGCGTTGACGCTGCTTGGCGGAGCGATCCTGCTCCGCCGAAGCACCAAGGCCTGATCAGCTCGGCTTGGACAGCGGCTTGGCTTTTCTTCGGCCCGGCTGCGCTTCGAGCGCGGCCCGACAGTTGTCCAGGTGACGCTCGGCGACTTCGATCAGCTCGATCGTCTCGGCCTTCGCCTGCTCGTCGAGTTCCTTGCCGCGCAACGCCGGCCGCTGGGTCACCAGCACCCGCACCAGCGACGCCATCGCCAGCACCGCCAGGTCCACCGCGTCGTGGTGGTCCTGGCCGTTGGCAGAATGCGAAAGCGTCGCGTCGTCGTTGAGCCAGTGCACCCTCACCGGCAACTCCTTCGTGAACGTGTCCACCAGCCGCTTGCGGACTTTCGAAGAACTCACGCTGCGCATCAGCGTCACCATCTCCGAAAACTCCGGCTCGCTCTGGCCGGAAAGCCAGCGGTACACCGTTGACTCGCCTCGCTGCGTGACGTCCGCAATTTCCCTCACGGAAGTCACCTTCTGAGCGACCAACTGGCTGAGTACCTGACTGATGAGCACGGGGGTCAACCGCTCCTTTAATGCCGCTTTGTCGTGGGCCAGACCGCTGCGTGCTTCATGTCCGTGCCGATCGTTATCGGGCTCATTCATATCGCGTTCTCCGAGAAGCGATGATCGCTGGCGGCTTCTTTCCCGGAATGGGTGGAACACCCCCCCCAAAAAAGCTTTTCTTTCCCAGCACTGGTGTGGCGGGAAATTCCCCACCGGATAATTTGATGGGGTCGAAGCGGTGGTCGCCGAGACGATGAAAACCGGAGGGTTCCAACCCTCATAGTAAGCCCCCAACCAAGGAGTGGTTCGATGTTGCGTCACTTGACTTTTGCCGTGTGTGGTCTGACCGTCTCGGCTTCGGCTTCGGCGGCAACCGTGGTGGATCTTTCCGGCCTGGCCGACGGCACCCCGCTGACCAATCAGGTCGCCGGCCTGACGTTCAGCGCCGACAATCTGTACCCCGACGCCGGCGACTTTGTGAAGGTGTGGAACCTTTCCGGCCACCCCAACACGGTGAACACGGGTCAGAACGGCCCCTTCCTGATCGGCAACAACACCGGTATCGCGGGCAACGGCCTGGTCCGTGCCGGCAAGCCCGGCCAGGACTTCGAAAAGCGTCGCCCCGCCGGCAGCGTCTTCATGGACTTCGCCGACCCGGTCTCGTCGTTCTCGATGACCATCATCGACGTCGAAGGCCCCGAAGAATTCAAGACCTCTGCCCACTACTTCCTGGCTTTCAGCTCCGGCGGCATCGAAGTGCAGCGCATCCGCTTCGCCGAACTCATCACCGCCGGATCGAACTGGTACGACTCCAGCATCGTCTTTGGCAACCGCTCGGCCAATGAACTGGGCAGCTTCAACGCCAGCCAGTTCGGCGTCGAAAGCTTCGACCGCGTCGAAGTTCAGCTCGGCGGATCGTCCGTCATCGCCGGCGTCACCTACGAAGCCGTCCCCACCCCCACCGCTCTGGTTGCCGGCCTAGGCCTGATGGGCCTCGCCGCCCTCAAGCGCCGCCGCGAAAACGCCTGATCCACGCCAATTCCAACCGGTCCCCCCAGGCAAGCCGCCACGCCACGCGCGTGGCGGTTTGCTTTTTCAATTACCCCGACACCGGCTCACCCAACACCCCATCGAGCCCCCGGATCCTGGGATGCGGCGACACGAAGTGCCCCGGCTCGCCCGGCACTGCCACCATCGCCGGCCGAGCCAGCAGCGACGAACGACTCACGAACGACAGGTCCTCCGAAGCGTCGGCCTCGGCTTCGAGCTCGGCGCGTTCGTCGGCCGACATCTCCGCATCTTCACGGCTCGTCTCATCGAAAAAGAAAATCGGCGAGGGCACGTCGCCCAGCAGCATCATCCGTTTCCGCGTCGCCGACGGGTCGGGCATCGGCGCCGCCGACAGCAGGGCCTTGGTGTAAGGATGCAGCGGGTTGGCGTAAAGCGTTTCACGGTCGGCGAGTTCCACGATCCGGCCGAGATACATCACGGCGATTCGGTCACAGAAATGCTCCACCACCGCCAGATTGTGCGCGATGAACAGATAGCTCAGGCCCAGCTCATCCTGCAGGTCGTTGAGCAGGTTGAGCACCTGCCCCTGGATCGACACGTCCAGTGCCGACACGGGCTCGTCACACACGATGAAACGCGGGTTGAGCGCCAGCGCCCGGGCGATGCCGATGCGTTGCCGTTGGCCGCCGGAGAATTCGTGGGGGTATCGCCGGGCGTGCTCGGGCAACAGGCCGACCTTGGTCAGCAGCGACGCGACGCGGTCCTGCAACTCCGATCCCCCCGTGACGATTTTGTGCACCTGCAACGGCTCACCGATGATCGAGCCAACCGTCATCCGCGGGTTCAGCGAGCCGACGGGGTCCTGAAAGAT
>CAZIXN010000016.1:0-9290 GCA_964543215.1 uncultured Phycisphaera sp.
TTGGTGAGCCGTTACCTCACCAACTAGCTGATAGGACATATCCCGATCCCTGAGCGATAAATCTTTGCCCGGCCGTCCATGCGGACTACCGGGATCATCGGGTATTACCAGAAGTTTCCCTCTGCTATCCCCGACTCAGGGGCACGTTAGATATGCATTACTCGCCCTTTCGCCACTGTCCCTCACCGAAGTGAGTTCTCGTTCGACTTGCATGTTTTAGCCATGCCGCCAGCGTTCGATCTGAGCCAGGATCAAACTCTTCGATTGTTGTTCGTTGACGCCACCGATCAGGAATTCCGATCGGCGGCATGTGTCTTCGATTGAAAAGCTGACCTGTTACCCGGCGAGCGGCAAAGCTCGCCGAGCGGTCTTCACCTTCGAGTGACCGAAGTCGCTCGAAGGTGTCCCGTGACGGCTAAGTTCACGGGAGAATTGTTTTGGACTCACATCCTGAACACTGACTTGAATGTTGCATCAAATCAGGTTCCCACAAGGATGTGAGTCCGTTGCATCCCGGGTGAAGACCGGTTTGCGTTGCCTCGTAAGTGAGGCGGACTGGTTTTTGCCCTCGAACGAAACCTGTGGAGGCTTCGCACGGGGGTCACATCCTCGCGGCGTACCCAACTGTTCACTTGTCAAAGAACGCAAATCTCTGGGAGTTCGGCGGGCCGAAGTCCAGTGCTTGATGCCACCCTGCGGAGTCAGCTTCGTGGCCGATCTCGGATCGAACGGCCGCGAATCATACGGACGTCTGCGGGCTTGTCAAACTGAGGGGTTCAACTCAGTTCGAGGCCGTGTCCACGGCGAGGAAGAAAGCTCGGAGTCCGACTGAATCGGTGAGTCTTTCGGCCGGCGGCGGCGAGCGTCGCGGCGTCCCCTTGGTTTCCCTTGGGGCGAGGGGTGATTAGAACACAGTGAGCGGCAGGCGTCAAGTTCGTGAGTTCGCCCGCCGACTTTTTTCAGGATGCCCGGGGGTGCGGGGCCAGAAAATGGTTGGTTTTTCCCGCGAATTGTAGCAATTGACGGCTTTTCCACCGGACGGGCACCGGCCACGCCGGCGGACAACCCGGTGCCCATCCGACGCGGTCTCGTTCAACCGTAACGCCCCATCGGAGGTTGTACGGCCGGTCAACCCGCCCGGTTCGTCGCACGCTGCCCACTTCCGCCCGGCCCGACGGACTTGGCGTCGGCAGCGGCGGCCTGGTTTCGCGGGTTTTCGTTCGAGCCGCGGAAAGGCAGGTGGACGCGCCGCCTTTCCCGCGGGTTGTATCTTTGGCTTCCTGGCTGGTCCCGCAGGGCGCTGGGTGAGAGGCTTCTCCATGTTTTCAACGCCCGAGCAAGCGTCCGAACCGAGGCCCGACCCTCCCGAGACTTCCGACGCCCGGACTTGCGGCATCCTATTGGCGGGCGGATACGGAACGCGGCTGTACCCGCTGACCCGGGCGGTGAGCAAGCAGCTTCTGCCGGTCTACAACAAGCCGATGGTGTATTACCCGCTGAGCGTGCTGATGCTCGCGGGTATTCGGGAAGTGATGGTGATCTCCACGCCCGATCACCTGCCGATGTTCCGTGCGTTGCTGGGCGATGGCTCGGCCTGGGGCATGGCGTTCACGTATGTCGCGCAGCCGGAGCCCAAGGGCCTGGCGCAGGCGTTTCTGCTGTGCCCCGAGTTCCACGCCGACCGCCCGACTTGCCTGGTGCTTGGCGACAACATCATCTACGCGGCGGGCCTGCGCGGCACGCTGAGCGAGGCGAGCCGGCGAGCCGCATTGGGCGGGGCGACGATCTTCGGCTACCCGGTCAAACATCCGCAGCGCTACGGCGTGGTCGAGCTGGACGATCAGCACCGCGTCGTGAGTCTCGAAGAAAAGCCGCTGAAACCCAAGAGCCACTTTGCCGTGCCGGGCTTGTATTTCTACGACCGGCACGTCACCGAGCTGGCACGCACGCTGCGTCCCTCGGCCCGCGGCGAACTGGAAATCACCGATCTCAACCGGTTGTATCTGCAGCGCGGCGAGTTGGTAGTCCGGCTCTGGGGGCGGGGCACGGCGTGGCTGGACGCGGGCACGCACGAATCACTGCTCGACGCGCAGGCCTTCGTGCGAACCATCGAGGAACGCCAAGGCACCATGATCGCCTGTCCCGAGGAGATCGCGTTTCATCAGAAGTGGATCGATGCCGCCGCGCTCGATGATCTGGGCCGGGCGATCCCGAACGAATACGGCCGATACCTCCGCGACCTCGCCGCCCGCCACCGCGACGGCCCGGGCAGTCCCCCCACCGCGAACCAAGCCGGAGCATCTTCACCATGAATCTTCTGGTCACCGGCGGATCAGGCTTCATCGGCAGCAACCTGGTGCGCCACCTTCTGGCTTCCGGCGACGACCACGTCGTGAACCTCGACAAGCTGACGTATTCCGGCAACGCCGCCAACCTCACCGACATCGAAACGAACCCGCGCTACCGATTTGTCCGCGGCTGCATTACCGACCCCGCAGTGGTCGAGCCGTTGATCCGCGGTGCCGATGCGGTGTTCCATCTCGCGGCCGAGTCGCATGTGGATCGCTCGATTGAGGATGCCCGCCCGTTTGTGACCACCAACGTCCTGGGCACGATGACCCTGCTGGACGCGCTGCGGCGCGACCCCAATGGGTCGAGCAAGACCTTCGTCCACGTCTCCACCGATGAAGTTTTCGGCGACCTGCCGCTCAGCCGACCGGACCTGCGGTTTCACGAGGAAACGCCTTACGCCCCGTCGTCGCCGTACGCCGCGTCCAAGGCCGGCTCGGACCTGCTGGCGCATGCGTACCACCGCACCTTCGGCCTGGACGTGCGGATCACGAACTGCTCCAACAACTTCGGGCCGTATCAGCACCCCGAAAAAGTGATCCCGCTGTTTATCACCAACTTGCTGCGCGGCCGAAAGGTGCCGCTCTACGGCGACGGCCAAAACGTCCGCGATTGGCTGCACGTGCAGGACCATTGCGAGGCGCTGCGCTGCGTTCTGGAGCGCGGTCGGCCGGGCGAGCGCTACTGCATCGGCGGCGACAACGAACGCTCCAATCTCGAATTGACGCACACGCTGCTGGAGCTGATGGGGTTCGGCGACGACATGATCCAGCCCGTCGAGGACCGCCCCGGCCACGACCGCCGATATGCCATCGACAGCGGGAAGATCCGAGTGCAACTCGGTTGGCGGCCGTCTCGTTCGCGATGGCCCGCGGCGCTGGCCGACACCGTTTCGTGGTATCGGGATCACCGCACGTGGTGGGAACCGCTGCTGCATCCGGCGGCGTCGGCGACCCACGGCCCGGCCTAAAGTGCGGTCCTATGACGAGCGCCACCGCCGATCCCGCCCTGCGCCGCATCGCCGACAAGCTCGACGCCGGCCAACGCCTCGACGCCGCCGACGGGGCCGCGCTTTTCGCCACGCCCGACCTCATGGAGCTCGGCCGGCTGGCGAATCGCGTCCGCCGGACCATGCACGGCGACACCGCGTTTTACAACGTCAACCAGCACCTCAACTACTCCAACGTCTGCATCCTGTCCTGCAAGTTCTGCGAGTTCCAGCGCAAGCCCGGCCAACCCGGCGCCTACGCGTTCGATCTCGAACACATCGCCCGCAAAGGCCGGGATGCGCGGGCCCGCGGCGCCACCGAGATGCACATCGTCGGCGGGCTGCACCCCAAGCTGCCGTGGGATTACTACCTCGACATGCTCCGCACCCTGAAGCGCGAGGCACCCAAGCTCCACCTCAAGGCGTTCACGGCCGTGGAGGTCGTGCACCTGGCGCGCGTGAGCAAACGCGCGATCCGCAAGGATTTCGCGGCGGGCGTGCGTTCGCTGCTGGAAGAATTGCGTGACGCCGGCCTCGACTCGCTGCCCGGCGGCGGGGCCGAGGTGTTTGACGATCGCGTGCATCAGGAAGCCTGGCGGGGCAAGATCCGCAGCGACGAATGGCTCACCGTGCACCGCGTCGCGCACGAGCTGGGGCTGTTCACCAACGCCACGATGCTCTACGGCCACATCGAGTCGGACGAAAACCGTGTGGAGCACCTGATCAAACTCAGGGCCGAGCAGGATCACGCGCTCGAGCACGAACTGCCCGCTCGGTTTCAGTGCTGTATCCCGCTGCCGTTTTTCCCCGACGGCTCGGCGTTGCAGCACCTGCCCGGGCCGTCGGGCCTGGACAATCTGCGGACGCTCGCCGTCGCCCGGCTCATGCTCGACAACATCGAACACGTCAAAGCGTTCTGGATCATGCAGACGCTGCCGATGGCCCAGGTCATGCTTGACTTCGGTGCCAATGACGTCGACGGCACGGTCGTGTGGTACGACATCACCAAGGTCGGCGGGGCCGGCACGCACCAGGAAGTCACCGTGGACATGATGCGGCGCGCGATCCGGGAAGCGGGTTACACGCCCGTTGAACGCGACACGCTCTACCGTCCGGTGATCCGCCAAGGCGTCGATTGGCGCGTGGCCGACGAAACCGAAACACGCGAACGGATCCCCGCCTGACGGCGACCGATCCGCCGTGTTTTTTCGTCACTGGCCGAACTTCACGTCGCTGCGCAGCGAGCCGTCGTCGTCGCGCACCCACACGATCCGCACCGGGGGCGACAGTTCCGATGCGATGATGCTCGGCGGCAGGTCGCCCTGGGCCTCGCCCAGCGTGAAGGGGTGAATAGCGTCGCGTCGCCCCTGGTAGCCGTACATTGCCTCATCGTCGGCGCGGTAGGTGTTGGTCTGCCCGTGGGCGCGATACGTCACGCCGAAACCACGCTGCATCAACGCGTCGCGCAGCGCTTCCAGCGTCACCGGCGTCTCGGCGCTGTCGTCTTCGTGAAGCACCGCCAGTCCGCTGGCCAGGAAGCGCAGCCGGGTCAGCGCCGCGCTGTACGCATCGGGCTCCAGGCCTTCGAGGAACTTCGCATAACGCTGCTGAAACGCCGGCGTGGAGTCTTTGCCGAACGCATCATCCCAGGTCTGCTTGGGGTTGCGATTCGTGCTCAGCAGCTTGAGGTACTGCTCGAACGCCGGGCGGATGCGCGTCGGCGAATCGTGGATCAGAAAGTGGACGATCGACCACGACTGGTCGTACTGCAGGTGCCCGCGCGGCGAGCCGGACCGCATGTTCGCCGACCATTCTTCGGATTCGATATCCAGCACATCCGCGAACGGGATGAGCATGTTCTTCTCGGCCGCGTCGCGGAGGCGCGCGAGGCGGTGCGCGTTGACGATGCCGTGGCGGACTTTGCCGTCGACAATGATGGCGTCGCCGAAATACTCCGCCAGGCCTTCGTTCACCCAGATCGGCAGGTTGTCGCCCATCTTGATCCATGCGAACTGGTGAAATCCTTCGTGCTGCAAGGTCGAAAGCAGGTCGCCGCGATCCCGGCCTTCGACGAACACCGCAAGCCCCGACCGGTTGCCCCGCCAGAAGAACATGCCGCCGCTGCCCCGTCCGTCGATGCCGAACGTTTCGAGCGTCCGGTGGTAGTCGCCCTCGGTGCGGAGCAGGTACATCGGCTGCAGCCCGCGGGCCGAGCCCTTGAGCGCCCGCAGCACGCGGTCGTACTCGCGGAACACCAGGTCCATGTGCAGGCCAAGGTCCACCGCTTCTTCGCGCGACAGGTTCGTGTGGATTTCGTAGTGCCGGGTTTCATAAATGTCGAGCTTCGGGGCCCGCGCCTGCGCCGCCTGCCCAAGCGACAACACAACGCCGGCCACAAGAAGCAAGACGAGCAAGGTGACGTTTCGTGTCATCGTGTCTCCGAAAACTGGGAAGTGGGGCAACCGGGGAAGTTCTGGGGACCGCCGGCGACGCATCCTTCTCGAAACTCCACGGCCAAGCTGAAATTGTTCTTGACGCCATGGCCCAACCGACATCAAGATAGAGCAGCGGCCTGCTTTTCCGGGCAACCTTTTGGGCCATCGAGTCCGCTGGAGTTCGGCCAATGTCTTCAAGCCTCGCCCTGGAATCCATCCGTCCGCTGGTCCGCTACGTCGATCAAGACCTCGCGGTCATCGACACGCACTTTCGCCTCCGGCCCCATTTGCTAAAGCACCACGACGACCGCGACCCCAACCCCGCCGTCACCGTCCACGTCGAGATCCACGGCCACGAAGGCTTTTTCGACGAAGGCGACACCGCGATGCGCATCCGCGACGGCGGCGGGTCGGTCCGCTTCGAGCTGCACGCGCCGTCACGCTGGTGGCCGGCGGGCATGGGCGAGCAGGCGCTGTACGCCGTCCGCCTCGCGCTGCTCTCCAAACAGGGCGACGTGCTCGACGAGCGCAACGTGACCTTCGGCCTCAGCAGCATCCGCCGCGGCTACGCCCTGGGCGAATCGCTGCCGCCGCAACTGCTGGTCAACGGCCGGATCTGCGAAGTCCGCGATGTCCTCATCGTCGATCACGCCGACGCCACGACGCTCCTGCCCGCCACCGGCGAGTCGGTCCTGCTTATCCGCGACCACTACGGCGACCAGACCCTCTACGACGCCGCCGACCGCGCGGGCATTCTGCTTGTCCAGTCGGTACCCATCGACGAAACCGGCACGCCCTCCCGAGCCGTCCGCGAACAACTCGATCGGCTCGCGTCGCACCCCTGCCTGGCGGGGTATTACGTCGGCCATCTGGGCCCGCAGTCCGAACGCGTCGAACACGCCCTCCGCGAGCTCGACCCGACGCGATCGGTGTTCCGCCGGTTCCCGCTGGACGACGCCGCGTGATAACTCCGTCTTCCTCGGGCCCGCGGCAGCGACTCGAAATTCGGTTGCCCAGCTTCACAGGTCCGAATAAGTCCGGTTATACTCCGGCGGTGAAAACATGGTTCACCAATCGGTTCCGGCTGAAAGTCGGCCTGTTCATGCTTCCCCTGCTGTTGCCCGTCGGCGGCGCGGCGGTCGATGCCGACTTCGGACGGCCGGCCCCGGCGGAACACTGGACGCCAGCACCGTCCGCCGCCACCGCCCTGCCCGGCCAGCCGATCTTCACCCCGTCCAACACGCAGCGTCCCACGCTTCGCTCCGACGCCGGAATAGCGCAACCGTGAACCTCGCGGCGTGGGCAAAATCAATTCTTTTGTCCATCGCCACCCTCGCCGGTTGTGCAACCGCGCAACCGCCCCAGCCTGTCGCGCCCACGCCGCCTGCGATACCCAGCGCTGAGGAAGCGGCAGCCCCCGATTCACCCGCGTCCACCGACACGCCGGTCGTTCCAAGCGAACCGCAAGACGCTCCGCCCGACGCGCCCGTCGGCCACGACGACCTCGACCAACTCCTCGACCGCATCGAGGCCCGCGCCGAGGCGATCCGCACCCTCCACGCCAGGCTCCGCTACACGACCGTCCAAGGCCTGCTCGGCGACGAACAGATCCGCTTCGGCGAACTGTGGTACGCCGCACCCCGGAGCTTCCCTCAGGACGGTCCCGCCGCCACCGCTGAACGCCTCGCTGTGCACCTGCAACGCGAAAACATCGACGGCCGAATCGTCCCCGCCAACCAGTGGCTGATCTTCGACGGCGACTGGTTCCTCGACCGTGACGAGTCCACCCGACGCGCGACCCGACGCGGCCTCCGGCCGCTCGACGACGCCGCCGACAACCCCGCCGCCGCTCTGCCCGTGCCCATCCGTCTCAATCGCGCCCAGGCTCAGCAGACCTACGACATCACGCAGCGCGACGACGCCGACCGCCCCGGCGACGCCCCCGCGGGCATCACGCTGGACTTCAAGCCCAAGCCCGGCGTCGACGCCCAAGCCGTCTGCATCACCTTCGACCCCGATTCGCTCCTGCCCGTGGACATCCGCTTCGGCGACCCCGACGGCGACCTCACCGTCTTTCGCCTCGTCGAAACGCAGCCCAATCCCGACGGCCTCGAGCGAGACCTCTTCGACACCGCCTTGCCCACCCAGCCCGGCTGGGACAACCAGCTCGTGCCCTTCGGGGAATGAGGCTCACGCGAAACGAACGCCGGCCACGCCGCGCGGCGTCCGCCGCTTCCGCTATAAAGACTTCCCGTATCCCCGCGACTCCGCGTCGCCCGACCTTCCCGAATCAGAACCCGTACCCGCAGGAGGCCCGCGATGTCCGAAGGCAACAAACCCCAGCAAGCCGGCGACCAGCGCCAGTTCCAACTCAAAGTCAACGAGCAGAACATGGCCACCCACTACGCCAACGCCTTCCGCGTCAACACGACCACCGATGAAGTCATGATCGACCTGGGCTTCAACATGGTGCAGATGAACCGGCAGGCGGGCAACGACCCCAAGGCGCCCGCCGGCGTGGTGCAACTGGACTGGCAGCACCGCGCGATCGTGAACTACCGCACCGCCAAGGGCCTGGCCATCGAGCTGGGCCGGATCATCCGCGCTTACGAAGAGCGTTTCGGCGAAATCAAGCCGCCGGCGCAAGGTGGCCAAACAGGCCCGGAGCAGGCGTCTTGAAACCCGCTGCGATCGGCGTGCTTACGGCAATAGCGCTCGCCTCCAACGCGCTCCCCACCTTCGGCGAAATCGTCGAAGGCATCGTCGTGCCCAGCGCCCGCGTCACGCTCGCCGCGCCGCTGGACGGCATCGTCGAAGCCCTGCCCTTCGAGGAAAACGACGCCGTCAAAGCCGGCGACGTCGTCGCCCGCATGGACGACGCGATCCAGCAGGTCGAGGTGCTCAAGGCGAGAGTCCGCGTCGAAAGCCAGGCCGCGCTCGAAGAGGCCGAGCTGATCCAGCAGGAAATGCAGATCATGCTCGACCGTGCCGAGGACGCGATGTCCCGCAACGCCGCCAGCGACTGGGAAGTCCGCCGCGCCCGGCTGCAACGCGACCAGGCCATCGCCAACGTCCAGAGCACCAAAGACTCGATGACGCTCGCCCAAGCCGAGTTGCAACTCCAGCAGGAACTGCTCGCCAAGCACCAACTCAAAGCGCCGTTCGACGGCCGGGTCCTGCGACAACTCGTCGAACCTGGCGCCACGCTCCAACGCGGCGGCGAAATGCTGGTCCTCGTGCAACTCGACCCGCTGGAAGCCGAAGTCTTCATGCCCATCGAGGCCTACGGGTTGCTCCGCGCCGGCCAGACCTACACCCTCACCGCCGACCCGTCCATCACCGACCAGCCGCTGACCACCACGCTCAAAACCATCGACCCGCTCATCGACTCGGCCAGCCGTACCTTCCGCTGCGTCTTCGAGATCCCCAACCCCGGCGAAACCCTCCCCGCCGGCTTCGAAGTCTCCTTCGACCTCGCCCAACCCAATTCCCAATAAACCAACTCTCCCCCCCCCCCC
>CAZIXN010000016.1:9300-25258 GCA_964543215.1 uncultured Phycisphaera sp.
CCGGACCGGTTGCTTCCGCAACCAGTCCAGACTTCCCCTCACTCCCCCCTCACTCCACCCCCGCGAATCCCAGCGACTCGCTGAGCCACTGGTCCCGCTTCAGGACGCCCCGTCGCTGCGCCACCGCCCGGACGTGAGCCTTCCGCTGCGCCACCCGCACCAACGACTGCGGCGACAGCCGCCGCAGTACCGCCCGCACGATCGCGTGCGTGAACCGCTTGACCACCTCATCGTCGATCGCCACGATCGCCTCGGCCGAACCCGGATCGCCCTGCCGACCCGCCCGCCCGAAGAGCTGCCGATCGATCCGCCGCGCATCGTTCCGCTCCGCCGCGATCACGTGCAGCCCGCCCGCCTCCGCGACGCCCGGCCCGAGCTTGATGTCCGTACCTCGACCGGCCATGTTCGTCGCGATCGTCACCGCCCCCGCCAACCCCGCGCGTTCGACCACCTGCGCTTCTTCCTCGTGACGCACCGCGTTAAGCACGCAATGCGGCACGCCCCGCTGATCCAGCCGCACGCTGAGCGCCTCGCTCTCGTGGATCGTCCGCGAACCCACCAGCACCGGCCGACCCGCCTCGTGCATCGCCTGGACCCGATCCACGATCGCCTCCCGCCGCGCTTCCGCGTCGACGCACACCGTGTCCCGACGCTGCTTTCGGATGCACGGCCGATGCGTCGGGATGCGCACCGTCGGCGTGCGGTACGTCTGCCACAACTCGTGCCGCGCTTCCCACGCCGTGCCCGTCATCCCGCTCAAACTGCCGTACATCCGGAAAAACCGCTGGAACGAAACCCGCGCCAGCGTGTCCTTCGGGGCCGTCACCTCGATCCCCTCCTTGGCCTCGATCGCCTGGTGCAGGCCCTCCCGCCACGTGCGGTCCGGCATCAGCCGCCCCGTCGACTCGTCCACGATCACCACCTTGCCCTGTTGCACCACGTAGTGCTGCCCGGGATGGAACAACTCCTTGGCCGTCAACGCCTGCGTCACCAGCTCCTCGCTCCGCCGCAGCCCCTTGAAGCGCTCGATCACATCGTCCATCGCCGACAGATGTTCCCGCCCCGCCGCCGTCAGCCGCACATCACGGAACTGCGCGTTCACCTTGAAATGAACCCCGCGCCTGAAGCGGTCCGTCAGCGTCGCGGCCCGCTCGAACGCATCGGTCAGCTCCGCGTTGGGCGCATCGCCCGAGATGATCAGCGGCGTCACGCCCTCATCGATCAGCACCGCGTCCGCCTCATCGACAATCGCAAACGCCAGCCCGCGCTGCACCATCCGTGATGCCCCGCCCCACCCCCCGCCCCCGGACGGATGTCCCGACCGCTCGCCGGTCAGCCGATCCAGCATCACGTCCGGCAAGCCCCGCGTCCGACCCAGCACCAGGCGGTCCCGCAGAAAGTCCGCCGCCGCCTCCTTGTTGGTCGTGTACGTCACGTCGCACGCATACGCCTCCCGCCGCGCCCGCGGATCGGTCGCGCCCACCACGAACCCCACGCTCAGGCCGCACGCCTCGTACACCGGCCGCATCGTCTCCGCGTCACGCTCCGCGAGGTAATCGTTGGCCGTGATCACGTGCACGCCCCGCCCCCGCCACGCCGCCACCGCCGCCGGCATCGTCGCCACCAGCGTCTTGCCCTCGCCCGTCGCCACCTCCGCGAAACACCCGTCGCTCATCGCCAGCGCCGCCGCCACCTGATTCGGGTACGCCCGCAGCCCCAGCGTCCGCGCCGCCAACTCCCGCACCACCGCAAACGCCCGCAACCGATCCGCCGCCGTGTCCCGCCCCCGCCGAACCACCTCACGCAACCGCGTCTGCACGAGCGCCAATTCCGCTTCGGACATCGCCGCCAACTCCGCGTCGTGCCGCAGCACCCTCCGCGACCGCCGAAGATACCGCCGCGTCCGCGGCACCCACGGCACCGCCCGCGCCAGCACCGCGTCCCACGCCGCATCGAATCCCCGAAGGTTCCTGCTCGCCGTCGGCGGGCTGCTCATCGTCCGCCACCACGCCGACGGCGGCTCGTAGCGCGTCCCCGGCACGTTCGCCTCCACCGCACCGCGCGCCGGCTCCGACGCCATCGGCTCCACGCCGCCGGGATTCACCGAGAAACTGCTCATCGCCTAAACCCCAAACCGCTTCTGGAACAACCGCTGCAACTCCAGCCAACCCTGCCACAGCAGCGGCTTGTCCGCGAACGTGAAACGCACCGTCACCCGCTGCCCCGCCATCAGCGCCGGCGCACCTTCCGGCAAATCTTCCGGGGCGATGCGCACCTCGAAGTACTTCTCGACCGTCTTCGTACCTTCCGCATCGCTGGGATCGATCGCCAACGGCCCGCCCGCCGCATAACCCAGCGCCGCGGAGGGCAACTCGTCCAGCCCCGCGTCGCTGATCCGCTCGATCACCCCGCGGTACGTCACGCCCGGCCGACCGACAACCTTCATTTCCACCTCGCTCTGCCTCGCCTCGGCCTGCACCAAATCCGGCCCGAGGTACTGATCCGCCGCCGCCCGCACCACCGTCGCCTCCAACGACGCCAACACCCCCACCGCCTCGCCCCGCGAAACAAACCGCCCCACCTGACGATCCGCCGAACGCGGCACCCACGTGCCCCCGCGTTCCGCAACCCGTCGCAACCTTTCCAAATCACGCCGCACCCGCTCCAGCCGCTGCCCCAGCGCCACGATCCGATCGTCCACGATCCGCGACTCCGCCACACCTTCCAGCCGGGCCTTCCGCCGCTCCGCGCTCAACCTTCGCAGCTGCGCATCGAGCGCATCCCGCTCGCTCCGCAGCTCCGCGTTGTCCGACGCATACAGCAGCGACCCCGCGACGACCGCCTGCCTCCCCGCCACCTCCGTCACAAACCCGTCCGCCCCCGCGTACACCGGCTCAAACAACACCGGCTCCACCAGACCCGTCGCCCGCGCGCGATCCGGCACCGGCCACCAACCCAGCCAACCCACCACGCCCAGCACAAAGGCCAGCGACACAAACTGCGCCCAGCCCCGCGTCCGCTCCACCTCCGCATCCAGCAGCAGGTACTTCACCCACTTGCCCAGCGGCACGAAGAACCACGCGATGATCGACAACCCCGCCATGAGGATCCCCACGAAAAACAGCTTGTCCGCCACGAACCAAAGAATCCCCACGAAAAGAAACACCCGGTACACCAGCGAGCACACGCCGTACGACGCGAGCCACCAGCGCTCCGCCGGCCGGTGCGCACTGCTCCGCGGATTCCGCACGCGGTACGCGTACTTCTTCACCAGATACTTCATGTAATCGTTGGAACGCTGATACAGGTTCGGCGTCTCGGTCAGGTCGCTGAGGATGTAGTAACCGTCGAAACGGATCAGCGGGTTCGCGTTGAACAGGATCGTCGACACCGATGCAATGAACATCAGGTTGTAGGAAACCGCGTGCACCGCCGTGCCTTCGCTGGTGTTGGCCCACACCACCGCCGCGATCGCCGCCAGCGCCAGCTCCACGTACATCCCCGCCGCCGCCACGAACGCCCGCCGCGCCTTGCTGCGGAACGCCCACGAACTGCTCGCGTCGACGTACGGCACGGGCATCAGCACCAGCAGCATCACCCCGATGGTGTGCACCTCCGAGGCCGTCCCCTCCGAATCGCCGAAGCGCTTGACCGCAAAGCCGTGCCCCAATTCGTGGACCACCTTCGCCGACACAAACGAGCCGTAGAGGTACAGCAGGTTGCTGGGGTCCAGCACGTTGCCCGCCGAATCGAACAGTTCACCCGTCCGCCCCGCCACGTGCCAGCCGCCCGCGAACAGCAGCACGAACCACAGCGCGATGCCCACCGGACCGAACACCCACGACACCACCGGCTTCCACCGATCCAGGAATCGGTCCGGGTCGATCAGCGGGATCTTCGCGAACATGATGTTCATCAGGTACCCGCCGACCTGCCGATTGATCCGCCGCTTGTACCGGTCGAACATCCCCTCCGCGTCCGGCGGCAGCTCGGCGGTCAGCAGGTTGCTCGTGTAAAGCTGCCCGAGCAGCTGGATCGCCTCGCCCTGCGTCGGCGCCGCGTCGCCGAGTTGTTCGCCCACCCGATTCCACGCCTCGCCGACGGTGCGCTGGCCGTCCAGTAGCGCCACGAACCGATACGCCGACTCATCCACGCGGAAAAACTGGTTGTTCCCGGGATCACGCAGCACGTGCCACGTCTGCGCCCGGTAGTCCTGACGGTACACCTGCACCACCGACCGCAAGCGCGGCCGAAGCTCTCGAACGCGGTACCAGGATTCGTGAAAAGTCGGGCGATCCATGCGCGTGTCACCACCAGAGTTTCATGCGAAGCCAGTTCCGCGCATCACGCGTCCACACCCAGCCCGCCGCACGGCGATCGATATCCACCTTCGCCACGCCTTCGATGCCCGGCCGAAGCCACGAACGCGAACCCTCCAGCTTGAGCTTCAGGCGAAACACGTTGCCACCATCCACCACCTCGGCGATCGGGTGGATCTGCTCGATCACAAAGGCGATCGGGTCGCCGGGCTGCGATGCCGCCGCCAGCGTGCCGGTCATGCCCTCGGAAAGCTCGGTGATGTCGGCATCGGGTACGAGCATCTCGGCACGCTGCTGATCCAGCGGCGCAACTTCGTACAGCACATCACCGCGTCGAACCGGCGCACCAACCCGCTGTCGCAGATCACCGACGACCACCCGGCCGGCGACGGGACTCCGCAGTGTCGCCTGCTCCAGTCGGAACGTCAGCAGGCCGATCCGCGCCTGCGCCTCGTCCGCCTGCGCCTGCGCGATCTGGACGTCCACCGCCTTGCCTTCCCGCCTCGCCAGGTCGGCCTGCTTGCGGTACGTCGCCACCTCCGCCTGACGCTCCGCGAGCTCGAAGCGCAGCTCGTCGGTTTCGAGCCGGCCGAGCGCCTCACCGGCCGCGACCTCGTCGCCCGGCTGCGCGATCGCTTCGGCCAGAAAGCCGTCGAAGGGCGCAGGCACCGCCCGCTGCGTCACCGCCTCGAACGCGAAGGGCGCATCGATCCGGTACGGGATCTTCACGAACGTCAGCAGCAGCGTCGCGGCCAGGAGCCCAACCGCCGCCGCCTTGGCCCACGAGTGCTGCGGGCCGACCAACATCGCAAGCCCCGCGCGCGAACCCGCCGCCCAGCGTGCGCCGAACCAGCGGTCGCGCTCGTGGCGCTCCAGCAGCCGCGGCCCCGCCAGGTCGCAGGCCATCCGCAGAAAATCCATCTCGCCCGCCACCACCGCCTGCCCCTGCGTCTTCTCCACCGTCACCACCGCCACCGGCTCACCCTCCCGACGGATCGGCAGCGAACACACCGCCGACATCCGTTGATCGGCCGCCAACGCGTCGTGCGCCCGGTTGACAAAACCCACCTCCGACGAGGCGGGCACGTACACCTCCACGTCCTGATCAAGGCACTCTTCCATCGCCGCCTCGAGCCGCTGCACGACCGCCATCTTGCGGTTGACGTGCTCGGTCTGGCTCATCGCACGCAGCTTGACGTACTTGCCTTCGAGGATCCCGAGACTTACCCGCTCGGCCCCGAAGCGCGACGCCAGCTCGTTGCAGAACGCCAGCGACACCGCGCGAAACTTCGTCTGCGCGTTCGCCGCGGTCAGCGCCCGCGTCGCGGTGGCGAGCCCTTCGAGGTCGGCGTCGCGCTGGCCGAGCGTCCGCCGCATCTCGTAGAGCGTGAGCAGCGCCAGCGACAGTTCGAGGCGCTGCCGCGTGCGCTGCGCCGCGGCGGTGTCGCCCGTGGGCACGACGAACGCCTCGACGCCGTCCAGCGAGGTCAGTCCGGACGTGGGCAGCAGGATCAGGTGCTCGCGTGCGCCGTGGCCGTACATCCCGTCGGCGTGCGCCAGCGGAAACACCTTGGCCTCGGCGAGCGCCTGCCCGTTTCTTGTCGCCAGCTTGAGCGCTTCGACCGCCTGAGCCAGCCACAGCGGCGGCGTGTCGTGGGGCGACAGCACGGGCTGCGCGGCGAGCACCTCGATGCGCATCCCGGACGTTGGAGACGGCGACGAACCGTCGCCATCGGGCAGGGCCGGCGTGCCGGGCGTCATCCGCATCACCGCCCCGGCGGGAACCTCCGCGAACCGGCACTGCACCGCGAGCAACTCCCGCAGGAACTGGTCCGGCGGGCCGTCAAACCGCACCAGCCGATCCACCCAGGCGCGCACGTCCGAACCGTGCATCATCGTCGCGGTCGTTTCGTTCATGCTTCGATCATCGTCGATCGGTCACCGATTACCAAACAATCGCTCCGGCCACCGGCCGCCGCTCATGTCCGACGGATCAGCGCCGCAAGGCCCGGCGCATAAAGCGCGGGTCCTGCTCGCCGCGGGCCTCGCCTTCAACCAGCATGGAAGGCGTGTCGGGCAACGCCCCGGCGCGCGGCGGGGACATCGGAATCTGGGCCCGCGTGGACACCTGTACCGCTGACGCCGCGGGGAACAGGACCTGGCGCGGGACCGGAGTGGGTGACACGGTACGCGCCGGGGCGGTAAAGCCGGTGCGGCGGGCGGTTGACGTCGCGGAAGCGGCGCGCGTCGTCGGCAGGATCAGGTCGTCCTCGGTCAGGCTCGCAAACGCGATCGAAGACACGCTTGCCGCGCTCACGCCGCCGGTCGGCGGGGTGATGCGTTCACCGTTGAGCAGCCGCCCCAGATCGGCGGGCGTTGCCACGAGGACCGCGCTCGGCGGCACCGGGCTTGTCGGCGCGTTGGCCACGCCCTGATAGCTCGCCGTGAAGATCGCCAGGTCGGCCTGATCCACGACGCCGTTGAAGTCGAAGTCGCCCTCGGCCCAGGTCCGGTCGACGTTGTTGCCGCCGCGGATCGCGCTCACGAGGATCATGGCGTCGGTGAAGTCCACGTCGCCGTCGCGGTCGGCGTCCCCGGGCGTGAGGTCGTCGAACACGCCGACCCAGCGGATCGCGTCGGCCGAGATACGCGTCCCGCCGGTCGCGGCACCGGCGATAAGCGTGAGCGTGTTCACGCCGGCGTCGAGGTCGTAGATACCCGCCGAGCGCCACTGCCCCGCATCGACGCGCTGATTGAGTGTCACCAATTCGCTGCCGGCGGAGGTCTGCACGGCGTACGGCACGGACGTTGCCGCGTCGGTGACGGCTCCGTGATGGATGAGCAGTTCGTACGTTCCGGCGAGCGGAATCAGCGTATCCCACGTCGCGGCAGCGCTGGGCGCGGGGCTGGTGATCACACGCTGCGTACCCGCGTTGTATCCGCCGCTCAGCGATGTCCACGTCCCGGTGTCGCCGTAGCGCGGATCGCCGAAGTCGGTGAGCCGATCGAAGCGCGTGAGTCCGCCGTCGAGGCCGAAGTATCCGAGCGTTGCGCCCATGATGTCGAATCGGTCGCGTTCGCTGAGGATCGTTTCGAACGGGAAGCCGAGCATCACCAGTTGCTGGTTGAACTGCACCGCCGCCCCGCCGCCGCCGGCCGACGAGCCGTAGGTCAGCGCCAGCGTCGAGCCGTTGCTGGGCGTGATCACATCGGGGAAATTGGCGTCGTAGACGAACGTGCCGTCGTCGAAGCTCAGCGAGATGCCCGCGAAGATCGAGCCCGCCGTCCCGACGGCCTGATACGTATTGGCGTCGTCGGCGACGAAATCCGCCCGGAGCGTCTGGTTGTAGAACGTCCGGCCGTTGTTGAGTTGGTCCAGGTCCCAGCCGATCTCCGCGCCGCTGACGAAGAGCTTGCCGCCGTTGGCGAGATACGTGGAGACCAGGCCCTGTTCGGCGGTGTTGAACGTGTCGTCGGCCGACGATTCCTCGCCGAGGATCCAGACGACGGCGTCAAAAGCGTTGAGATCGATCGTGAAATCGGCGATGGCTTCGTTCTGCACCGTGGTCACCGCGATGCCGCGCGGCGCCCACGCCTCGATCGCCAGCGCGTGCTCGACGGCGTAGCTGCCGTTGTTGCTCAGCGCCGGCCGCACCCGTTCGGTCGTCGAGCTGCCGAACGCCTGCGTGGGGTTCAGCGTGCGGTCGAGCCGGTCGAAGCCATCCACGATCAGCACGCGCTGATCCGCCTGATACGCCGTGGCGGCGACGACGCTGTTGGTGAGCGATTCGCCGCCGGCGTTGACGGCCGCGACCTTGAAGAAGTACACGCCCTGGGCCGGGTCCAGCCCCGTGAGCACGGCGCCGGTGGTCGCGCCGCCGGCGACAAACGTTCCGCCGTCGAAGCCCCGCCCGTTGGTCGAGGCGTAGACGCGGTACCCCGTGGGCGCATCGCCCGCATAGGCGTTGGCGCTCGGCGGGGTCCACGCGACGATCACCTGGCCGTCGACGCCCACCGGGGTGGCCCGCAGGTTCTCCACCGGCGGCGGCAGCTTCGTGGCCGGCGTCGTGTTGCCGTCCACCGCCCGGAAATAATTCACCAGGCCCTGATACGTCGAACGCGCCAGCGCATCGCGCACCTTCGGATCACGCAACAGCTGCGCATCCTGCACGTTGTCGTGGAAACCCGTTTCAACGATCGTCGCGTCGAACTCGCCGCCGATCACCTCGTTGTTGATCTCGCCGAACTCGATGTCGGTGCGGTCCAGCGTGACGACGCTGCGGTTGAACCAGTTGTGCTCGAACTGACCGTTCTGCGCAACCAGGTCGTCGTTGACCTCCCGGCCCAGCGTGTTGGCCAGCAGGAACTGGTTCGGCGTCGCGGCGCTGGCGCGATTGTTGCCGTTGAGCAGCGCGAGCACGCCGCGGGCGCTGCCCCCGCCGGCGTTGGAGTGGAAGCTCACGAACACTCGGTCGCTGAGCGAGCCCTCGGCCTCGCGGTTCATGTACTCGGCATAGCGCGGCGCCAGCGACACCGTTGCGCTGCTGTCGGCGCTGCTGGTGCGGTACTCGCTGGTGGGGATGCCCTGCGAACGCTCGACGTGCCACTGCACCCAGTACAGCCCCGCCTCGTCTTCGCGCAGCTGACCGGACACGCCACCGCCGCGGTCGATGTCGCCCACGCCGTTGCCGAAGCGGATCATGTCGGCGATCACGACGCGGCCGGCTTCGCTGCTGCGGTTGCTGATCTGCACCGAGCCCTCCGTGCCGCGGTCGAAGTGGTACGTGCCGAGATACACCAGGCCGTTGCCGACCATGCGGTGGTTGACCGTGACTTCGGTCGAGCCGCCGGAGTGGTTCAC
The DNA here is from genome assembly GCA_964543215.1 of uncultured Phycisphaera sp. Classification (GTDB taxonomy): domain Bacteria; phylum Planctomycetota; class Phycisphaerae; order Phycisphaerales; family Phycisphaeraceae; genus CAZIXN01. The sequence continues at coordinate 18,481 of CAZIXN010000016.1, forward strand.
GCGGTAGAGGTGGTCCGACGCGCGGTCCGATCCGGAACGCGTCCAGGCGTACACCGGGTAATAGCCCTCGCTGGGCAGATTCGGGCGGTACGTGGCCACGGCGGTTTCGGTGGCACTGGTGGACGCGAAGCGGTACGGCACATCACCGGGCGACCCGAAGTACAGGTTCGCGCTGCTGTTGCTCCACCCGCCGGTGAACGTCACGCCGGCGTCGTCGTTGTCCAGCACCACCTCGAAAGGCTGATGCCCGACCGGGCGCAACGGCACGACGGTCGCCCCGGCGTTGAACAGGTAATCGGCCAGGAAAGTCATCTGATCCTGGTTGCCCAGGTCCTCGACCATGCCGTTGAGATTCGGCCGCTGGGTTCCCCACGACCCGCTGCCCAGGTTGTCGGCCGTGTAGCCGTGCCCGCCGTGGAGGTACACGACCTTGCCCGAAAGTCCGCCATCGGGCTGCTCGCCGACGGGCACAAGCGGGACCGAGGAAAGCAGTTGCCGGGGCTCGAGCGGTTGGAACTGAGGCCCTCGAGGGGATTGATCGCGCATGGACATCTTTCTCGCAGTGACGGTCGGACGGCCCAATTCTAGAACACTTTCGCAGATTGGCGAAGGAAATTCACCACCGAGTGCACAGAGAGCCACAGAGTGAAATCAGAAATGTGTCAGATGACGCGTCGCTTCACACCGTCCATGAGTCTGGTGACGTTGAAATGAATCAGCGGGCCGGTCTTAAACCCGCAGAGGCGGAGATAGGTCATGAGTTGGGCTTCGTGGATCGGTCGGATGCGATCGACGGCTTTCAGTTCGACGACCACCCGCCGTTCAACGAGCAGGTCGATGCGATACCCCGCGTTGATTTGTTTTCCGCGACAGCTCACCGGCAGTTCGAGTTGACGCTGAGCCTCCAACCCGATCGCCGCCAACTCGTACGCGAAACAAGCCTCGTATGTTGACTCCAAGCGCCCCGGCCCCAACGCACGGTGCACCTCCATCGCGGCCCCAAGAATCCGGTGCGCGCAACCATCTTTACCGGAATCACCCATCTCAATGCTCGGCTCGGCGGCCCTCTGTGCTCTCTGTGGTCAATCTGCTGATGTGCCTTCGGTGGTCCTTCGGTGGTGGAACTGCTGCGCGGAATCACTTGCCCAGCATCCCCATGCCGGTTTTCCAGAGGATCCACAAGTCCAGTTTCCACGACACGGTTTCGACGTATTGGATGTCGTACTGGATCCATTCCTGGAAGTCTTTGCCGGCAACGCGGGATCGCTTGACTTGCCACAGGCCGGTGATGCCCGGTCGGACCGAGAGTCGGGCTTCGCGCCACGATGGGCAGAACTGATTCTCCTTGTACGGGCTGGGGCGCGGCCCGACGACGGACATGTGCCCGGCCAACACGTTCCAGAACTGCGGCAGCTCGTCGAGATTGGTCTTACGCAGGAACCGGCCGACGCGCGTAATGCGAGGGTCGTTCTCGATGAAGAACTGGGGGCCGTCGGCCTGGTTCTGGTGGGCGATGGTGGCTTTGATCTCTTCGGAGTTGTTGTACATGGTGCGGAACTTCCAGCACCGGAACTCCTTGCCGCCAATGGACTCGCGGACGTGGCCGAAGAAGAAGGGCCGTCCGTCTTCGAGATAGATCGCCAGCATGATGAACGGGTACAGCGGCAGGCTCAGCAGGCCCAGCAGCAGCGCAAGGACCACGTCGAAGGCGCGTTTGCTTCCGCGTTGCAGCGTGGACATCGCGCGGGTTTTGACGGGGCGGACGAGCACGTCGGTGGGCTCGATGCGGTTCCATTCGAGGCGTTCGACGCGCGGCCGGGCTTCGGGCGCATCCCAGAGCACGGCGGGCCCGACGACGCTGCTCACGCCATCGAGCCGGCGTCCGCTGCCCACCCACACCGGGCCGACGAAACGCGTGCCGTTGGTGGGTTCGACGGAGGCGTCGGCCCATGCTTCGTGGTTGATGCGGCTGGCGCGGGGGATGGTGGCGTCGGGGCGTTTCCACATCGAGACCAGTTCGCGGACGAACTCCATGACCTCGTGGTTGTCGCCGGCGTCGAAGACGTGGCCCTTGACCGAAAGCGTGGTGCGGTCGTTGGCGTCGATGCCGCGGCGCAGCGCCTGCCAGCCGGCGCGCGGGTCGGTGGCCTGCTGCCAGGCGATGGCGAGATGGCGGTGCGACGTGAGCGCGACCCGGCCCAGCCGCCAGTCGGACGCGCCGTAGACCCGCTCGAACTTCACGAACTTGTTGTCACGATCGGTGAGCACGCGCTCGCGGTAGCCCTGGTCGCGCGTGTTGTGCAGGCGGACAAACAGCAGCTTGGGCTTGAGCCAGGAGATCGTGTCGACGATCTGCTGCATCCGGAAGATCGACAGGCAGTGGCGGTCGGCCAGCAGGTACAGCTCGGCGTCGTGAACCAAATCGATGGGCTGGCCCTGGCGGACGACCTGTACGCCGCGGGCCGCCCAGAAGCGGTCGTGGAGCTGCAGCGCATCCAACCCCCACACCGTGTGCAGGCGGATCGGATCGGCGGCGGGCTCTTTGACGTTGCTGATCATGCGTTGGGGGTCACGGTACACGTCCAGAGCTTATCGGCCTACGCGCGGGTTTCCCCTCAGGCAGCCCGAATTTCCGCGTTATCGCGAAAGTTTTTCTCGGCGACCCGCCCACGCGGCCGGCTCAGTGGTCGCCGTTGGAACTGGAGCCCACCAGCGACCGGCCGTTGGACGCTCGCACGGGCTCACGCAGCGCCGACGACGGGGCGTAGGTCGCCACCGCCGAACCCAGCGGGCCGAAGCGGGCGGCGGCGGCGGGGTCGACCTGGATCTGGCCGCCGCGGCGGTCCTGGCTGACCATCGAGCCGTAGCTGGTTTCGCCCAGATCGGATTCGAGCGCGTGGTTGAACACGACGCCGATCACGCGGGCACCGACGCTCTGGAGGTGTTCGAGCGACCTGGTGGCGACGCCCTTGGAGTCGCCGCGCGAGACGATCAGTACCGTGCCGTCGGCCTCGGCGCCGGCCATCGATGCTTCGAGCGAGCCGAGCACCGGGCCGGTGTCCACCAGCACGATGTCGTACGCCTCGCGTGCCGAGTTGAACATGCGTTCCAGCGACTTGGGCGACAGCAGGCCGGCGTCCTCGGGCCGCGCCGACCCCACCGGCAGCACGTGCAGCCGCGGGATGCCGGTCTCGGCGATGCACGCCTCGATCGCTTCGCCGTTGCAGGCGTCCAGCACACCCAGCGCCGCATCGCTGCGACGCCGCGCCAGCTTCTCGCATTCGTCGCGCGACAGCGCGCCGATCTCGATCAGCGCGTCCATCAAATTGATGCCCTTGCCCATCGCACGCTGCTCGGCTTCTTCGAGCTGCATCGCCGACACCCGGCCGTCTTCACGCACCACCTCGTCGAAGGGCTTGTTCACCACCGCACCCAGGCGTCGCGTCAAACCGGCACCCACGATGTCCGAATCGATCAGCAGCACCTTGTTGCCCGTGGCCGCGAAGCTCAGGCCCAGCGCCACCGTCAGCGAACTCTTGCCCGAACCCGCCGCCGGGCCGGTGATGCTGAACACGCGGGTGTTCGCGCCGCTGATCTGCAGCAGCGTGCGGATGTGGTTGACCGCGTGCGCCGCACGCTCGGCCTGTTCGGGGTCGGCCAGGTTGTCCGGCAGCGAGGGCAGCACGCCCAGCATCCGCACGTCCCGCAGACCGCTCTTCGCGTCCGCCGCGTGACGCAGACGCGAGTCCAGCAGGCCCACCATCACCACCAGCGCCAGGCCCATGCCCCCGCCGGCGATGAAGCCCAGCACGCCCAACTGCAGCCGCGACGACGCGTTGCTCGGCTTGGTCGGCTCGCTGGCCCACTGCGCCACACGCACTCGGTCCTTGGTCGCGTCGCCCGCCAGCTTCGTGTTGTATTCCTGTGCCTCCAGCCACTTGATCCGCCCCGCCACCGTCTCGAGCTGCAGCGTGTACGGCGCGATCGACTGCAACAGCTTGTCGCTGTCGGAAATCCTCGCTTCCAACTCGCCCTGCTGCTGACGCAACTGCTGCTCGGCCCGACGCAGCTTGGCGACCTCGGTGTTCGCGCCGCTGGGCGTGTCGCCGGCCTTGACCTGCTCGGTGTACCGCTGCTTCCGGGCGTTGATCACGTTGACCATCGCGCGGGCTTCCTTCACGTCCCGGTGACGCTCCCCGTACCCCAGCGACTTGAGCATCTCGATCCGCATCTCGTGCGCATCGATCTCTTCTTCCATCGCCAGAACCTGCGGGTCCTGGAACTCTTCCAGCCCGCTGGCCTTCGCCGCTTCGGGCGACATGAACGCCAGCGCCGTCTGCGTCGCACGCAGCTCGCGCTGAATTTCGATCAACTCCTCGTTCATTTTCTGCAGCCGGGGACGAAACAGGTCCAGTTCCGTGGGTAGCCGCGCTTCAATCTGGCTCATCACCATCCGCTCTTCCTGCTTGAGTTGGCGGAGTTCGGCCTTGACCTTGGCGAGTTGCTGATCGGTTTCGCTGGATTCAGACTGCTGATAGATGCCCCGGTAGGCCTCGAGCGCCGCGTTCACCGCCGCCGTCGCCACGGCCGGCGATTCGTGCGTGAAGGTCACCGCAATGTTGTAGTCCGTCGTGCTGACCATCTCCGCATCGAGCGTCGAGGCGAACTTCGCCGACGAAATCTCTTCCGAGCCGGTCGTCCGCAACGCTTCCTTCCACGTGTCGCTCTGCATCGCGCGATCGGCGACCTGCTGGCTGACGATCGTGCCCATCTGGCCTTTGAGATACGCCAGGAACATCGGCGGCAACCCCGTCCGGGGGTCTTTGCCCACGATGCTCTCGACCTCGGGCTGTACCGTCACCACGCCGGCGCCTTGGTACACCGGCTTCTGGCTGAAATAGCCCGCCACCGCCGCCGCCGAACCCAGCACCAAGGCCAGGATCACCGCCCAATGCAGGCGGCCACGGAACAGCGCGATGACCATTTCACGTCGCCGGCGTGCTTCTTCCTCGGCGGAAGCAAACTCGAGGGCGGCTTGTGCGTTCGGGTCCTGGCTCATCTTCTGGATCCCCTGAGACCGGCCGGGTAAACCCTGCGCGGTTAGGTGTGGTTCTCCCGCTCCGCGCCCCTGACTCAAAGGCGAGTCGGGGCGGTGGGCAAGTCGTCTGCGAGGCCGGTGCCTCGGATTGCGTCCATGGTCTTACGCACCCAATGGCCGGCGGTTTGCCAGCGGTGCATTCAACCCACTTATCGGCGTCGAATCTCCGGCCGGGCCACACAGCCCTACCGCTCCACGCCGTCGCTACGAGCATCTTTCGGCCGATTCGGACTGCGGATTGACCCTGATCTCGGTCGGACCGTCCACCAATCTAACGCATCGGCCCCTTGAAGCCTATGCCTGATCGCCGGGCAACCGTGATGATCGGCACGATTCACCGTTGGCTTATCGGCCTTGAGCCAACGAAAACCGCCGCGACGGCACCGCCGCCCACGCCAGCAGACGCATCACCCCCAAAAGCGCCGCGAACGCCACCAGCAACACCGCCGCCTGCCCCGCGAACAGCCACAGCCCGTCCAGCGCCTCGGCCGTCGGCAAAACCTGCCCCTGGGCGTCCAACCCCTGTCCGCCGCGATGCTGAAGCCAGATCGTCACCACCAGCGCCAGCGTCCCGCCCAACAGCGCCGCCAGCGGGGCCAGCAGCAGCAGAATCGTCCGCACCACCCCGCGGATCGGCGAGGCAAAGACAAAGCCGTACGTCACCAGCATCAGCGCCGTCGCCATCGGCAGCACGTCGGGCGTGGCCTCCAGCGGCAACCGCCGCCCCGCCCCGCCCAGCCCGCAGACAATTTCTCCGTGGATCACCAGGCTGTTCACCCCCATCAATTCATAGATCGAGCAGGCAAGGTGCGCCGCCGCGATCTGCAACGCATCGCTCAAAGGTTGCACGATCCGGCCGGGGATCGGGTTCAATAACAGCAACGCCACCCACGCCGAGGGGAATTTCACCACCACCGCCCGCCCCACCGCACACGCCACCGCCCCACCGAAGATCAGCACCGTGCCCAGCGTCCCGCCCAGTTGCGGCTCGTCGGTCGTCCGCCAGGTCGCGTACAAAACCGCACCCAGCGCGACCGCCGGCAGCCCGACCCAATCGAAGCGCGGACGGATCACGCCAAACCGCATCCGCCGGGCGTACACCAGCCAGGCCACGATCAGCGGCACCAGCAGCACGTACCCATTCGCATCCTGGGTGGTCGAAGCGTGCCAGATCGTCGCCCAGCCCGGCCAGCAGATCGCCACCGCCGCAATCGTCGCCACCAGCAACGCCGCGAGGCGCACACGGTTCCAGCCGTTCTTCCGCCATCGGCGGGGCGTGATGTTGGGTGGCGCTTTTGCCAGAGCTTTCGACCTCCGGACAAAAGCTACCCAGTTGTCGCCAAAACTCCAGTCGATCTCCGCGAATTGTCCGGATTGGGGGCGATTATTCCCGCGTGCGGGAAGAACACCGCGACGCAAACCCGGGCCTGTGAATCTGGGCAAGCCGACGAACGATAGCCGCGGCCCCCCGGAAGGTGTCCGCCCAACCCCGCAGCCGCAACCCGACGGGTTGCGCATCCCGGGGCGCGGCGGCGGCGGGAGAGGTGCGCATCTCGACACCGGGGTATGGCGGACACTTTCAAACCCGAATCCGAGTCGACGAGACGCCACGTCCGGACCTTCTGGGGGACTTCCGGGGGACTTCCGGGGGCTTCCGGGGGCTTCCGGGGGCTTCCGGGG
>CAZIXN010000017.1:0-24921 GCA_964543215.1 uncultured Phycisphaera sp.
CCTCCCTTCCCTTCACGCAAGCACGAAGTCCTCCGTCATGGCTCTCACCAACTCGCTCAACATCGCGCTCACCGGTCTCAAGGCCGCCTCCATCGGCATCGACGTCGCCGGCAACAACATCGCCAACGTCAACACCACCGCCTACAAAAAGTCCGACGTCACCTTCGAGGCCCAGATCGCCCGAACCCTACGCCCCGGGTCCGCGCCCACCGGCGTGCTCGGCGGAACCAACCCCGCGCAGATCGGCCTGGGCGTCGGCCTGGGCTCGATCACCCAGAACTTCTCGACCGGCTCCATGGAACCCACCGGCTCGAACACCGACGCCGCCATCGAGGGCAACGGATTCTTCATCGTCGCCGACGGCAACAACCAACGTTACACCCGCAACGGCAACTTCTCCCTGGACCGCGACTTCAACCTCGTCGCCGGCGGAGGCGCAAAAGTCCAGGGCTGGAACATCGACGACGACTACAACGTCGTCGAGGGCGTCCTCGACGACGTGAACATTCCCATCGGCGTGCTCTCGGTCGCCGAGCCCACCACCGAAGTCAAGTTCGCCGGCAACCTCAACGCCGGTGGTGAGCTCGCCACCCAGGGCAGCATCACGCAGTTCCCCGCGCTCTTCAGCAACGCCGCCGCCACCGTCCCCGCCACCGCCGCCACCACCCTGGCCGGCCTGTTCCTGGGCGACGGCAGCGCGCCACTCGCCGCCGGCGACGTCATCACCTTCACCGGCGCCACCCGCGGCGGCGCCGACGCGCCCGATACCACCTTCGAAGTCGGCGCGGCCAACACCACCGACTCCGACGGCTTCGGCACCACCGTGCAGGACCTCATGGACTTCATGGACGCGTTCATGGGCATCGACCAGACACAGGGCACCGCCGGCGTCACGATCGACGGGGCCGGCATCATCAACATCGAATCCAACGTCGGCGAAGCCAACGCGATCGCCCTCGGCGACGCCAACCTCGTCATCAACGCCGCCACCACACCCAGCACCCCCTTCACCTTCACCCAGGCCCAGGAAGCCACCGGTGAATCCGCCCGAACCTCCACCGTCGTCTACGACTCGCTGGGCAATACCATCCAGGTCGACCTGTCCGTCACGATGGTCAACAAGGACTCCAACGGCACCCAGTGGCGCTACTTCGCCACCAGCAGCGAAGACACCGACCTCGACAAGCTGCTCGGCACCGGGCTGGTCAGCTTCAACACCCAAGGCGAGCTGCTCACCATCGACAACGTCGACGTCAGCATCGACCGCATCAACACCGGGGCCGACACGCCGCTGACCCTGGGCATCAGGTTCCGAGACCCCTTCGGCGCCGTGACCGCGCTCGTGGACACCAACTCCACCATCGCCTCGGTCAGCCAGGACGGCTCGAGCATCGGCACGCTGGTCGATTTCGACATCGCCGAGTCCGGCATCATCACCGGCATATTCTCCAACGGCCTGCTTCGCACCCTCGGCCAACTCCCCCTTGCCACCTTTGCCAACAACGAAGGCCTCTCCGCCGACGGCGGCTGGCTCTACCAGGCCACCGCCAACTCCGGCGCGCCGGTTGTCGTCGCCGGCGGCACGGGCAACGCCGGCTCGGTCGTCGGACGAACCCTCGAGCTCTCCAACGTCGAACTCTCCGAAGAATTCGTCGAACTCATCAACATGTCCACCGGCTACTCCGCCAACAGCCGCGTCATCCAGACCGCCGACCGACTGCTCCAGGAACTGCTGGCGACTTTGAGATAGATGATTGATGATCTCGGATAGATGATTGAAGGCAAGAAACGCAACCGCCCTCTGAGATCATCAATCATCACTCATCTATCAGGCAATCAGCCCCATGATCCGCGTCACCCGCCTCAACGACCGGCCGTTCATCCTCAACGCCGAGCTCATCCGCACGGTCGAAGAAAAGCCCGACACGACGATCACGCTGATCAACGGCGACCACTTCATCGTCAAGGAATCCATGGACGAAGTCGTCGCCAAAGCGGTCGCTTACGGGCAATCCCTGCGCCGCTTGCTGCCCCCGGATTGATCCGAGGACAATCGAGAGTAATGCCTATTTTTTAGGCAGTCAGCCGAGACGCGGAGCGTGACTTGAAGCATCCAGCCAAGTGGCCTGGGAAAAATTGGGCAGATTTCGCGCCGATCCCCTTGAAGCCGACACCACTTTCGGCTACATAGATGAACCCACGTCGCGGGACGCGGTGCGATTCACCCCCTTTTCAAGGACCTGACCCAGCATGAGCGGCAAGAGCAAACTCGAATACATCTGGTTGGACGGCTACGCCCCCACGCAGTCGCTCCGCTCCAAAACCAAAATCGAATCCGACTTCTCGGGCAAACTCGAGGACTGCACAATATGGTCCTTCGACGGCTCCTCGACCCAGCAGGCCGAGGGCGGCTCGTCCGACTGCCTGCTTAAGCCCGTCTTCATCTGCCCCGATCCCGGCCGCCTGGGCGACGGCTACCTGGTGATGTGCGAAGTGCTCAACCCCGACGGCTCGGCCCACCCCACCAACGGCCGGGCCATGATCGACGACGACGACGACGACTTCTGGTTCGGCTTCGAACAGGAATACACCCTCGTCGATCCCGACACCACCCGCCCCCTGGGCTTCCCCGCCGGTGGATACCCCGCTCCCCAGGGCCCGTACTACTGCTCGGTCGGCGCGTCGAAATCCTTCGGCCGTGAACTGGTCGAAGAACACCTGGAGATGTGCCTCCAGGCCGGACTCAACGTCGAAGGCATCAACGCCGAAGTCATGGCCGGCCAGTGGGAGTTCCAGATCTTCTCCAAGGGTGCTGCCAACGCCGGCGACCAGATCCACGTCGCCCGCTACCTGCTCGAACGCTGCGGCGAAAAGTACGGCATCTCGATCTCCATCCACTGCAAACCCGTCACCGGCGACTGGAACGGCTCGGGCATGCACGCCAACTTCTCGAACTCCACGCTCCGCAACGCCGGCTCCAAGGCCGTCTACGACAAGATCTGCCAGGCCTTCGAGCCCCGCATCAAGGAGCACATCGCCGTCTACGGCGCCGACAACGAAAAACGTCTCACCGGCCTGCACGAAACCCAGTCCATCGACAAGTTCAGCTACGGCGTGTCCGACCGCGGCGCCTCGATCCGCATCCCCATCGGCACCGTCCAGAACGGCTGGAAGGGTTGGCTCGAAGACCGCCGCCCCAACTCCGCCGCCGACCCCTACAAGGTGGCCGCGGTGATCATCCAGACCGTCAAGAGCGCGAAAATCTGAGCGACAACGCAGAGGGAGAAGGATCGGGGGGCATCGAGAGAGGGGGGCCGTGACCACCCACGGCAAGCACCCGGCGCAAGTCGGGTGCTTTTTTTCGCGCCGCGTGCAGATCGCTACTGCACCAGGCCCTTGGTCAGCCGCATAAACGCGGTCTCAAGGTTGACGCGCTCCTCGTCCAGCCGACGCAGCGCAAAGCCGCCACCCACCAGCTTCGCGGCGATCTGAGGCGTGGCGTTGGCCGCATCGACGGAGGCCTCGAGAGTCACGGTCAGCTCGTTGCCATCGCGTTCCACCCGCTCGACAAACGGCAGCAAACCGACCACGCGCGAGGCCTCTGCCGCATTGCCGCCGACGGTGATGTGCAGCACGTTCTGCGCCCGCGCCCGGTGAAGCAGCTCGTCGAGCGTGCCCGTGAACTTGAGGTCGCCCTGCTCGATGATGCCGAACACGTCGCACAGGTCCGCCAACTCCAGCAGGATGTGCGAGCTGATGAGGATCGTCTTGCCCATCAGGTGCAGCTCCTTGAGCAGCTCGCGCATCTCGATTCGGGCTCGCGGATCCAGGCCGCTTGCCGGCTCGTCCAGCAGCAGCACCTTGGGATCGTGCAGCAGCACCCGCGCCACCGACAAACGCTGCTGCATCCCGCGCGACAGCGCGTTGACCTCCGCGTCGGCCTTGTGCGACAGGTCGGTCAGATCCAGCACGTCGCCGATGGTCTGCCGGCGCTGATCGCCTTCGAGGCCGTAACACGACGCGAAGAACGAGAGGTACTCCTTCACGACCATGTCGTCGTAGCTGCCGAAGTAGTCCGGCACATACCCGATCGCACGGCGTACCTGCCGCGCATGCACCGGGCCGACCGACAACCCATCGATCCGCGCCTCGCCCCACGTGGGCTTGAGCAGCGTCGCGAGGATCTTGATGGTCGTCGTCTTACCCGCACCGTTGGGGCCGATGAACCCGAAACACTGCCCCGCCTCGATCGTGAGATTGAGGTTGGCCAGCGCCATCAGCTCGCCGTATCGCTTGGTGAGATTGATGGTCTGGATCATGGGGCGCGGGGGAGAATGGGAACATCGAGAAGATCAAGAACATCGAGAAAATAGTTGGGGCGGCTTGAGTTTGCTGGGGTTTTCCGAATCTTCTTCGATTTCATCCTTTTCCGAATTTCACAGATCGTAGATCAGCCGCACCATCGTCCACCCGCTACCCGGCGGCACCCGGCCATCGACGGTCAGCCCCACGGGCAGCGGGCTTTCCTGCAGGTGCCCGATCACCATCAGCCGTGGACCTGTGAGCAGCGGTGTGAGATCGAGCTGGCGCGCGAGCCGGCGTTGCAGCGTGAACGGAGCCGGCCAATCGAGCTTCGTGAACTTCGGCGGCGGCAGCGCATCGAAAAAGCTCAGCAGCAGCAGCCGCCGCGCCACCGACGCGTCGTTGGCGAGCAGTTGGTCGGTGACGCCGCCCTGCTGATCGAGCAGCGCGCCGAGGAAGCCTTCGTCCTTGATCTGCCGGTCGGCGTCGTACGCAGCCGGCACCGTGAATAATGCAAGGGCGTCGGCCGGCCGACCGTCGATCACCAACGTTTCGCCGGGCTGCCACGCGGTGCGCTGACCCGACGCCGCATCGACGCCAACCCGCCAGACCCAGGGCGTCTGCACTTGTCGCTTGCCGGCGCGGAACACCTCGCCCGGGCAATACACGACCGTCACGTCGCGCAGCGGTCCGGGCAGCGCATGCCGCAAACGGGCGTTCAGCGTCCCCTCCGTGAGATCGTGCCGCGGCGATTCATCGGCGACGAACGCGGCGGGGCCGAGCTGCGCCTCGTCGCCGGTTTCGCTCTGCTCGGCAGCGATGTCGCGGGTGTTGCGGGTGGTCGCGACAATCGTGAGTCGGCGGGTCGTCGAGCGCACCGGCAACGCCAGGCTCCGCGGATCGTCGGCATCCACCGCGTAGCGCTGCGCATCGAGGAAGCCGGCGCTGAATCCGTCAGCCGAAACGCCCAGCGACGCGATCGTCCCGTCGCCGTCGTCCCCAAGCGACACCTGCGCCGTGCCGAAGCGCGGCACAAACAGCGACACCCACGAACGCGCCGTCGCCTCGCCCGGCCGGCCATGCTGTCCGACGACCACATCCAGCACGCTGACGTGACCGACCCGCAGCACCGACGGCCGGGCAACCCACGCCCCGCCCCAGGCCAGCAGCGAAAACGTCGCCACCACCGCCGCAAAGGCGGTCCAAGCCTGATGCGGCGCACCACGCCGACGAACCAGAAAAAACGACACCGTCGCCGCCGCGAGGTACAGCAGCAACAACGCCACCGCCACCAGCGTCAGCGTCGCCACCGTGCCACGCATCGCCACTCGGCCGGCGATGAAGTCCGCCAGCGGCCGCGCCTCCATCTCCCGCGTCGGCCGAAGCGACGGCATCCGGTCCACCACCCGGCCGGTCTCGACACGCTCCTGCTCGGCCGTGTACACCGGAGCGTTCCAGCCGAACACATCGTTCCACAGCCGGCGCGAGCCAAGCTCGAGCTGCCCGCGGAACGCCGCGTCGCGCAAATCCATCCCGATCAGCGTCACCGCACCCAGGCCCCGACGCTGTGCTACCACCAGCGGGCGGTCCTCCTGATCACGGAAAAGCACCGTCGCCGACGAACCCTCCGGCACGTCGAAGACATGCATCGACACCTGATCCACCGCCTCGGACTTCGTCGCGGCGCCGGGCAGCCGCGGCACACGCCCGGTCACCCGCCGCACCGCCGCGGCCGGCACGGGCAGAAGATCCGCCAATGGCGACTGCGTCCAGGTCTGACCCACCCGCGGCAACACCACCACCAGATGCCCGCCGCCACGCACGTACTGCCGCAACGCCTCCAGCATCGCCGGCGACACCGACGGATCCGCCGGATCGCCGCCCGTGTCGGCCGTCCACACAATCGCGTCGAGCGCATCCAACCCGTGCGCCGCGTCGGGAAGATCCGACAGCGACAAATCCTGGATCAGCGTCAGCGCTTCGTGCTGCGTGGTCTGACGTGCGTAATCGTCCAGCCCGAGCGTCTGCCCGCTCATCAGCGCGATCATCGCCGTGCCCGGCGGCAACCAGCGCCCGGCATCCAGCCGGATGTTCAGCGGGTCCGCCAACGCGATCCCAACGCCTTGCCCGTCCGCATCCGCGCGCGAAGCACGCACCGTCCACGGCACATCCGCCCGCGCGTTCAGCGGCAGCGGCGCATACAGCCACATCTGCTCGGTCCGCTGCGCGTTGATCACCGCCGTGCGCTGCGCCTCGGCGACGTCCCCGTCCGCATCACGCATCGGCCAGGTCAGCGTCAGTTCCACATCGTCGGCCGTGGGGTTGTCGATCGAAACCCGCATCGGCATCCAGTCGCCGGGGCGCACGTACCCGCCCAGGCCGACATCCTCGGGATTCACACGCAGCGTCAGGCGATCGAGCTGCGCCGCCGCCGGCAGCGCCCACAGCGCCACCCACAACGCGAGGATCACACCGCTCCACGCGAGAGATTCCCGGGTTGCCATCCGCGTCCGCATCCGCATCCGGTGCAGCATAAGCCCGCATGCCCCGATAATCCGCCGGCCCACGATCGGGCACGCCCGCGCTTCACGCCCACCGCCCCGCCGCCCGATGTTCCATGCATGGGCCTGCCGAACCTGCCGCTGCCGATGGTGATCATGCTCGGGCTCTGCGCCTATTGCCTGGTCACCTGCACGCTGCACGTCCTGGCCCACCGCAGCCACATGCGGACGCGCCGGCACGACCTGCTCGTCCGGATCAAGAGCAAACGACTCGAGTACGAACGCCAGCTCGTCGACCGGCAAAAGGCCCTCATGGCCGACTACGACGACGATTCGGTCGATGTCGATCTCGTCGACGACGACATGGTCGCCGGGCGGATCGCCCGCGACGCCGGCGGCGAACGTCGACGGGCCGCCTGATGCTTCGTCGCGCCGATGCTTTCGACGCGACCGCGACTTCCTGCGATACTCCCACGCAACGCCCGCGCCGCCCGCCGCCCCGGTAGGAGTTGCCCCGCATGCCCGAACCGCTGCCCCCCGCCGACCGCTCGGCGTCTCCTTTCCAGAGCGCCGCCGCCGGCCCCAATCCGCTCGACCTGCTCGCCTTCAACGTCAAGCTCCTGGGCAAGCAGTCCGACAAGCACGTCCTGATCTCCGCCGGCCAGATCGACGACAAACGCCGCATCCTGCCCGCCGTGCAGCAACTCGCGTCGCTCGCCAACGTCAAGCTCTTCGCCACGCCCGGCACGCACGCCTTCTTCAATCAGCACGACCTGCAAAGCACGCTCGTCCACAAAATCACCGAGCACCGCGACCCCAACATCTACACCCTGCTGCAACAGCGCCGCTTCGACCTGGTCGTCAACGTCCTCACCGGAGACGCCGACTACGACGAAGCCTCCGACGTCAAGCTCATCCGCTCGCTGTCGATCCGCAGCGGCATCCCCCTGATCACCGACCCCGACGTCGCCATCGCCACCCTGCAACAGGTCGTCGCCGACTGGCAGGCCGGCACCTTCGCCTACCGCATCGCCGACCGCGACGAACCGTGGAACCTCCGCCTCGAATTCTTCGAGATGGTCGCGAAAGCCGGCGGCCTCGCGGTCCACCACGCCCACTTCGACAAGGCCTATCTCATCTCCCTGGAAAACCTCCGCCTCTCGCAGGTGGACATGCAGCGCAAGTGGGAGCTGTACCGCTACCTCAAGGAGAACTACACGCACGAAGACCTCGTCGAGCGTATTTCGCGTGGGCTGCAGGCCATGGTCGATCAGGGCGTGACCTACTGCCGCACCATGGTCGACGCCGACCGTATCGCCGGCCTCAAACCGATTAAAGCCGCGCTCGAAGTCAAGGAAGCCTTCAAAGGCCAGATCGAATTCAAGATCGGCATCCAACCCCTCGAAGGCGTGCTCGAACCCGAATCACGCAAGCAGTACGAGAAAGCCTGCGGACTCGCCGACTTCTGCGGGGGCCTGCCTTCACGCGACCGGCCGACCCCCGAAAAACACCTCGACGTCATCCTGCAGATCGCCAGGGATCAGGGCAAGTCGGTCGATGTCCACATCGATCAGGAGAACAATCCCGCCGAGCACGAAACCGAGATGCTCGCCCTCAAGACCATCGAGCACGGCATGCAGGGCCGGGTCTACGGCGTCCACGCCGTCTCGCTCGCCGCGCAGCCGCCGCACGAACAGGACCGCGTCATCGCGCTGTGCAAAGAGGCCGACCTGGGCATCATCGTCTGTCCCTCGGCCGCGATCAGCATGAAGCAGCTCGACGCGGTGACGCACCTGCACAACTCCATCGCGCCGCTGCCCAAGCTGCGCGAGGCCGGCGTGCGAACGTTCCTGGGCGTGGACAACATCCACGACCTGTTCATGCCCATGGTCGACGGCGACGTGTGGACCGAGTGCCGGATGATGATGGAAGCCTGCCGGTTCTACGACCTTGATGCCGTCGCTGCATGGGCGTGCGCGAGGATCGGCGAAGGCCGTTTGGCGTCGGTCTGAAGGCCGCACGAGTTCGGCGATTGCCTCGATTCGCCTAGAAATCGCCCGACATCGCCATCAGCAGCGCCTCCCCCGTCGCGGGCAGATCCAACCGCCTTGCCGGCGCAACGTAACGCAGCGCATCTTTCGCGGCGAGCCAGGCACTCAGACCCAGCAGCAGCGGCGGCTCGCCCGCGGCCTTGCTGCGGTGCAGGCTGATCGTGTTGTTCGGGTTGTCGAGGAAACGCACGTTGAGCGTCGGCGGCACGTCGGTGATGTTGGGGATCTTGTACGTCGTCGGTGAGTACGACAGCAGCCTCCCGTCGGCGGCATAAACGAGCTGCTCCATCGTGCACCAGCCCAGCCCCTGCACGAATCCGCCGATGGTCTGGCCGCGATCGATACCCGGATTGATCGCGTTGCCCAGGTCCATGAGAATGTCGGCCCGCGGCGTGCTCATCTCGCCGGTGAAGCGATCGATCAGCACCTCCGTACACGCCACGCCGTTGGTGAAATACAAAAACGGCGTGCCCTGCCCGGTCGCGCGGTTGAAGTCGACGCCCGGTGTGGCGTAGAACCCACGCTCGCCTAGGCTCAGCCGACGCTCGTAAGCCCGCGCGACCACCTCCGCAAACGCCCGCCGAACCCCCGGCCGACGCGCATCCCACACCAGACCGTCGGCGAACTCAATCGCGGCCACCTCGGCGGTCAGCCCCGCATCCGCATCCGCCAACATCTCGGCCGCCACCAAGGACAAACGCTCCCGCAACTTCTCGCACGCCACCAGCGCCGCCGCGCCGTTGAGGTCCGTCCCGCTGCTCGCCGCGGTCGGCGAGGTGTTGTTGTTCTTCTCCGTACTCGTCACGGCCACCACCACCCGCTCGTAACCAACTCCCAACGCGTCGGCAACAATCTGCCGCACGCGCGTGTTCACACCCTGGCCCATCTCGGTGGCGCCGGTGCTGACCATCACCGAGCCGTCCAGATAAATGTTCACCAGCGCGTTCGCCTGATTCAGCGCACGCCGCGTGAACGAGATACCGAACTTCACGCCCGACAACGCCAGGCCCCGCAGATGCGTCCCCGACGCCGCGTTGAACCGATCGATCGCAAGACGCCGGGCGTCGTAGTCGCACTCGGTCCGCAACGTGTCGAACAACTCCGGCAACGTGTTGTTGCCGACGACCTGCCCGTAGTGCGTGACGTTGCGCCGCTCCCCCTCGTAGCAGTTGACCCGACGAACCTCGAGCGGATCAAGCCCCGTGGCGACCGCGACCTCATGGAGAATGTGCTCCGTACTCGCCACGCCCTGCGGACCACCGAAACCGCGAAACGCGGTGTTGCTCGGCAGATTCGTCTTGCAGATGCGCCCGGTCACGCGCAGATGCGCAATGAACGAGGTGTTGTCGGTGTGCAGCATCGCCCGCTCGAGCACCGCCGGGCTCAGGTCCGTGCTGCATCCGCCGTTGGAATACAGCCGCACGTCCAACGCCGTGATGCGTCCATCTGCGGTGTACCCCGCCTTGTAGAAACTCTTGAACGGGTGACGCTTGCCCGTGTAGCGCATGTCGTCGTCTTTGGTGTAAAGAAAACGCACGGGGCGTCGCGTGTGCTGTGCAAGAATCGCCGCCATCATCGCCGGGGGCGCGGCCTGGGTTTCCTTGCCGCCAAATGCACCGCCCATGCGCTTGCACGTACAGATCACATGATTGAACGGCACGCCCAGCGCCTCGGCCACCAGCGCCTGCACCTCGCTGGGATGCTGCGTCGAGGAGTGGATGTGCATCTGGCCCTGCTCGCCGGGCACCGCGATGGCGGTCTGCGACTCGAGATAAAACTGCTCCTGCCCGCCGATGTTCAACGAGCCCTCGACGACGCCCGCCGCTTCGGCGAAGCCCCTCGCCAGGTCGCCACGCGAGATCGTGTTGGTGCCCCCGAGATACGAATCCGCCGCAATCGCCGCGTCGATCTCCAGAATCGCCGGCAGGGCTTCCATCTCCACGACCACCGCTTTCACGGCCTCCCTCAGCGCCTCCTGATTCTCGGCTGCCACCAAGGCGACCGGCTGACCGAGAAACGCCGCTTCATCCTCGACCAGCAGACACTCATCGTGCACCACCGGGCCGAACCGATTGATCGCCGGCAGGTCGTCCGCGGTGAGCACGGCATGCACGCCGGGGATCGTCTGCGCACGTGCGGTGTCCACCTTGACCAGGCGACCGTGCGCATACGGGCTGGGCACGATCGCCGCCAGCAACTCGCCGGCCAGCGGAGCCCGGTCATCAAGAAACTCCGACAACCCGGCGACGTGCGTCCGGGCCGAGTCGTGCGCGATGTCCTGGCCAACCACGGGCATCGTCAAACTCCCTTCCTGTGCGTTTGGCCATCCGCCGCAAACCGGCCTGCTTCGAACTCCGACCAAAGCTTCAGAAACACATTGCGGCAAAGCGTCCGACGATATACCTCCGAACCCCGCACATCCGACATCGGCGAAACCCAAGCCGCTGCCGATGCCCCCGCCTGCTCAAACCGCTCGCGCGTCGCACGCTGACCCTCGAGCAGCGCTTCGACCTCCGGCAGGCGGACGACCGTCGCCCCAACCCCGCCCAGCGCGATGCGCACATCGGCAAGACCCTGCGAAACCGCACGAAAGTGAAACGCAGCGCTGACCGTCGAGATGTCCAGATCCTTGCGACGCGAAACCTTGTAGAGCCGCAGATGCGCATCGGGGACCAGCAGCGGAACGCGGACACCGACCACCAACTCGTCGGGCTCACGCACCGTCGTGCGATAGCCCGATTGAAATTCCTGCACGAGCATCCGCCGGCGTCCGCGCGTCGACGCCAACTCGATCTCGGCCTGCAACACGTACAACGCCGGCGGCGTGTCGCCGATGGGCGACGCCGTGCAGAGATTGCCCGCCAACGTGCCCGCGTGACGGATCGGCGGCGAACCGAACCAACCGAGAAACTCGGCCAATTCCGGCAGATGCGTCGCCAGCGCAGCCTCGAACTCGCTCAACGGCGTCGCCGCGCCGACCACCAGCGCGCCACCCTCGAGGGTGATACCGCGCAGCGCGTCGAGGTCACCGACGTACATCAACACGTTCGGCCGCGCGATGCCCTTGTTGCGTAGAACGCCCAGGTCCGTCCCGCCGCTGAGCACGGTGGGCAGTTCGCCCGCGGCCACCGCGTCGCCGAGGAAATCCGTGGCCGCCTCGAGCGTGGCCGGCTTGAAGCACTTCGCGGCTCCGACCCAGAGCATCACCGACTCGCTGGCCGTCTCGGACAACGCCGCCGTGAGCTCCGCCGGCGGGTAAAGCTCATCGATGCAGCGCATCGCGCCGCGATCCGTCTCCAGGGCCGCACGAACGATCGCGTCGTAGCCCGTGCACCGGCACAGGTTTCCCGACAACCCCCGACGCACCGCAGGGTCTTCGATCGGATCGCCGCGATCGAAGATCTCCTGCATCGCCACCACGAAGCCCGGCGTACAGAACCCGCACTGTGCCCCGTGGCAGCGCACCATCGCCTCTTGAAACGGATTGAGTTCGTCACGCCGCGACAAACCTTCGACCGTCACAACGTGCGTGCCGTCCAATTGACACACCTGCTGGATGCAAGACGCCACGGACCGATACACCATCGCTCCGTTTCGTGGCCGGCCCACCAGCACGCTGCAGGAACCACAGTCCCCCTCGGCGCAGACCACTTTCGTGCCCGTCAGGCCGCGCCGTTTCCGCAGAAAGTCCGAAAGCATCAGCCACGCATCCTCGCCTGCGGCGCGGACGGCCTGGCCGTTGATCCGAAATATCAAATGATCACGCATAGTGGACGTCGCCCTTCAGGCGTGGCGCTCGAAAACGGTACGCCCCGCCAGCGTGACCCGCTCGATGTTGGTGACGGGCCGATCGGGGGCTTGGGGAAGCAACGCGCGCACGATCGACTCGGCGTCTGTTTCCTGAATAGGTTCGATGGGTTGCACCTCAAGGAACGACGCAGGCCGGCCTTCGGCGAGCGTACCCAAACGGTCACCAAAATCCAACAGTTCCGCCGGCGCCAACGTCGAGCGGTACAGCGCCTCGCACGCCGTGGCGGCCGACGACTCGCCGTGATGCACCTGAAGAAAGCGCCGCATCTCGGCCAACATCGACACGGTCGGCGATGCGCCCACGTCCGTGGCCAATGCATACGGAAGGCTTCGACCAACCACCTCCTCCAGCGGCATCACGCCCGAGCCGAGCAACAGGTTGGACGTCGGACAATGCGCGACCACGCTGCCGGTGTCGGCAACGATCTGCCATTCCGCGGCCGTCATGTAGATGCAGTGCGCGAGGATGCAGCGATGATCCAGCAGGCCGTCCCGCAGGTAGACATCCGTGTAGCCGGCGTAGTCCGGGTACAACGTCTGCTCGACAAACCGCTTCTCGGCCACCTGCTCGTTGAGGTGCGTCTGCGTCCGCAAACCCAGCTCGCCCGCCAGCGCCGCCTGCGACCGCCGTAGGGCCGAGTCGCACGCGACGGCGAAGCGATCCGTCACGATCAGCCGAGGCCCGAATCGCTCCGCCAGCGCACGCACGTCTCGCTCCGCAGCCACCGCGTCCGTCCGCAAGCCTGATGGACACTGCTGATTCATCAACACCATCCCGACCCGCCACGTCTCGGGCAACACTTCCAACGCCACCCGCGTCGCGACCGGAGACGACGTCATGTACGCCGCCCCGCCCACCACGCCGTGCGACAGCGTGTCCTTCAGAAACGCCGCCGCGGTTTCGTAAGCGA
This sequence comes from uncultured Phycisphaera sp., assembly GCA_964543215.1. Classification (GTDB taxonomy): domain Bacteria; phylum Planctomycetota; class Phycisphaerae; order Phycisphaerales; family Phycisphaeraceae; genus CAZIXN01. Next base: position 13,576 of record CAZIXN010000017.1, read on the forward strand.
CCTGCTCGTCCGCGCAATTCATTTCGGTCGGAAAAACGTTGCGCTCCAGGCCGGCCAGCAGCTTGCCCTGCGGCGCATCGTCGGGCACCCCGTCGGTGAAGTGCCCGCGGATGCCGTACTGCGAAATGTGCGTGTGGATATCCAGCAGCGGCGGCAGGATGACACCGTCGGCCGCACGCGGCGCAAGCGACGCGTGCCCGGCAGACTGCGCGTACGCCCCGGCGTAACTCAGCACTCCCGAACGATCGATCACCAGCAGACCGTCTTCGATGACCGCAACGCGACCATCGCGGCTGGGCAGAAGCAACATGCCACGCACGGCAGACTCAATCATCGCCACGCCTCCCCCCGTCCGGCCGAACCAACTGCCCGCCACCGGGCCCGCAAAGCTCGCCGTGGCGATACACCGACCGGCCACGCACCAACGTTTGCCGCACGACGCCGCGCAGAGTCCGCCCCACGTACGGGCTGAGCCGGTGCCGGTCAAAAAGCATATCGCGGGTCAACGTATAGGTCGCCCCCACGTCCACCAGCGTCAGGTCGGCGTCAAAGCCAGCCGCGACTTCCCCCTTGTATTTCAGGCGAAACCGCTCCGCGGCGCCCGTCGCCGTCAGGCGTGCGATCGTCGGCGGATCCAGAAGCGGCTCCCGACTCATCAGCAAGCTGCGCGTGCTCTGGACCCCGGCGATTCCGCCCCACGCGGAGAACGCGTCGTCAACCTCCGCCTTCATCTCGGCCGGGCAAGGCGAATGGTCCGAGGCCACAAAGGCGAAACAGCCGGACGACAAAACGCTCCAGAGCTTCTCCACCTCCAGCGCCTCACGCAGCGGCGGCGCACACTTCGCCATCGGCCCCAGACGCAGGTAGTCCGCATCCGTCAGCGTCCAGTAGTGCCCGCAAGTCTCCGCGCTCACGTCGACGCCTTCCTGCTCCCGAGCAACGCGGATGCGATTGGCCGCCTCGGCGCTGCTGACGTGCACCACGTGCAGCCGGCAACCGGTCTGCTTCGCGATCGACATCGCCACGTCCACCGCCTGAACTTCCGCCTCGATCGGTCGGCTCTGGACAAACGCACGCGCATCGCGTCGTCCCTCGGCCGTGAGTTCCGCGGTCCATCGGGCGGTCGTCGCTTCACGCTCGGCGTGCACCGCAACCGGCAGACGCAACTCCGCCGCGCGGGCCATGCCTCGTTCCAGCGTAGCGTCATCGGCGCGCGCGAACTCCGGGATCCCGCTGTCGCACATGAATGCCTTGAAGCCGACCACGCCGCGCTCCGCCATCGCCGACATGTGGTCGAGGCTGTCCGGTGTCAGCCCGCCCCACAGCGCAAAATCCGTGCGGCTTTGCGCCGAGGCGGCCGCGAGTTTGGCATCGAACGCGGCCGCATCGAGCAGCGGCGGATCGCTGTTGAGCGGCATGTCGAAGAAGCACGTCCCGCCGCCCGCCGCGAGCGCGGCGGTCCCCGAAGCGAATCCCTCCCATGCGGTCCGCCCCGGCTCGTTGAAGTGCACGTGCGGATCAATCATTCCGGGAAACACGTGCAACCCGGTCGCATCGATCTCCTCGCGCGCATCGTCGGCCGCGTCGCCCACGGCCACGATGCGCTGCCCATCGATCGCGACATCCGCATCGATCACCGCGCCCGCCGTCACCACTGCCCCGCCGCGGATCAGCAAGTCGATCGGCATCATCAGCTCCCGCGATACGTGCTGTAGGACCACGGCGTCACCAGCAGCGGCACGTGGTAATGCCCCGCCGCGTCGTCGATCCGAAACGCCACCGGCACGACATCCAAAAAACGTCGCGCCCCAGCCTGGCCACGTCCCTGGAAATACGCGCCGACATGGAAGCGCAACTCGTAAGCCCCCGCCGACATCGCCGCCCCGGAAAGGAGCGGATGATCAACCCGACCGTCGGCATTGGTCGTGACTTCGACCACGACCGAACGCTTCTCATCATCCGCAACGCGAGCCAGCTGGATGCGCATGCCCGAAGCGGGTTGGCCCGACGCCGTATCCAGCACGTGGGTCGTGAGCGCGCCGCTCATGGCCGGGCCACCGTTCCGCGGATCTGCCCGGAGGGCTCATCCGTGGGCACGAAGATCAGGGCGGGGTTATCCAGACCGAAGGGTTCGAGATTGAACGGAATCCGGTGCTGATTCGGCATGGACAACGTGATCTCGCCGATGGCCGGTGCCGCTGCCAGCGCCTCCCGCCCCATGTCGAGCAACGTCTGCTGCACCGCGAGGCTGTGGCGATCTGCGAAACACCTCAGGAGTTGTCCGCGGATCGCGGCGTATGTCTCCGACGCGTCGGCTTGGGCGTCATCGAACCGCCACGACGCGTCGATGGTGGTCGCGAAGATGCGTTGGGTCGTGTCCGGAAGCGTGCGGAAGCGGTCGCTCACAAAATCGACGAACGCCGAGCCCGAACTCTTCAGGACAACCAGCCCGGCGATGCCGCCCCACCATTCGACGCGCTCTCCACGCCGAACCTTGACACGGCAGGTGCGTTGGTCCCTACGACCTCCGACGAAGGCGTGCTCGTGGGTCTGTCCGTCGAGCGCGATGCGGTCCAGCATGGTCTGCTGAATCGAAATCTCGGCGGCACTGACCTGCGGGTAGGTCGCCACAAAATGTTGCGCGAGCGCTTGCGCAAACGGGTCGATGGCGACGAAGTCGAGTTCACGGGCAAGCACATAGACCGTGTTCTTCATCGAGTCGGTCGCCACGACCTTGCGGTTGTCGCCGTCCGTGTACGACGCGGCGAAGCCGCCTTCAAGGGTGATGTCCACCGACATCTCAAGGACATCGTGGCGGCGGCCGTCACGGATCACCTTGGTCAAGCGGACCCGCGATTTGCCGTAGCTGTGGCGAACGAGTTGCGTCGGTGTGGAGTCAGTCATGCGGGTGGGGTTGCTCCCAGAGTTTGGCTTTCAGGCGAAATTCAGCGATTTTCACGATCTCCCGGATGGCCGTGGCGATTTCCTCGCCCCGTGGATTCTGCAGCCGACGGGGCATCGCTTCGAGGATCGCGTCCTTGCGATTGGCGCGGGCGCAGATCACAAACGGAAAACCGAACTTTTCACGATACGCCGCGTTGAGCCGCGCAAAGGCGTCGGCCTCGTCGTCGCTCACGGCGTGCAGGCCCGCGTGTCGCTGCTCGGCCACGGAGGCCGCCGTCATCGCCCCGGCCCGTGCGAGCCTGCCCACCAGATCGGGGTGCGCGCGAATCAGCGCCAGCCGCTCGTCCTCGCCGGCCCGCTCCAACACGTCGCGCATCGCAGAAAGCAGGGAATCGAGATTCTCGAAGGGCCGATGTGACCACGCACGCTCGGCGACCCACGGCGAATGCTCGAACGCGTCGCCACAGACGTGGACAAACGTTGGTTTCGGCATCGCGCTCAGCCGGGCAAGCGTCGGACGACGCACCACCCCCTCGACCACGCGCGCGGCGGCCGCAATGTCCTCGAACCGGCTGAACTCCTGCGGGTTGTGACTGATTCCGTCGCGGCTGGGCACGAACAGCATCGCCGTCGGGACGTAAGGGGCCAGCACCGCCGCGTCGTGGAGCGCGCCGCTGACCACGATGGGCACGTCGGTTGCGCTGAGCCCGACCGCTTCCCCGTGCAACGCTTCGACCAACCTCAAATCCATCGGCCGTGCGGGAATGGACTCGGTCTGTGCGAGCTCGATTTCAACACCGTGTGATTGAGCGATCCCCGGAAGCATGACACGCAGGCTCTCGTCGCCGGATTGCAACAGCTCATCCGAAGGGGCGCGGAAATCAATGGTGAATTGCACACGTTCCGCGATGACATTGACGGCGTTGGGCGAAACCTCCATGCGACCCACGGTGATCACCGCGTCCGTGGAGAGTTCACGCACCCATGCACGCAAGGAAAGCACGATGTGCGATGCCGCGACCAGCGCATCCTTGCGGTCGTCCATCGCCGTCGCGCCGGCGTGGTTCGCCTCGCCGTGCACGACCACCCAATACTGCCGCCGCCCCGCGATGGACTTCACCACACCCAGCCGCTGGTCGCGTCGCCACATGCCCGGCCCCTGCTCGATGTGCACCTCAATCAGACCCAGGTATCGTGTCGGATCGATGCGGTGGTCGGCGAATCGCCTCGCGTCCACGCCGTAGGCCACGCCGGCCTCAAGGTAGTTCTGGCCGTCGGCGTTCCGCAGCGGCTGCAGTGCCTCCGCGTTCAAGTCGCCCACCCACAGCCGGCTGCCGATCATCCCCAGGCCGAAGGTCGGGCCTTCCTCTTCCGCGAACACCACGAGTTCCACCGGCAGGTCGTGTACCCCGTCGTCCGCCGCAGACCGCAGCAGTTCCAGTGCCAGCACCACGCCGATCACGCCGTCGAAGTCGCCGCCGTGCGGCACGCTGTCGATGTGCGAGCCGACCAGCCACGCCGGTTCGGCCCAGTCCACGCATTGGGGCCGGGCGTGCACGTTGCCCGCGGCGTCGATGCGCACCGCACAACCAGCGCTTTCCGCCTGCGCAATCACGTACGCCCGCGCCTGCCCCCACGCTTCCGACATCGTCGGCCGCGTCGCGCCCGCTCCGGGCGTCTGGGTGCAGCGAGCGACGGCCCGCACATCGTTCTGGATGCGTTGCGCGTCGATCGTCATGACTACTTGCCGAACTCTTCACGCCACTGCGTTCCGGTCTGCTCCATCGCGCTTTCCCGACCCGTCCGACGCAATCGGTGAAGCTGCGGCATGCCCAGCGCCCATTCCTGCATCCAGTCCCGCGCGAACACACCCGCCTGGGTCTCGGCGAAAATCTTCTTGATTTCGTCCTCGTTGATCACCCGCGGCCCGCGCGTCCGCACCGCGAACTCGCACGTCCGGCTGCAGCCGCCGCTGAGGTACGCCTCGATGCCGATCTCGTCCATGACGTCGATCACGCAGCGCAGCGATCGGATCGCCTTGGCGTACGCGAAGCTCGGCGAGTAGCCGCCCTCGACCATCGTGTTGAAGCACGCCTTCATCAGCGCGATCGCCCCGCCGTAGAGGATCTGCTCCTCGAAGTTGTCGCCCTCGGTTTCGTGCTGGAACGTCATCGCCACCACGCCGGCCCGCGTGCTGCCGACCGCCTTGCTCACCGCCAGCACGATCGCCATCGCATCACCGGTCGCATCGTGATCCACCGCGACGCATCCGTAGATGCCCTCGCCCTTGACGTACTTCGATCGCACCAACTCGCCGGGCGCATTGGGAACGAACAGCACCGTGTTCACGTCCTCCGGCGGCGTGATCTGGCCGTAGAGCACGCTGAACCCGTGGCAGAAACAGAGCGTCTGCCCCGCTTTGAGGTTCGGCGCGATCTGCTCGCGGTACACCTTCGGCTGCACCGGATCGGCCAACTCCACCAGCAGCACGTCCGCCCTGGCCGTCGCTTCGCCCACGCTCATCGCTTCGAAGCCGTCGGCCTTGGCGTCGTCCCGGCTTGCGCTTCCGTCCTCCTTGCCGCGACAACCGATGATCACCTCGCACCCGCTGTCCCGCGCGTTCTTCGCCTGCGCCCTGCCTTGGATGCCATACCCCAGCACCGCCAGCGTCTTGCCCTGCAACGCGGACAAATCGACATCCGCATCGCGGTAAATCTTTTCGGCGGGCACGGCAGACGACGTCGAATCAGTCAAAGCAACACCTCGCGGTTGACGTTCTTGGAATACAGGTACCGGCTGGGCGTCGGCCCGGCCGCGACAAAACTCTGCGGGCAGAAGGGCCCCATCCAGATGAAGTCGTCCCGCTGCACTTCCATCCATCGATCCCCCAGGAAGTACAAACCGCGCCCTTCGAGGAACAGCAGGCCGTGCTCCATGACGTGCGTCTCGACGATCGGCAGCCCGCAGCCCGGATCGAACGTGAAGATATTCATCGCCAGGTCGAACGCGGGCTCATCGGGGATCAGCGTCTGCAAACGCGAAGCGGGGTTCCCGCCCCACACCTCCGCGGGCACCTCATCGACGTGGCCGAACACGTTCCTGCCGTCGGGGTGCTCATGCGACGGTTCGTAGCGCTTGTGCAGGACGAGAATCCGCATCTCGCGTTCCGCGGCGAAGCGTGGTGCCGAACCGGGCGCAACCAATCCGTAGCTGCCGGGCCGAAGCTTGCGTTTCGGTTCGTTCTCGTGAGCGAAGGCTCCCTCGCCGGCAAGCACGTAGAAAAACGTCTCGAGGTCGTCTTCGCGCAGCGCCGCACCGGAACTTCCCGCCGGCAGATCGACCAGGTACTGCACGAAGTCTGCGCCCAGCGCCGGACTCGCCAACACGAACGCGTCGCACCCCGGCCAGCCCGGCAGCCGCGAAGGCGGGAAACCCTCCAACGGCAGCACCGCGTAGTGCGGCGTGACCACGGCCCGGCTGTGCACGAGTTGATCCGGTTGACGCATCACGTTCACGCTACCCAACAAAAGCGTTTCAGTCCACGAAAAGCGGCACGATCGCGAACCGCTGCACATCCACCAGCCCAAGGTCCGTCAGTTTCAGACTCGGGATCACTTCCAGAGCCATGAACCCCATGGCCATGAACGGGTCGGCTGGCGTCGCCCCAAGCCCGCGCGCCGCGGCGAGCAGCGCGTCGTATCCCGCCGCCACCTCCGCGATCGGCCGATCACTCATCAGCCCGCCGATGGGCATCGCCAAGTACGCGAGCACCCCATGCTCGTCGCCACAGCAAAGCCCGCCGCCCATCGCGGCCACCGCACGGATCGCGTGCCGCATCGAAACGTCGTCCGCGCCGATGACCACGAGGTTGTGGTGGTCGTGCGCCACCGTGCCCGCGATCGCGCCGCGCTGGAGACCGAAACCCTTGATAAAGCCCAGCCCCACGTTGCCCGTCCCGCGGTGCCGCTCGATCACCGCGATCTTGAGCACGTCCCGCGACGGATCGGCCACCGCGAAGCCGTCGCGCACCGTCGCCGGCAGGTGCAGGTGCTCCGTCAAAAGCTGATCCGAAATGCTGCCGATCACGCGGATCGTCCGACCGGTGGCCGGAATCGCCAGCGACACCGCGTCCGCGTCCACGGCGCACCGACTCGTCGGCGGCGCGACTTCCGATGAGCCGAATGCCCTCGCGGCCGACACCTCCGCGCCCCGGTGGAAGACCCGCCGCGCCGTCGGCTTGTCCAGATCGTCAAACACGAAAAAGTCCGCCTGTTTGCCCGGCGCGATCGCGCCCAGGTGCTTGAGCCCGAACCACTCCGCCGGATTCAGCGTCGCCATCCGGATCGCCTCCACCGGCTCGATGCCGAACGCGATCGCCCGCCGCACCATGTCGTCGATGGACCCCACCCGCAACAGATCGCTGGGCGTTCGATCGTCCGAGCAGAAGCAAACCCGACGGCTGTTCTTCGCATCGATCAGCGGCAGCAACGCGTCCAGATTCCGCGCATTGGTCGCTTCACGAATCAGCACGACCATCCCACGTGCCAACTTCTCGTTCGCCTCATCCACGCTCACCGATTCGTGGTCGCTACCCACGCCCGCCGCGACATACGCGCTGAGCGCGTGCCCGCTCACCCCCGGCGCGTGACCGTCGATCGGCCGACCCGCAAACGCGTCGAGCTTGTTGCGCATCGCCGGCCCGTTGCCGAGCACCGCCGGGAAATCCATCGCCTCCGCCAGGCCGTGCACCACACCCTCGTCGCGCAGCTGCGCCAGGTCCGCCGCGCTCAGCGCCGCCCCCGCCGTGGCCATCGTCGTGGCCGGCACGCAACTCGGCGCCATCACCACCACGTTCATCGGCAAGCCCCGCGACGCCGCCGCCACGTACCGAACCCCCGCCGCGCCCACGACGTTGGCGAACTCATGCGGATCGATCACCGCCGTCGTCACGCCCCGCGGCACCACCGCCCGCGCAAATTCCCTCGGCACGCACAAGCTGCTCTCAATGTGCACGTGCGCATCGATCAGCCCCGGCGATACCCATGCCCCGTCCAGGTCGATCCGCTGGGCCCCGAGCAACCCCGGCCCCATTCCCGCAATCCGCCCGGCGCACACCGAAAAATCGATCCGCTCGATCTGTCCGCTGTAGACGTTGATCACCCGCCCGCCTGCCACCACCAGGTCGGCCGGTTCCTCAGCGCGGGCGACCGCGAGAAATCGATTCCAGTCCGTCATCGCGTTTCCTAACCCCACCACTCCACGCAAACAGGCGTCGCAATCCTACAGTAATGCCGCCCGGCACCGCCACGGCCACGCACCCCGCCCCATGCTCGACCCGCTCGCCGAGATCGTCCGACGCGCCGACGCCGGCCAGCGCTTCGCCATCGCGCTCTTGGCGAGGACGACCGGCAGTACCCCGCAGAAAGCCGGCGCCCTCCTGCTCATCGACCCCGCCGGCCACACCGTCGGCACCATCGGCGGCGGATGCGTCGAGGCCGAGGTCCGCGCCCGCGCTCTCCAACAACTCGCACAACGCGCCGAGGCAAACGCCCATCCGTCCGCCCCCGCGCTACCTGAGACCCAACTCCACCGCTTCGCCCTCGACGACGACTACGGCTGGGACGACGGCCTGGTCTGCGGCGGCACCATGTTCGTTGCCCTCCAACTCATCGAAGCAGCTCACCACGCCGACCCCTGGCGAACCGCCCACGCCGCCCTCCTCGCCGGCCAACCCGCCACCGTCACCCTCGCCGCCCGCGACGAACAGAACCAACCCCACGACCTGCACTACCACGCCCAGCCGCCTCCGCATCTCGTCATCGCCGGGGCCGGCCACGTCGGCGCCGCCCTCGCCGCCGTCGCACACCCCGCCGGCTTTCACATCACCATCCTCGACGACCGGCCCGACGTGATCGCCGCCGAGCCGTTCGCGCATGCGACACAACGCGTCGGCCCCATCGCCGAGACTCTCTTGCAACTCGAACTCGCGACCCACGACCACGTCGTCATCGTCACCCGTGGCCACCGTCATGATGCCGACGCTCTCCGCGCCGCCGTCCAACCGCACCAGCATCCCCACTACCTTGGCCTGATCGGCTCACGCCGGAAGATCCTGACCATCTTCGAAACTCTTCTGCGCGAAGGCATCCCCCCCGAAACCCTCGCCCGGGTCCGCGCCCCGATCGGCCTGCGCATCGGCGCCATCTCCCCCCACGAAATCGCCATCAGCATCGCCGCCGAACTCATCGCCGCCCGCCACCGACAGCCCCTGCCGCAAGAGGCCACGATGCAGCTCGACCCCGCGCACGTCGAGCGGCTGCTTCACCGCCACCGGAAGTGAACCGCTCTCGGGGGCTGTCTCTTGCTCGCCTCGGTGGTGGCGCCGCACTCCGCAAACCTCCTCGAGGCGGCGCGAAAGCCGGTGCCCCAGATTGCTTCGAGACGTGGGCGGCTGGGCTTCGGCGGCGATATCATCCCGATCGGCTTTGCGCCCGATCTCAGCGCTGAAGCTGTGGCCGCGTTGCCCGCCTTCCCGGAACCGAACGTGATGCTCTCTGGACTGGCTCGGCGGTTCTTCTGCCGCAATCGCAAACCGGCGATTCACGATGGCCGCGGCGGCGAGTCGCACGGACACCCGGTCGGATCGAACGCATCGCAACCCGGTCGCCGGCCGCTTAGGAGCCCTCGATGAACCTGCCCGCGACTCGGACCGCACCCTTAACACCCGGCACCGCGTTCACGATCGGCGTGGACTTCGGCACCAACTCCGGCCGGGCGCGGGTGGTCGATTGTGCCGACGGCCGGGAAGTCGCGACGCACGTCGTGAACTTTCCCAGCGGCGAACACGGCATCCTGCTGGACCCCGCCGATCCCAACCTCGCCCGGCAACGGCCCGGCGACTACGTCCTGGCGTTCGAGCAGAGCGTGCGTCGTGCCTTGGACGCGGCGAAGGCGGATGACTCGTTTGACGCGAGCAAGGTGATTGGGCTGGGCATCGACACGACCGGCTCGACACCGATTCCTGTGGATGCCGAGGGCACGCCGCTGGGGATGCTGCCAGCGTTTCACGACACCCTCGCGGCCCAGTCCTGGCTGTGGAAGGATCACACGTCCCATGCGGAAGCCGCCGAGATCACCGCATTGGCCCTCTCGCGCGGCGAGCCGTACCTCGCCAAGTGTGGCGGGACGTACTCGTCTGAATGGTTCTGGTCGAAGATCCTGAAGTGTTGCCGGGTGGCCCCGGAGGTGTTCGACGCGGCGTACAGCTGGGTGGAGTGTGCGGACTGGATTCCCGCCTATGCGTGCGGCACGACCCGGTCGGATCGCCTGGTGCGGGGCGTGTGCGCCGCGGGGCACAAGGCGATGTTCCACGCGGACTGGGGCGGTTTGCCCAGCGAAGCGTTTCTCAACGCGCTGCACCCGAAGTTGGGATCGCTGCGGGGACGTCTGTTTGATCATGCCGTGCCCTCAAGCGAAACGGCGGGCACGCTCGCTGCGGATGTCGCGGAGCGCTGCGGCCTGCCGGCGGGGATTCAGGTGGCGGCGGGCGCGTTCGATGCGCATCACGGCGCAGTGGGCGCAGGCGTCAAGCCCGGGACGCTGGTAAAGATCATGGGCACCAGCACCTGCGACATCACGACCTGGCCGATCGATCCGGCCCAGCCGTTGGCGGACATCCCGGGACTCTGCGGCATCGTGCCCGGCTCGGTGATCGCGGGGCAGTACGGCCTCGAAGCCGGGCAGTCGGCCGTGGGCGATCTGTTCAACTGGGTCGCGCGGCAGTTGGCACCGGAAAAGTACACCAGCGCGTCCACCGGCGGCGATGCGCACCTGGCCCTGACGCGGGAATCGGCGCGACTGCGACCGGGCGCGTCGGGCCTGCTCGCGCTGGATTGGAACAACGGCAACCGCACGGTGTTGGTGAACGCTCGTTTGTCCGGCCTGCTGTTGGGGCAGTCGCTGCACACCTCGGCGGCCGAGATCTATCGCGCCGCCGTGGAGGCCACCGCCTTCGGGGCGCTCATGATCGTCAACCGCTTCGAAGCGTACGGCGTGAACATCGACCGCGTTGTCAACTGCGGCGGCATCGCGGACAAGAGCGGATTCATCATGCAGGTGTATGCCGACGTCCTCAACCGCCCGATGCAGGTCAGCCGTTCGGGTCAGACCTGTGCGCTGGGTGCGGCGATCTTCGGTTCGATCGTCGGCGGGGCGTACGCCAGCGCCGACGAAGCGCAGGCCGCGATGACCGGCATCAAGGACACCGTCTACACGCCCGACCCCAAGGCCGCCGCCGTGTACGCCGAGTTGTTCACGCTCTACCAGACGCTGCACGATGCATTGGGCGGGGTGTCGGCTTGGGCGTCGCTGGCCGACGTGATGCCCCGACTCATGGCCATCCGAGATCGGCAGCGCCAGGCCACGTCGGAGGACGCATGAAAC
>CAZIXN010000018.1:0-24877 GCA_964543215.1 uncultured Phycisphaera sp.
AGGCTCAGAACAACCCGAAGCCCACGGATCCAGATCCGTGGGCTTTTTCTTGGGCGTCCGCATAACTCAGCTCCGGCAAAAACCGTTGGAAATCTTCAGATTTGCGGCCGTCGACCGACCAGGTCGCTCAACCCGACCGTCGATCGCCCCGATGTGAAGTTGGACAAACTGGGCAACGGCACGGCGTCGCGCGGCGACCCCGGAAAGCAGTGCGTGGACCAACGCCCAGCACACGATCGAATCATCCGATCGGAGGCAACCCATGGCACCCCCCCATGCCAACAACGGAACGACCGCAGAACCCACCAACGGCGGCTCACCCGAATCGCTCTACGACAAGCAGGTGTTCACCACCGGCGAAGCCGCGGAAGTCTGCAAGGTCTCGCAGCAGACCATCATCCGCTGCTTCGACGCCGGCCGACTCAACGGCTTCCGCGTGCCCGGCTCGCGCTTCCGCCGCATCCCGCGCGAAGAACTGATCCGCTTCATGAAGGAAAACGACATCCCGCTCGACGACTTCGGCCCGTCGCGCAGCCGGAAGCGCATCCTCATCGTCGACGATGATGCGCACATCGTGGACCTGATGATGGACGTCCTCGGGGCCGACCAACGCTACGAGGTCAAGGCCGCGAACACCGGCTACGACGCGGGGATGCTCTCGGAATCGTTCCGGCCGGACGTGATCGTGCTGGACTACATGCTCCCGGACATCAACGGCAACGTCGTCTGCCGCGCCGTCCGCAACAACATCGAACTGTCGCACACCCGCATCATCGTGGTGTCCGGCGTCGTGAACCAGAGCGAAGTCGACGCGCTGCTCAGTGCCGGTGCCGACGAGTTCCTCAAGAAGCCCTTCGACATCGCCACGCTGCAGGAACGCATCGAAGCGCTGCTGGAAGCCTGAACCGAGCGCCCAATCCGAAATGCCCCGTGCCCAACGACGGCATCGGGTCATGCTTCCTGTTGGCCGCTCGACAACCCTCATTCGACATTCGCCCATGGTCGCCGCCCGCCTGCCCAAAACGCGACGCATCGAGCTGATCCTGCGTCAGATCGACCAGCTTCCGACGCTTCCGGCGGTGGCCACGCGCTTGCTCGAACTCACCGCCGACCACGAAAGTCGCAGCGACGAAGTGGTCCGCCTCGTGTCCTCGGACCCGGCGCTGACCGCCAAGATCCTTGCCATGTGCCGCGCTTCGGATCGCGGCGTCCGCAACGCCGACACCATCACGGTGGAACGAGCCGTGCTACTGCTGGGCTACGCGCAGGTCCGCAACCTGGTGCTTTCGCTCAAGGTGTTCGAGCTGTTTGATCAGGCTCCCGGTGACCCTGCCCAAGAGGGCGGCGACGCATCCGAAAACGTGGCCTTCGACCGGGCCGGCTTCTGGGCGCACTGCCTGGGCGTCGCCGTCGCCGCCGAACGCATCGCTTTGGCCAGCAAGGACCCGCAGCTCAAGCCCGACGAAGCCTTCGTGTGCGGGCTGCTGCACGATCTGGGCAAGCTCGCGCTGGCGTGGGTGTTGCCCAAGGCGTACGACAAGGTCGCCGCGCTCGCCGATGCGCAGCAATCCAACCTCGCCGAGCACGAGCGCACGCTCATCGGCGTCGACCACCACACCGCCGGCAAACGCCTCGCCGAGCAGTGGAAACTGCCGCACCGTCTGCAGGACGTGATGTGGCTGCACGGCTCGCCGTTCGACACCCTGCCCAAGCTGCCGCACCGCCGGATGATCGGCCTCGTGCAACTCGCCGACCTCTGCGTCCGGCAGCGCCACCTGGGTTACTCCGGCAACCACGCGCTGCAGGGCGAGCCCGACGCGCTTTCGGAAAAGATCGGCCTCGAGCCGGGCGTCGTGCGCGAAGCGCTGGCGGGACTGTTCGAGGAAGTCGAGAAGCGGGCCGCCGCCATGGGCCTGGGCGATGAAGTGTCGGTGGACCTGTACCTCCGCAGCGTGCAGCGCGCCAACGAAGCGCTCGGCCGGGCGAACGAAGCGCTCGAACGCCGCGCGAAATCCGCTGCGGCACAGGCCCGCGTGCTGGGCGGCATCGCCGAGTTCCACGCCCACGCCCGACCCGGACGCTGCGTGCAGGATGTGCTCGATGCGGTGGCCGATTCTGCCGCCCGGCTATTAGGCGAGGGGTTCTACGCGATCATTCAGCCCACGCGCCAAAGCGCTTCGACGTTCGAAAGCCTCGGCGAACCCCGCCACGCCACGCTTGCCTTGGAGGCCGGTTCGCTGGACGACGAGCTGACCGATGCCGACCGTCCCGTGGACGACGCGACCGATCCGCAGCACAAGGCCGGCAAACTCTCGGACGCGATCCTGCACGCCGCTGCGCACGGCGACGCCTGGCTCATCTGCCAGTACGACGCCCACGGCCAGCCGCGTCGGGCCCAGTACATCGATCGTCCCGCCGGGGCGCCGGACCTGCGCGAACTCGACCCGCGTCAGGGTGCCGACATGACCCTGCTCGGCGTGCTTCCGTGGATCGCGGATTATCTCATCGACGCCGAGGATCTGCGGAAGGTCTCGCTGGTGCCCCTGCCTTCGGGTTGGGGGACGTCGGCGTTGCTGCTGCACGATCGGGGCGACCTGCCCTGCAACGAAGCGCTCGCGCCCGTGCTCGCCACCTGGGGCACGGCGATCGCCGCCGCCAATCAGCACGACGGTGCCCGGCACCTCGGCGAGCAGCTCGCCGACGCCAATACGCAACTCGCCGCGGCGCAGGCGCTGCTCACGCGCAGCGAAGCGATGTCCCGGCTCGGTGAGATGGCCGCCGGCGCGGCGCACGAGATGAACAACCCGTTGACGATCATTTCCGGACGGGCGCAGATGCTCACGATGGCCCTCAACGCCGGAACCAAAGAGCACCAGGCCGCCGCCGCCGTGTTCCGCGAGGCGCACCGCCTGTCGGACCTGATCACCGCGCTGCGCATGTTCGCCGATCCGCCGACCGCCAAGCGGGGCGAGACCGATATCCCGGCGCTGCTCAACCGCGTGGTGCAGAAGGTCGGCGACGCGGCCCGCAAGCGGCGCGAAGACCTGCAATTCAGCATCCAGAGCCCCGGCGAGTTGCCCAAGGTCCGCGTTGATGCCGAGCAAGTGGACCGTGCCTTGACCGAGCTGATGATGAATGCGGTGCAGGCCGAGCCCCGGCACGGCGTGGTGGTGAAAGCGCGCATCGATCACGCCGGCACGCCGCACGCCACGCTGGTTCTGCAGGTCATCGACGACGGTCAGGGCATGGACGAGCACACCTTGGCGCACGCGACCGATCCGTTCTTCAGCGCCAAGCCCGCCGGCCGTCAGGTGGGCATGGGGTTATCGCGCGTTGCACAACTCGCCGAGGCCCACGGCGGCAGAATCGACCTGCGCAGCACACCCGGTCGTGGTACGACGGCAACTTTGACCCTCCCGCTTCATTAAGCCCCGCGTTCACCCGATGCACCGCTAAGCCGGGTGTCGATCGGGCCTTCCGATTCGCCACCCGGAAGTCCCACCCGGACGCCTCAACCGGCGGAGAACGAAGTGACCGAACCCAAGCATTCATCCAAAACCGACACCGCGGCCCGAGCCAAGCGCAAGGCCCGCAACCGGTGTCGCCACGTCCTGCTGATCCAGCCGACGGCCGCGCCGCGCACGGCGCAGCTCGCCGCCGCCCTCGAAGCCTGCGGCGATTCGCACCACCCGGTGCGCGTCGTCGCCGTGCCCAACGCCGAGCAGGCCCGCGGCTATCTCGCCGACCACCGCGTCGACCTGGCGATCGTCCCGCCGACGCTGCCCGATGCCGCCGCCAACTCCGGCCTGGACTTCACCGCCGAACTCACGTCCGCCAAATCACCCACCGCCACCATCGTCCTCTCCGACACCGCCGACTTCGTCGCCGCCACCGAAGCGATGCGCGCCGGCGCCTGCGACTTCCTGGTCAGCGGCGACGACACCAACACCCTCGACGCCGCCCGCCTCAAGCCCGCCCTGGATCGCGCCCTCAAACGCCACGTCCGCGACATGGCCACCAACCGCCGCATCCGACGCCTGCGACGCCTGTGCCGGGAACTCAACGAAGCCCGCCTGGACATCTCCCACCAGGTGGATGTGCTCTGCTCGGACCTGGTCACGGCCTATCAGGAACTCGCGCAACAATTTCAGAACGTTGTCCAGACCAGTGAATTCAAAGGCCTCGTCACCGATGAGCTGGACCTCGAAGCGCTGCTGCGCAAGACTCTCGAATACCTCGTGGCCAAGGCCGGCGCCACCAACGCCGCGATCTTTCTGCCCGCCACGCTCGACGAGTACTCGCTGGGCGGCTACGTGAACTACGACTGCACCGCTGACTCGGCCGACATGCTGCTCGAGCACCTCGCCGACGTGATTGCGCCCAGGCTCGCCGAGCAGGATGAATACGTCCACTTCACGAGCAACCGCGAGCTGCACCGCTGGTTCGACGAGGACGCCGCCTACCTCGACGATTCCGAAGTGATCGGCATCCCCTGCCACGCCGGCAAAGACGGCGACCGCGAATGTCTCGCGGTGGTCGTGCTCTTCCGCGACCGTGGGACGCCCTTCGACGAAGCTGCGCTCGACGCCTGCTCCAGCCTGGGCCCGGCGTTGGGCGAGGCGCTCGAAAAGGTGATCCGCGTCCACCACCGCGTGAACTTCACGGACGATCACGCGGAATACGCCGGCGATTCCGGCAGCGACTGGGACAGCACGCCCTCGCTCGACGACCACTACGGTGAAGCCGACGACCCCTCGGACGTATACGACGAAGATGACGACGGGGCCCTGCCGTTCTAAGAGTCGGCGAGCCGACCGGTACACTCCGCGGTCCTATGACCGAAGCCGCCTCGTCCACACAGAAACCCTGGGAGCACGCCAAGAGTTCCGGCTCCGAGGCCGACCCGCTTGCCGCCCGCTTCGTCGCGTCGCTGGACGTGGACAAGCGGCTCTATCGGCACGACATCCGCGGCAGCCTCGCCCACGCGGCGATGCTCAAGGACGTCGGCCTGATCACCGCCGACGACCTCGCCGCGATCGAAGCAGGCCTGCACGAGATCGAAGCGGAAATCACCGCGCAGGGCGAGGCCTGGCCCGGCTGGCGGGTCGAACTCGAAGACGTGCACATGTGTATCGAGGCCGCGCTCATCGCCAAAGCCGGCGACGCCGGACGAAAGCTCCACACCGGCCGGAGCCGCAACGACCAGGTCGCCACCGATCTGGTGATGTGGGTCCGCGAGGCCGCGACCGAGCTGCACGGCCTGCTGACCGAACTCTGCCGCGCGTACGTCGCCATGGCCAAGCGCAACGCCGACGTGGTGATGCCGGCCTACACGCACCTGCAGCGCGCCCAGCCGATCGTCGCGGGTGCCGAGTGCCTCGCGTGGTGCACGATGTTCGATTCCGATCGCTGGTACCTCAATCAGTGCGTGTTGAAAATGTTCGCCTCGCCGCTGGGTTCGGGCGCCATCGCGGGATCGTCGCTTCCGCTGGACCCGATGATCACCGCCAAGGCCCTGGGCTTCGCGCAGCCCCCGTGGAACTCCATCGCCTTCACCGCCAGCCGCGACTCGGCGCTGGACTTCGTCTACGGCTGCACCACGATCGCCATGCATCTTTCGAGATGGGCCGAGCAGTGGATCATTTATGCCTCCGAGGAGTTCGGGTTCATCCAGCTCGACGACGCGTTCACCACCGGCAGCTCGATGATGCCGCAGAAGCGCAACCCCGACATGCTCGAACTGCTGCGCGGCAAAGCGTCCACGCCCTACGGCGCCCTCATGGCGCTGCTGACCATGTGCAAGGGCCTGACCGTCGGCTACAACCGCGACCTCCAGGAAGACAAGCGGCACGTCTTCGCCGCCTACGACTGCGTGAAGGACTGCCTGATGATGGCGACACGCATCGTGAACACCACCGACTTCCGACCGCAGCGCATCAACGAACGCCTCCAGCGCGGCTACCTCGACGCAACTTCGCTGGCCGAGTACCTCGTGACCCAAGGCGTGCCGTTCCGCACCAGCCACCAGATCGTCGGCCGACTCGTCCGACAAGCGGACGAACTGAAGCGCTACGAATTAAAAAAACTCACGCTCGAAGAAATGCAGGCCCATTGCGAAGCGATCGATGCGGACGTGTTCGACTGGCTCGGCCCCGAGAACGTCGTGAAGCGGTACCGCACGACCGGCAACGCCGGCGTCACCGGCTTCGCCGAGCAGATCGAGCAGTGGAAGTGCAGGTTGGAACCGCCGATGAACGCCGATGAACACCGATAAGGCTGGAACCGCAGATTTCGCAGATGACGCGGATTTCGATGCATGAATCGTTGAAATCTGCGTAATCTGCGGTCGGCCCGTTGTGGTTGATCGGGGTCCATCCGTGCTCATCCGTGGTTCAACATGCTGATCCTCACCGTCATCCAGGGCCCGGACAAGGACCGCCGCTTCGAGCTGCCCGACCACGAGCCGCAGCAGATCGGCCGCAGCTCCGAGTCGCTGCCGCTGAGCGATCGCACGATCTCGCGTCGCCACGCCGAGCTCACGCCCGACGAGGGCCGATGGATCATCCGTGATCTGCACAGCTCCAACGGCACGTTCGTCAACGGCGTGCGCGTCACCGAATCCCGGGCGCTGAAGTCCGGCGACCAGATCCGGGCCGGCGGCACCCTCATCGTCTTCGGCGAGGACCCGAACCACGCGCGGGTGCTCAAGACGCAGAAGCTACGCCCCGTGTCGCGCGGCGAGATGGAGGTCGCGCTCGAGCACACGATCCCCAGCAACGACGACTCGATGATCATGAGCTCGCCCGAGCCGGGGCAGGCGGCGCAGTTCCAGCTCAACGTGATCTACGACCTGGTGAATCTGGTGGGCACGATCCGCGAGAAGGAAGAGCTGGTCGAGCGGGTGATGGAGGTCGTGTTCGATCACTTCGATGCGGACCGCGGGTTTGTGCTCCTCAACGACGAGCCGGGCATGGAGCCCGTGCCCGTGGTGGTGCGTCGGAAGCACGATGCCTTGACCGGCCGCATCAATCCCAAGGCCGGCGACGCGATCCCGTACAGCCGGACGATCGTGCAGTACGTCATGCGCAAGGGCGTCGGGGTGCTCACCAGCAACGCGATGAGCGACCAGCGTTTCGCCTCGGGCGACTCGGTGCAGGGCTTCCGCATCCACTCGGCGATGTGCGTGCCGATCCGCTACAAGGACCGGTTCTACGGCGTGCTGCACCTGGATTCACAGGTCGCCAACTACACCTACACCGAAGACCAGCTCGCGCTGCTGACCGCCATCGGCGTGCAGACCGGCCTGGCGATCGCCAACATGAGGCTGATCGAAGCCCGCCTCCGCAGCGAACGTCTCGCCGCCGTCGGACAGACCGTCGCGTCGCTGTCGCACTCCATCAAGAACATCCTCCAGGGCATGCGCGGCGGGGCGGACGTCGTCGAGCTGGGCCTGCGCAAGGGCAACGCGCCCGTGGTCAAGTCAGGGTGGGACATCGTCTCCCGCAACCTCGAACGCATCTACGAGCTGACCATGAACATGCTCGCGTTCTCCAAACAGCGCCGACCCGAGTTGGAGATGACCAACCTCAACCCGCTGCTCGACGAAGTGGTCGGGCTGATGCAGGGGCAGTACGAGAAGAGAAAGGTTGCGCTCATCGTCGACCTGGAAGAGAACATGCCGCCGCTGCCGCTGGACGGGGGCGGGATCCATCAGGCCGTGCTCAACCTCGTGAGCAACGCGCTGGACGCCTGCGAGCCCGACACCGGCGCGGTCACGCTGAGCACCGGCTTCGACGACGCCACCGACGAAGTGGTCATCCGCGTCCGCGACACCGGCGAAGGCATGAGCGACAACACCCGGCAACGCCTCTTCGAGCCGTTCCACTCCACCAAGGGGCTCAAGGGCACCGGCCTGGGGCTGGTCGTCACGAAGAAGATCGTCGACGAGCACGGCGGCCGGATCGACGTCGAATCCGAACCCGGCGGCGGCACCACCTTCACCATCCGCCTGCCCGTGGCCATCGGCCCGGTGGCGAACCCCGCCGACACCCAAGGCCCGGCGGGGGGGTGAAAAGCTCCCGGTCCTTCATGCCGATACCCACGAAACGCTTTGGCTTTTCCAGACGTAGCAATACGATCGTCTCTCAAGGCGTTGCCCCACCATGTCGTTCGACCGCTCGCTGAGCCCGATCGCCCCAGAAGCCTGGACGCCCGCCGCGGCCCGGCATCTTGCGCTGCGTGCCGGCTTTGGCGCCACGCCGGCCCAGCTCGCGGCGGTCTACGACGCCGGATGGGAAGCGGCGGTGGAGGCTTTCCTCGCACCGGCCCCGCCGCCGGAGATACCCGAGGCGGTCGATCCCAACGTCGTCACGCCGCTGGACGATGAAGAACGCCTCGCGCTGCGAGCCGCGGCCCGCAACGATGCGCAGGCGGTGCGGGAGCAGATCCAGCGCCGACGACTCACGCAGCAGCGCGACGATCGGCAGATGCATCGTGACCTCCAGCATTGGTGGGTGCAGCGCCTCCTCGATCCGCCCGCCGCGCTGCACGAACGCCTCGTCCTGCTCTGGCACAACCACTTTGCCACCGGCCACCGCAGCGTCCGCGATGCCTACCTCATGTGGCGGCAGCACGCCATGTTCCGTGAACACGCCTTCGACTTCGCCGCCCTGGCGCGCAACATCGTCCGCGACCCGGCGATGCTCACCTACCTCAACAACGACCGCAACCGCCGGGCCGAACCCAACGAGAACCTCGCGCGCGAACTGCTCGAACTGTTCATGCTCGGCGCCGGCAACTACCGCGAGTCCGACATCAAGGAAGGTGCTCGCGCGCTGACCGGCTACAGCGTCGAAGACAACGACTTCCAGTTCCGAAAGTTCTTCCACGACTCCCAGAAGAAAACCATCCTCGGCCGCACGGGCGACTTCGACGGCGACGACTTCGTCGAACTGCTGCTCAAGCAGGACGCGTGTTCCCGCTTTGTCGCGCACAAGCTGTACGACCAGTTTGTTTTCGATGTCGGCGACACCTGGACGAAGGTGCCGGCGGATCGGCAGGCCGTGATCAAGACGCTCGGGCAGCGGGTGAAACAGCACGATTACGACCTCCAGCCCGTGTTGCGTGAGCTGTTCGCCAGCCGGCATTTCCACGATCCCGCAAACGTCGGCCGGAAGATCAAGAGCCCCGCGCAGTTCCTCGGCGGCACGGCCCGAAGCCTCAACACGCCGCGGCGCAGCCCCGCCACGCTCAACGACGCCATGGCCGAAATGGGCATGTCGCTGTTCGATCCGCCCAGCGTCAACGGCTGGGACGGCGGCCGGTCGTGGATCAACACGTCCACGCTCTTTGTCCGGCAGAACCTGGCAACGTATCTCATCACCGGCAAGAAACCCGGCGAGGCGTTCGATGTGCGCGACGCCGAAGTGAGCGGCGACCGCGACCCGCGCCGCCTGCTCGAGGGGCTGGACCCGGCGAGCTACGACGACCCGCAGGCGGTGGTCGATTTCCTCGCCGATGGCCTGCTGGGCGAACACGTGCCGCCGGCCCGTCGCGCCGTGTTGCTGGCGTTCGCGTCGGAGCGCGGCAAGGGGCCGAGCGATCCGCACGCGCTGCTGGGCCTGCTTTGCACGATGACCGCGATGCCCGAGTACCAGCTGTGTTGAATAGGGCGAGCTTGTGGTGTGAATCGCAGACGCGAAACGATGTGTTGACGCGCACCCCCAATCGCCAAATCACCTGATCACTAAATCACCGGATCGTCAAATAGCAAGGACCCGCCCATGTGCCGCGACTACCACCCTCTGAGCAGCAACGACCGCGGCGCGTCCGATGGTTTCGGGTTCACGCGGCGCAGCCTGCTGGGCGCGGGACTGACGATGGTGTCGGCGGCCGCGACCGTGCCGGGGTTCATCAGCCGTGCGGGCGTGGCGATGGCCGACACGTCGATGCGTGTCAGCAGCAGGGCCGGCGTGCCGGAAGACCGCGTGCTGGTGGTCGTTCAGCTTTCCGGCGGCAACGACGGGCTCAACACCGTGGCACCCATCGGACAGTCGGCGTATTACCGCGCACGCGGCGACCTGGCCGTCGGCGATCGTGAAGCGATCGGGATTCCGCCGGGCGTCAGCGGCGCGGACACCGGCGTCGGGCTGCACCCGATGCTGCGGCAGGTCGGCGAACTGATGGGCCGGGGCAAGGCCGCGATCGTTCAGGGCGTGGGGTATCCGAATCCGAATCGGTCGCACTTTGTGTCGATGGACATCTGGCACACCGCCTCGCCGGAGAGTTCCGGCAACACCGGTCGGGGCTGGATCGGCCGGGCGTTCGACGCGGCGGGTCACGACACCGGCGGGATGGCGTGCGTGTCGCTGGGCAGCGAAGCGCCGCTGGCGACGCTGGGCGAGACCAGCCGCGCCGTGGCGTTCAGCAACGCCCAGACCTTCCGCTGGAGCGGGGCCGACCTGCACCCGTCGGTGGCGGCGGCATACGACGCGGCGTTGGACACGCCGCTGCAGACCGACGGAGCGCTGGGCGTGGACGACGATCCGCTGGCGTTTGTGCAGCGCACCGCGCTCGATGCGCGGGCGGCGTCGGAGAAGGTGCGCAAGGCGGTGGCGGGTCGGGCCGAAGTGAGCTTTCCGAGTTCGGGGCTGGCCCGGCAACTCGAGATGGTCAGCAAGATGATCCGGGCCGGGCTGCCGACGCGGGTGTACTACGTGAACCACGGCGGCTTCGACACCCACGCCGGCCAGCGGTACGCGCACCCGAACCTGTTGCGTCAGTTCTCCGAAGCGGTCGCCGCGTTTCAGCAAGCGCTCGAACAGAGCGGCGACGCGCCGCGCGTCGTGACGCTCGCGTTCAGCGAGTTCGGGCGGCGGGTTCAGGCCAACGCTTCGGGCGGCACGGACCACGGTGTGGCCGGCCCGGTGTTCCTGCTGGGCGATCCCGTCAAGCCGGGCCTGTGGGGCGAGCATCCGTCGCTGATCGATCTGGACGACGGCGACCTCAAACACGCCATCGACTTCCGCAGCGTCTACGCCGATGTGCTGGGCAACTGGCTGAAGCTGGATGATGCCAAGGC
Source organism: uncultured Phycisphaera sp. (assembly GCA_964543215.1). GTDB lineage: Bacteria > Planctomycetota > Phycisphaerae > Phycisphaerales > Phycisphaeraceae > CAZIXN01. The sequence goes on from CAZIXN010000018.1 coordinate 11,081, forward strand.
GCTCGGCCGGCGATTCCGACCAACGGGTTTGATCCGCACGTCCGCGTGAACGATGACCGCGACCGGCCGTTTTTTGCCGTGGGTTCCGGCGGCCACTAGGATCGGGCTTTCCTCAAACCGAGGTGTCCGACGTGTCGTCCCTGCCCATCGAGTTCATGACCTTTGACGACCGTGCGGACCGTGCGCAGTACGTCGCGCGCCGCTACCGGGCGCAGCTGCGCGGCGATGTGCTGGACGTCGGATGCTGGAAGCGCGACCTCGAGAAGGCGGCGCAGGGGTTGACGTCCTATTACGGCATCGACATCGGCGGCGACCCGACGCAGGTGATCGATCTCGAGCAGTGCGAACGGCTGCCCTTCGACGACGCATCGTTCGACTGCCTCGTGTGCACGGAGGTGCTCGAGCACCTGGACAAGTGCCACCGCGTGTTCGACGAGATGGTGCGCGTCTGCCGCCCCGGCGGGTCGATCATCATCTCGCTGCCGAACTGCTGGCGGACCATGCGTTCGCGGATCATCAGGGGGCGGGGGACGCCGCGGTTCTACGGCCTGCCGCCCGAGCCGCCCGAAGACCGGCACAAATGGTTTTTCAACGTGACCGACGTCGTGGACTTCTTCGCCGCGCAATGCAGACGTCACCCGCTGCGCGTCATGCAGACCCACGTGCAGGAGCAGCCGCGCAACCCGATCGACCGCGGCCTGCGCCGCATCTTTCACGCGTCGCAGCGCAGCTACCTCAACCGCTACGCCGACTCGACGTGGGTCGTGCTCGAACGCCTGAGCACGTCCTGAAACGCGCGGCCTTCTCGGAGAACGCCTTGGTGTCCGACGCATCGATCGCCGCGGTGACCCCCTCGGCCGCCGCCCTGGACACGCTCATCGCGGCGGCCGCGGCGCAGACGCCGATCAAGCACCAGGGCGGCTCGGCGGTCTGGCGTTTGCCTGCTCCTTCCGAAGCACCGGACCCGGCGTTGCGTCGAGACTGGGCGCTCAAGCGCGTCGCCTTGCCGTGGTGGAAGTCGGCCGCACCGCGCTGGATGCAACTCACGCCCGGGCAACGCCAGCAATCGGGAAGCGAGTTGTTGATCGGTTCAGGTTTGCGTTTCGCCGGACCGTCGGCGGTGGTTCGCCGCGACGGCGGGGCGGTGGAGTACACGCTCGTGCCGTGGGTCCAGGGGCTGACGCTCGACCGCTGGTGGCCCCAGGCGTCAGCCGAAGCGCGGCTGGGCATGGCCGAATCGCTCGGGCGGCTGCTGGGTCGACTGACGAACCAGAGATTGCGCAACCGCGATTTCAAACCCACGAATCTCCTGGTCGACGCGCTGGCGGAGCACGGCGCGTTGCCGGTGATGATCGATCTCGACGGCGTGGGGCGCGGCGGCACGCGGCGCGAGGTTGTGCGGAGCGCGGCGGTGCTGGACCGGGCGTTGCGCCGGGTGGACACGGTGGGCGATGAAGAGCTCCGCGCGTTGGTCGAGGCGTTCTGCGACGAGAGCCCCCAGACTTTGGGCGATAACCCCGGCGGGGCCGAGACGTTCCAACGCAAGGTCGCGGAGGCCGGCCGCGCCCGGCCGCTGAGCTACGATCCGGCGGTGTCGCGAAACCCCTCCGAAAGTGTGAAGTCGTGAGCCTGCGGACCGCCTGCAAAAGCCGATTGGTGACGTGGTTTCCCGAGACCTTTGCGACGTCGCAGGAGCTGCACGCGCTGTGGCGCGACCGCTTGCGTCAAGCCGGCCTCGCCGTCACCGAGACGAACGATCGCGATGCCCAAGGTCGGCCGCTGTCACGCGACGGCTTCGACGGCTTGCCGCCGCAACAGCAACACGACCTCACGCGAAACGTGGGCGACTATGTCGGTCGCGTGCTGGCGATGCGGGTGCACCACCCGACCTTCACGTCGGAAGCGTTCCGGCTGGACGAGCGTGGCCGACTCGCGTTGGCCGACGCCTCAGGGTTGCGGGGTTACAAGGGCACGCCGCTGCTGGCCGCGGCGATGCCGATGCTGTTCGCGTTGCAGCGTGAGTTCCGCCCGAGCCGGTCTCAGAAATTTCGCTTCTACAAGGCGATGGTTTCGGCGTGGCCCGTGGTGCCCGACGGCTTGCACCGCCTGCCGCGACATCGCGACTTTCGTTGATTCACCAGCGCATCAGCCGTGGAAGCCGTGCTTCAAACACTCGGCATAGAACCGCGGATTCACCCACCGGCTGGGCACGTTTGCATACGGCGGATGCGCCGCGATGCGATCGCGCATCAGGGCCGGGTGGGACTTCCGGGGGCCGCGGAACTTCTTGAGGATCGGATACCGCTCCATGAACGCGCCGAACTTATTGTTCTTGCGTCGGGCTTTTTCGTCTTCTGAAAGCGTGCCCCACCACAGCTTGTCGACCATCTCGAACTTGGTGTCGAGTTGCTCGCGGGTCTTGACCCAGCCGTAGTGGAAGACGCGGGCCTTGCGCTGGCCGTCGCCCGCCCAGCGGACGTGCGTGCCCAGGTGCTTCTTGTCGAGGTAGCCATCGTTCTTCTTGAGGACTTGCGGCGAGGGATCGATCAGGCCCGGTCCACACGCATCGCCGAAGATCTTGCACGACCCGTCGAGCCGTACGACACGGCACGCCTTGTGATACATCCACGGATCGGTCGTTTCGTAGTCGAGCACAAAGTGCAGATAGCGGAAAAGCAGCGCCTTGACGTCTTCCCGCGGCCCCCACAACCGCATGCTCGCATCAACCAACGCCAGACCCTCCTCGTGGATCACCTCGTCCGCCTGGATGTAGAAGCCCCACGTGCAGCCGGTCGCTTCCGCCGCGGCCTTCGCCTTGTTGGCCTCGATGCTCAGCACCTCGCCGTCGACCTGAACGTCCGGCCAGATCGTGTCCACGATCTCGATCGTGCCGCCTTGCCCGCCGTTCATGGGCGAGGTGTCGATCGCCGCGACGCGCTCGCGGGTGTCGTCCTCGCTTTGCCCCACCGCAAACACGAACCGCTGGCACAGCGGCAGCACCGAGCCCACCGCCGCCTCGACCGGGTAGTTCAGCTTGGTGAGGTTCCGCCCGAACGAGAAGCCGCAGACGGACGGTTGCGGGGCGATTCGTGAATTCGTTTCCACCATCAGCCCCGCACTATAATCCGTAGCCCTAAAGCCCGGCGATGGCTATCGCCGGGCTTTATCCACCCCTTTGAAATCAACCATGCCCGCCGCGACCAACATCCGCAACTTCTGCATCATCGCCCACATCGACCACGGCAAGTCCACCCTCGCCGACCGCATGCTCATGGGCACCGGCGCGATGGACGAGCGCACCCGCAAGGACCAGAAGCTCGACTCGATGGACCTCGAACGCGAACGCGGCATCACCATCAAGGCCGCCGCCGTCTCCGTCGAACACACCTACCACGGCCAGATGTACGAGCTCAACTTCATCGACACGCCCGGCCACGTCGACTTCCACTACGAAGTCTCCCGCGCGCTCGCCGCCTGCGAAGGCGCCATCCTCGTCGTCGACGCCACCCAAGGCGTCGAAGCCCAGACCGTTGCCAACCTTTACAAGGCCGTCGACGCCGACCTCGAACTCATCCCCGTCATCAACAAGATCGACCTGCCTTCCGCCGAGCCCGAAAAGCGGGCCGAACAGGTCGAAGACGTGCTCGGCCTCAACGCCGCCGACTGCATCTTCACGTCCGCCAAAACCGGCCAGGGCGTCTCCGAACTCCTCGATGCCATCTGCGAACGCTTCCCGTCCCCCAAGGGCGACCCCGACCAACCGCTGCAAGCGCTGGTCTTCGATGCGAAGTACGACGACTACCGCGGCGTCATCGTCTACTTCCGAATTTTCAACGGCCGACTCAAGAAAGGCGACCGCATCCTCATGATGGGCGCGCAGCGCACCTATCAGGTCACCGAGCTCGGCAAGTTCAAGCCCGACATGCAGCCCAACACCGACCCCTTCGAGGCCGGCGACGTCGGCTACATGGTCGCCGCCATTCGAAGCCTCGAAGACGTCAACGTCGGCGATACCATCACGCTCGACACCGACCGCGCCGCCGCTCCGCTTCCGGGGTATCAGGAGCCGCAGCCCATGGTCTACTGCGACTTCTACCCCTCCGGCGACACGCAGTTCGACGAGCTCCGCGACGCCATCGCGCGCCTGCACGTCAACGACGCGTCGTTCACCTTCGACCCCACCAACTCCGAAGCGCTGGGCTCGGGCTTCCACTGCGGCTTCCTGGGGATGCTCCACATGGACATCATTCAGGAACGCCTGGAACGCGAAGGCAACGTCACCATCGTCCAGACCGCGCCCACCGTCACCTACGAAGTCGAAATCGTCGGTAAGGGCGGCGAGCGGCAGACGATGCAGATCACCAACCCCGCCGAGCTGCCCGACCCCTCAAGGATCAAAGCCATCCGCGAGCCCATCGTTGCGGCCGAGATCATCACGCCGACCTCCAGCATCGGCGACATCATGAAGCTCTGCGACCAGCGCCGCGGCATCTACCGCAGCCAGAAGTTCCTCAGCGAAGACCGCCAGATCCTCGAATACGACCTGCCGCTCGCGGAGATCATTTACGACTTCTTCGACAAGCTCAAGAGCATCACCTCGGGCTACGGCACCGTCGACTACCACGTGACTGGTTTCAAAACGGATGACCTGGTCCGCATGGACGTCCTCGTCAACGGCAGCGCCGTCGAAGCCCTGTCCCTGATCGTCCACCGCAGCAAGGCCGAGTTCCGCGGCCGGCACCTGCTCAAGAAGCTCAAGGAGCAGATCGACCGGCATCTGTTCGAGATCCCGCTCCAGGCGGCCATCGGCGGCAAGATCATCGCCCGCGAAACCATCAAGTCCGTCGGCAAGAACGTCACCGCCAAGTGCTACGGCGGCGACGTCTCGCGCAAGCGCAAACTGCTCGAGAAACAGAAAAAGGGCAAAGACCGCATGAAGCGCATCGGCACGGTGGACATCCCGCAGAACGCGTTCATGGCGGTGTTGGATACGGGTGAGTGATCAATCCGTGCCCGTGGGCGACCCGAGTTGAACTCTTGAGCTTGAAAACATGAACCACTTCGTCTTGTCGTTCCTGGCCGTTCCTGTCCTCTTGTTCGGCGTCGGGTTGTCGGTGCCGGCCGACGCTCAGGGCGGGCCGACCGATCCGCCGATCTCCGCCGTCGCGGCGTCGCGCGCGATGGGGGTGGGGATCAACCTGGGCAACACCTTCGACTATCCCGTGCATCCCACCGATGCGGAGAGCACCAAGGCCCACATCGACCTCTACGCCCAGGCGGGCTTCACCAATGTGCGGATTCCGGTGACCTGGAATGATCTGTTCGCCACGCCGCTGCTTGACGAGCAGGCGCAGATTCTCGTGGATCACGAACGTTTTCAAAGCCTCGAAGCCACGGTCGATCACGCGCTGAGCCTCGGCCTGTACGTCACCCTCAACATGCACCACGAGAAGTGGCTCAAGCACCACTTCGAAGGCAAGGACACCGAGCTGGCGCGGTATTTCCAGGCCGCTTGGACCAGCATCGCCACGCACTTTGCCGACCGCAGCCATCGGCTCATGTTCGAGGCGATCAACGAACCCGAGGGCACGCAGGGGGACTGGGTCGGTGGCGTCCACCCGTTCGACCCGCAGGCGCTGCGGCTCACCCGAGAGCTCAACGCGTTGGGGTACGAGGCCATCCGTGCGGTACCCGGCAACGAGACGCGGATCGTGATGCTTGCGCCCAACGCGATGGGCAACCAGGGCCTGATCAGCTCGGTGTACCCCGACGCGGCGAGTCTGCCGGGCGGGGGGCAGGACCCGTACCTGATGCTCACGCTGCACACCTACGATCCCTGGACGTTCTGCGGGCAGGACGGGTCGAACGCGGTGTATTTGGACCAGCCTGATCCGGCGGAGGCGTTGACGTCGCACCTGGACGCGATGATCGCCGCGATTGCCGCTTGGGCGCGGGACATGCCGGTGGGCGTCCACTGGGGCGAGTACGGCGTCGGGCGACTTGAGCAGGCGGAGCGAGACCACGATCTGGTGCGTCTGTACTACCGGCATCTCACGGCCGAGCTACAGAAGCTCGGCTGGGGCACGACGGCCTGGGACGACCGCGGCTGGTTCGCCGTCAGCCCGGCCAGAACGGCAGGCCCGGTGGTTTGGCCGTTCGATTTCAAGGATGCGCTGCTGTCGGGGCGGCGTTCGGAATAAACCTGCGGGTTCCGGACGACGGTCCCGCCACGCTTGTAGAAGATCGCTCGGGCGGCGGGGGCATCGCTGTGCGGGTCGGCGTCGGCGCGGCCGGGGCAGATGGCCGTGGACGTGCCAAACGTGCGGGGTGCTAGCGCAACGAAACAACCCCGGAGGCGGTGAAGCCTCCGGGGTTCTGCGGTTTCGTGCGGCGTCGATTTACGCCACGGCGGCGGGTTGTGCGATCTCGATGGGGAGCTCGATGAGTTCGTGCTCGCGGTCGAGGAACTTGTGTTCGATCTTGATGGGTTGGAAGCGAGCGAAGTGCTCGACGACCGTCATCGGATCGAAGTCCTTGCAGGAATACACGTCGAGCTGGAAGAGGCCCGGCGAGTTTTCGTCCCAACAGTGCAGGGCGATGTGCGACGTCTCGATGATGCCGACGCACGTCAGCCCTCGGTTGCCCGGCGTGTCCATGTAGAAACAATTGGGGTTGTTCGGCAGATCGACGAGTTTCATGTCGATCTTGGCGACCAATTGTTTGAACCAACGGACGGTGTCGGGCACCGAGTTGGGGGTCAGGAGGGTTTCAGCCCGAACGATAAGGTGCTTGTGATCCAACAATGCATAAAGCCTCCAAACGACGCAGGGGTTCTGTATTGCGTCGAGCGGAGAAAGATATCGGTGAATCGCGGGATGTCAATGAGTTTTCGACCCACGGATTCAGATTATTGTCGCTCACGCGATTCTCGGGCCAAGGCGTCGCGGGTCTGAGGCGCTTCGACACCGTTCATGCCGCCAGTCCCCAGGGCAGCGCGGTCTGTCCGCGGCCGGCGTGTTTGGCGAGGTAGATGCGCTGATCGGCACACTCCAGCAGCGCCGCGCCGGTGGGCAGCGCGTCGGCCATCAGCCCCGCCACGCCGATGGACAGGTTCGGCTGCTTGCCGTCGAGTTTCTCGGCGACGCCGCGGGTCTGCTGGAGGTACAGCCGGCGGAGGCGGCCGGCGAGCTGCTCGGCCTGGTCGAGTTGCCCGCCGGGTTGGAGCAGGAGGAATTCGTCGCCGCCGAGACGGATCACCAGGTCGTCGCCGCGTGACACGCCTTGGAGCAGGTCGGCCAGCAGCGTGAGCAGCGTGTCGCCCTGGGCGTGGCCCAGCGTGTCGTTGACGGTCTTGAAGTGGTCCATGTCCACGGCGATGGCGACGAGTTCGGTGCCGGTCTGCTGCGCGGCCTGCACCAGTGCGGGGAGTTGCGCATCGAGGAAGCGGCGGTTGCCGGCCCCGGTGAGCGGGTCGCGGTGGGCCTGGCGTTGCAGTTCGGCGGTGGCGCGGCGGGTGGTCTGCTGGACGCGCTGGTCGAGCGTCCGGCGGAGGTGGCGGGACTCGTGGCTGGTGGCGATGCGGTCGGCCAGCAGGTCGCGGAGCTGGCCGGCGAGCTGGCCGACTTCGTCGGGGCGGTGGGTGGGCAGGTCCGAGACGGGCCGGCGGTTGGTGTCCGACGTAAGCCCGGGCAGCAGTTGAAGCAGGCGGGTGATCGGTTCGGCGATCCACACGCGCGCGATCGGCCGCAAGACGGCCACCGCGACGAGCGTCAGCAGCGCGGCCGGCCAGACGCGGTGGCCCAGCGCCGCTTCGATGACGCCGATGCACAGGCCCACGCCCAGCCCGACCGTGACCAGGGTGGTGGCCTTGCGGTCCAGCGGCGTGGTGTCGTGGCGGAGGCGGTCCAGGGGCGAGGGTTTCACGCTTCAAGGATCGGCCGAATACGCGGGCGGGTTTCGGCGGGTCCGAGAACGCGCCAAGGCAAGGGAGGCGCTGGCTTCAACGCCCGGCAACCATCAGGGCCCAGACCCCGATGCCCAGCAGCGCCGCCCACTGGACGGCCAGCAGGACCAGCCGCCAGCGCAGGCCATAAGCGGCGGCATCGTCGTACACGCCGCGCCAGGGCATCGTCAGCAGCGCCGCGATCGGCGAGAACACCACGGCCAGCACCGAGAGCAGCGCCGCCGTCCACGCCAGTTCGCCGATGCCCAGACCTCGCATCATCGCGAACGTCGCCACCATCACCGCCGAGGGCAGCAACACGCAGGCGACGTTCGCCCGATGAAGCTCGGCCGAATAGTTGCGGTGGTGCGCGAAGCCGCGTAGCTGAGCATGCGTGTCATCGACCGACAGGCCGCACTCGGGGCAATGGTCCGCCCGTGATCCGCGCAGGCGGTATCCGCAGCCGGCGCAGCGCAACGCGTCGCGGTCGTTGTCGAGCAGGAGTTCCTGGGGTAGGCGTACCGCCGTCTGCACCGCCTCATCGTCGTGCGATGCGGTGAACCGCCGGTGAAACTCGGTTGGCTCGGGCATCAGTCGGTGGCTCGGTGATCCAGGGCGAAGCGCATCGTCGGCAACTCCCGCCCGATCAGTTCCCGGGCGTACGCGGCGAGCAGGCGGTTGGCGCGGTGCGTGGCGTGGGTGTCTGTGGCGGGCTGGGTGCCGGCCGCGGCGTGTCGGAGCGTGTGGAGCGTTGCGTGGCGGACACGCCAGGCCGAGCGTCCGCCGTCGACCGTGAAGCCGCCGGCCTGTGCGTCGAAGGTGTACGCGTCGGCGTCGGGCAGCGGCGTGTCGTGCAGCGCATCGCGGTCCAGGACGGGCCGATAGCCGACGTCGTCAAGCAGCGTCCACTGGAAGCGCAGCAGCGCCGCGTCCTGCGCGGGCGTCTGGCGTTGCTTGAGCGCTTCCAACAAGCCGAGCATTGCCGCGAAGGTCGCCGGATGCGGATCCAGGTCGGCCAGCAGGGCGTGCGTCAGGTCCGCGGCGTAGAGCGCCAGCCGCTGGGCGTGCAGATCGCTTCGCAGATGGTGGGCGTCGTCGCGGAGGTCCCACTCGGTGATCGCGGCCAGTTCGCTGCTGGGCCGGGTGCTGGCGACCACCTGGCCCCGCTGCATCAGTTCCAGCCCGCCGGAGAACCGCTGGATCGACGAGGGCGCCAGCCGCCGCGAGCCTTTGGCCAGCCCGCGGACCTTGCCGTGCTCGGCCGTCAGCAGCACAACGACCTGGCTGCTCTCCGAAAACTCGACAAGCCGCAGACACACGGCCAGGTCCTTGAAACGCGGCATGCCCGCATCGTAAGCCCACCGTCACCGCCGATTCGCCAGCCGCGATCGTCAACTTGACGATGACCCGGCGTATGCAGACGATCCCCGCCATGAACGATCAGGATTCCTCACGCCCGGGCGCGATCCGGCCGCATCCGCCGACCGTCGCGCTGCTGGCCGTCGCCTGCTCCGCAGCACTCGTGCTGCCCGGCTGCCAGTCGCCGATGGATGCCGGCTCCGACTCGGCGGCCCGCGCCTCCGTACTCGAGGCCCACCGCGCGTTCCTCGCCACGGTCGCCGACGCGCAAGTCGTCGACCTCACCCGCGAGCCCAGCGACGTCGAGGCCGGCCTCACCGACGAGCAGCGCCGGGAACTCGACGCCATGTCCGGCATGGCCGCCTACGACGACCAGCCCGCCCAGCCCGGCCAAGGGTTGCTCGGCACCGAAGACGACCCGACGCCCACCGTCGCCCTCACGCTCCAGCGCGCCATCCGCATGGCCGTCGAAAACAACCTCGACCTCCGCACCGCCCGGCTCACCCCCCGCATCGGCCAGCAGCAACTCATCCAGGCCGACGCCGCCTTCGACGCCACGCTCTTCGCCGGCGCCTCGTGGAACGACGACGACACGCCCGGCCCGGCCGGCGGCCTCGTGCCCGGCCTCTCGGGCGACCGACAATCCGAAACCTTCACCCTCAATACCGGCATCCGACAGCCCCTCAAAGCCACCGGCGGCACCGTCCAACTCGAAACCACCCTCACCCGCTTCAACGACGAGCCATCCGTGCAGGGCGTGGCACCGTTCTACGACGCCGACGTCCTGCTCACGCTCAGCCAGCCGCTGCTGCGCAACTTCGGCCGAAGCGTCGCCACCGCCCAGATCGAGCTGGCCGAAAACGCCCGCGACGCCGCCGTGCAGGACCTGCGCTCGTCGACGATCAATCTCGTCGATGCCGTGGTCCAGTCGTACTGGCAGGTGCTCTTCGCCCGGCAACAACTGCTCATCCAGGCCAACCTGCTCGAACGCACGATCGAAGACCGCGACCGCATCCAGGACCGCCTCGAGTTCGACGCCAGCCAGGTGCAGTTCACCGAGGCCAACAGCTTCGTCGAGCTGCGCCGCGCCGACCTGATCCGCGCCCGGCAGGGCTGGCGCGCCGCGTCCGACCAGCTCAAGCGCCTCATCAACGCCGACGACCTGCCGCTGACCAACGAAACGCTCATCGTCCCCGCCGACACGCCGCTGGATGCCCCGCTGAGCTTCTCGCTGCTCGACGCCGTCACCACGGCCCTGCAGGAACGCCCCGACCTCCGCGCCGCCGAACTGGCCATCGACGATGCGCTCATCCGCCAACGCGTCGCCGACAACAACAAGCTCCCGCTGCTGGACCTGGTTGCGTCGGTCGGCCTGGGCGGCGTGGGCACCGAAGACGGACAGGACGCCTACGACCAGCTCGCCGAAGGCGATTACCTCGACTGGTTGGTCGGCCTGGACTTCGAATACCCGCTGGGCAACCGCGGACCCGAAGCGCTCTTCGCGCAGCGTGTTCTTGAACGTCGCCAATCGGTTCTGGACTACCGCCGCCTCGCGCAGGATGTTGTGCTCGAAGTCAAGAACGCGCTGCGCGAGCTCGTCCTGCAATACGAACTCATCGGCGCCACCCGCGCCGCCCGCCGCGCCGCGGCCGACAACCTCCGCGCCATCCAGGCGCAGGAAGACGCCGGCACCGCGCTCACGCCCGAGTTCCTCAACCTCAAGCTCGACGCGCAGCAACGCCTCGCCAACGCCGAGACGCAGGAGGCCGACGCCCTCACCGCCTACATGACCGCCATTTCGGCGCTCTACCGCACCCAGGGCACGCTGCTCGAACAGATGGGCATCGAGTTCGAGGACCCGACCGACCGGAACGATTGACGGTGGTCCTGCGTGTCTGCCGGCGGCGACGCGTGGGGTTGCCCGCCGGAGTACCGCGATTCACACGTTGAACAGGAAGTGGCACACGTCGCCGTCGCGCATGACGTAGTCCTTGCCTTCGATGCGGAGCTTGCCGGCCTCGCGGATGGCCTTCTCGTTGCCGTGGGCCTCGAGGTCCTCCACCGAGTACACCTCGGCCCGGATGAAGCCCTTCTCGAAATCGGTGTGGATCACGCCCGCCGCCTGTGGGCCCGTCGCGCCGATGGGAACGGTCCACGCGCGGATCTCGATCTTGCCCGCCGTGAAATAGCTCTGTAGGCCGAGCAGCTTGTACGCCGCGCGGGCCAGTTGATTCAGTGCCGGCTCGGTCAGGCCGACCGCTTCGAGCATCTCGGCCTTGTCGCTTCCGTCGAGCTCGGACAGCTCGCTCTCGAGCTTCGCGCAGATCGACACGCACTGCCCGCCCTCGGCCTGAGCCTTGGCCTGCACCTTCGCGACGTGGGCGTTCATCCCTTCGGGCAACGCGGCTTCGTCCACGTTGCAGACGTAAAGCACCGGCTTGGCGGAGAGGAAACCAAACGCGCGGGCCTCGTGCGCCTCGTCGGGCGTGAGTTCGAGCAGCCGCAGGGGCTTGCCGTCGTTCACGAGTGTCGAGGCTTTCTCCAGCATGGAAGCGCGGGCCTTGGCGGCCTTGTCCCCGGACTTTGCGGCGCGAACGGCCTTGCTCAACCCGGTCTCGACGGCCTGAAGATCGGCGAGAAGCAATTCGGTTTCGATCGTGTCGATGTCCCGCAGCGGGTCCACCGAGCCCTCGACGTGCGTGATCTCGTTGCCGGGCGCATCGTCGAAGCAGCGGACCACGTGCAGGATCGCGTCGACGTTGCGGATGTGGCTGAGGAATTTGTTGCCCAGGCCTTCACCTTCGGAAGCACCCTTGACGATGCCGGCGATATCGACGAGACGCAGCGCCGCGGGCACGACCTTGTCGGTGGGGATGAACTGGTGGATGCGTTCGAGGCGGTCGTCGGGGACGGGCACGACGCCGACGTTGGGCTCGATGGTGGCGAAGGGGTAGTTCGCCGCGAGCGCGCCCGCGGCGGTGAGCGCGTTGAACGTCGTGGACTTGCCGACGTTGGGGAGACCGACGATGCCTGCTTCCATAGGGGGCGGAGGATAATCGGGTTTCGGACCGGTCGCTGAAGCGGCCGTTTCAATTTCAAACGAACAGCGTCTGGGCGTGGTTGCCTTGCGAGGACGGCGGGCCGCCGACCTCGGCGACGAGTTCGTCGACTTTTCTGACGTAGGCGTCCGGGTCGGCCTTGCGCTTCAGGCCGCTGGCGTTCATGTAGCGGACCTTGCCGAAGATCGGCCGTTCGGTCCAGCCGCGGTCGTGCGTGCCGAAGCACCAGGAAATGCCGGTGAACGAGTTCGGATCGCGTCCGTCGAGGAAGTATCTGTTGTTGAGGTGCAGCGCGGTTTTGAACGCGTCTTGCGGGGTGTTGGTCCACTCGAGGATCTTCTTGCCCCAGTACATCCGCATGTAGTTGTGCATGTAGCCGGTGTAGCGCATTTCGCGCATGGCAGCGTTCCAGTACGGGTCGTGGGTCTGGGCGTCTTCGAGTTGCCGGGCGGTGTAGAGGTGTTCGCGCGGGTCGCCTTTGTGGTCGTCGAGCGTGATGCGGGCAAAGTTGGGCAGGGCGTCGTAACGGTCGTAGTCGTCGCCGAAGGCGCAGAAGTTGATGGCGAGCTCACGGCGAATGACGAGCTCTTCGATGAAGTCGTCGCGGTCTTTTCGCCCGGAAGTACGCGAAGCCAAGGCTTCCATCGCGAGCCAGACGGGGGACACCATGCCGAAGTGCAGGAACTTGGACATGTGCGAGACGTCGGAGGTCTGCGGCTGGTTGCGGTGCTCGCTGTAGTTTTTGAATTTGTCTTTCAGAAACGCGCGGAAGTAGCGCTTCGCTTCGTTCTCCCCGCCGGTGAACAGCGGGACTTCGCCGACGCCCTCGCCCTCGCCGCCGAAGCCGCCGGGGAGTTGGAGGTCGTCGAGGATCGCGTCGAGGTTGTCGAGCGGCACGGAGTCCACCGAGAGGTTCAGCGAATCCTTCTCGATGGGCGTGGGCGAAAGTTCGACGAGGAACTCGTCCAGGCGTCTGGTGATTTTGGGGCGGATGGTGCGGGCGGCGTGTTCGCGCTTGTCGCTGGCGGTTTCGATGGGGACGACGACGTCGGACTCGACTTCGGTGACGCGGACCCGTGCTTGGGCAGCGACTTCATCGCGCCAGGCGGTGTGGTGCCGGAGGTAGCCGCGATCGAGCACGACCTCGCAGGCGTCCCTGGCGAACCGCAGCGTCGTCTCGGCCTGCCCGCCTTTAACAACGGCGTACTTGATCCTGCGTTGCTGGAGGTGTTGCTCGACGTCGCGGATGCCCTGCAGGAGAAAATGCTTCTGGCGACGGTGCGAGCCGAACGCGTCGCCGAAGAGCGGCCACAGCACCAGCAGGCGTTTGCCCAGTTCGTTGGCCCGTTGCACGGCGAACTCGAGGGCGTGGTTGTCCTGCGTGCGGTTGGTCGACTCCATGCTGTAGAGCACAAAGTCGCCCCCGGAAGATGGGGC
>CAZIXN010000019.1:0-24439 GCA_964543215.1 uncultured Phycisphaera sp.
GGGGGATGAGGGTGGCGAGGGCGACGGTGCGGCCGCCCTGGGTGAGTTGGAGGATGGGGTGGGGGACGGCGGGGAGGTCGGTGCGTTGGCGAAGGGGTTGAGCGCCCCCGGAAGTTTCCCCGCCCCTGGAAGTGGGGAGCACAAGGAGCAGCAGCGCGAGGGCGAGGAGGAGGCCGGGGAGTGGCAGTTGGTGGGGGCGGGGTGGGGTCACGGTTGGGTGAGGGTGACGGTGAGGTTGAGGGGTTGTCCGCGTCGGAGGATGCGGAGTTGGACGTCGTCGCCGGGTTGTCGGAGGGCCAGGAAGCTGCGGAGGGTGCGCGATGTTCCGAGCGCGACGCCGTTGAAGCCGACGATGAGGTCGCCGGGGGTGAGGCCGGCTGCGTGTGCGGGGGAGTCGGGTTCGACGGCGCCGATGATGAAGCCGTTGAGTGCGTCGCGGCCGACGGCGCCCAGGGCGGCGGGGGTTCGTCCGCCCTGGAGGAGTTTGTTCCACTGTTCGAGGAAGCGGGACAGGGGGATGTGGTAGTTGGCGTCGAGGGTTGGGCCGACGCGGGCGTGGATGGCGATGAGTTGGCCGGCGGGGTTCAGGAGCGGGCCGCCGGAGTCGCCGGCGGTGAGTGCGGCGTCGGTGCGGAGGGTTCCGTCGCCCCCGGAAGCGGGATCGTCGATGTGGAGGATGGAGCCGAGGCGTGCGTGGACGGGGCGGGCGGGGTCGAAGCCGCCGGGGTGGCCCAGGGCGAGGACGGGGGTGTGGAGAGGGGTGTGGAGGGTTGGTTGTGCGTTGACGTGCGGGGCTGCGGGGCCGTCGTGATTTTCGTTGGTGATGGAGAGGTCGATGAACGGCCAGGGGCCGCCGCCGAGGAGTCGGAGCATGCCGCAGTCGGTGCCTGGTTCGAGGCCGAGGGTTTCGGCGGCGGCGACGGAGCCATCCGCGAAGTAGACGGCGGCGCGCTGGCCGGGGCTGCCGGTGACGTGGGCGACCGAGAGGATGAGGCCGTCGGGCGAGACGATGACCCCGCTGCCGGTGCCTTGGCCGAGGTGGATGGCGACGGTGGCGGGGGCGGCGCGCTCGATGGCGGCGATGAGTTGGGTTTCGAGGGCGACGAGGTCGTCGGCGGATTCGTCGGCGGGTTGGGCGGCGGTCACCGCGGAAAAGAGCAGGCAGGCGAGGGCGAGGACGCAAGGTCGCATGGGTCAAGCATAAGAGAGCCACGGATGGACGCGGATGAACGCAGATGTCTGGTTGGTTTATCCGAGTTCATCCGTGTTCATCGGTGGCTTGTCTCATTGCCCGGGCTTGGGTTTCTTTTTGCTGCGTTTGCGAACTTTGGTACCGGGGGTGCCGGGTTTGGGTTCGGCGGATTTGGTGCTGGGCATGGTGACTTTGCTGAGGGCGGGCGCGGCTTTGACTTCGTTGATCTGGTCGCGGATGCGGGCGGCTTTTTCGAAATCGAGGTTCTGGGCGGCTTCGAGCATGGTCTTTTCGAGTTCGGCGAGCAGCTCGGCGCGGTCGTAGGCCTTGCCGTCGGTGGTGAAGGCTTCCTTGGCGGTGCGGCGGGCGCGGAGCTCGAGCTCGATGCCCATGCGGATGGCTTTCTTGACGGTGGTGGGCGTGATGCCGTGGGCTTCGTTGTAGGCGAGCTGCTTGACGCGGCGTCGTTCGGTTTCGTCCATCGCGACGCGCATGGAGGGGGTGACGACGTCGGCGTAGAGGACGACGTGGGCGTTGCTGTTGCGGGCGGCCCGGCCGATCTGTTGGATGAGCGAACGCCCGCTTCGCAGGAAGCCTTCTTTGTCGGCGTCCATGATGGCCACGAGCGAGACTTCCGGGAGGTCGAGGCCTTCGCGGAGGAGGTTGACGCCGACGAGCACATCAAACTTGCCTTCGCGGAGTTCGCGGAGGATGACGACGCGGTCGAGGGTTTCGATGTCGCTGTGGAGGTAGCGGCAGGAGATGTCCTGCGAGGCGAGGTAGGAGGCGAGGTCTTCGGCGAGTCGTTTGGTGAGGGTGGTGACGAGGGTGCGTTCGCCGGCGGCGATGCGTTCTCTGACGCGCACCAGTAAGTCAGGCACCTGGCCGGAAGCCGAATGAATTTCGATGACCGGATCGATCAGGCCGGTGGGTCGGATGATCTGTTCGACGACGTCGCCGCCGGATTTTTCGAGTTCGTAGGGGCCGGGCGTGGCGGAGACGAAGAGGACCTGCGGCCACTTCTTTTCGATTTCTTCGAAGGTGAGCGGTCGGTTGTCCAGCGCGGAGGGCAGGCGGAAGCCGTGTTCGACAAGGGTGACTTTGCGGTGTCGGTCGCCGTGGTACATGGCGTGCATCTGCGGGAGCGTGACGTGGGATTCGTCGACGATGAAGAGCCAGTCGGTGGGGGAAGGGGCCAAGGGGCTGAGGGGCGGGGCGGCTGAGTGTTCTTGATGCTGCCTTAGCCCCTCAGCCCCTTGCCCCTCAGCCCCTCTCCACTCGTAGTCGCCGTGGTACGCGCCGCTTTGCGTGTCGGGGAAGTAGTCGAGCAGGGTGTAGGGCGTGGAGCCGGCGGGCCTTCCGTCGAGGTGTCGGGAGTAGTTTTCGATGCCGTTGCAGAAGCCGAGTTCTTCCATCTGTTCGAGGTCGTACTTCGTGCGTGCCAGGAGTCGCTGGGCTTCGAGAAGTTTGCCTTCGCTGCGGAGTTCGCTGACGCGGTGTTCGAGTTCGTCCTTGATGGCGTCGATGGCGCGTTGCTGCTGGTCTTCGGGCATGACGTACTGCACGGCCGGGTAGATGAAGACGGCTTTTTCGGAGGCAAGGAGTTCGCCGGTGGTGGGGTTGATGAGCGAGAGGGATTCGATCTCGTCGCCGAAGAGTTCGATGCGGACGGCGTACTGCTCGCCGGCGGGCACGATCTCGATGACGTCGCCGCGGACGCGGAAGCTGGCGCGTTTGAGGTCGTACTCGCTGCGGGTGTACTGCATGTCGGCGAAGCTGCGCAGGAGGTCGCGGCGCACGACGGACTGGCCGACGAGGAGTGACATGACGCGCTTTTTGTATTCGTCCGGCGAGCCCAGGCCGAAGATGCAGGACACGGAAGCGACGACGATGACGTCGTTGCGCGAGACGAGGGCGGAGGTCGCGGCGAGTCGCAGGCGATCGAGATCGTCGTTGCGGGACGAGTCTTTCTCGATGTAGATGTCGCGCTGGGGGATGTAGGCCTCGGGCTGGTAATAGTCGTAGTACGACACGAAATAGCTGACCGCGTTGTCGGGGAAGAGTTCCTTCATCTCTTCGTAGAGCTGGGCGGCGAGCGTCTTGTTGTGGGAGATGATGAGGGTGGGGCGGTTGAGGCGGGCGATGGTGTGGGCCATCGTGAAGGTCTTGCCCGTGCCGGTGGCGCCGAGCAGGGTGGCGCATTTCTGGCCGGCCTGGAAGCGCTCGACGAGTCCTTCGATGGCCGCGGGCTGATCGCCCATGGGCTGGAATTCGCTGTGCAGGCGGAAGGGTTGCGTCTTGCGGGCGTCGGGGTCGATGCTGGGCGACATGAGCCAAGCGTATGCGAGGCGGGATCAGTCTCGGTCGGCCAGCATCGCTTCGTTGCGGCGCGTTGCCGGCGGGACGTTGCCCAGATGGAAGAGCTCGTCGAAGACGCGGCAGTGGCCGTAGTCCCGGCCGAAGTAGGTCACCAGCGACTCGGCCTTGTCGGCAAACCAGGCGGCGTCGGGCGTGTCGCCGTGCTCGTCGAAGTAATAGGCCGCGACGTTGTGCCAGCGGTCGGCGATGGCGTCGCGGACCTTGGGCTGCATCCCCGACTCGAAGTGCGAGGGGTTGAGCGCTTCGTTGTAGTGATCGGAGATGAACCAGCGGAAGAAGTCGGGGTCGTTCTGCACGTGCTCGGCGATCTGCCAGCGGTCGTCTACGTTGAGTTCGAGCATGGGCGGACGCATGCGCCCGTGGAGCATCACCGACTCGGTGAGATTGCGGTAGAAGAGCATGCCGACGTAGTTGCTGGCCATGTCGGCGTTGGAGTACGCGCCGGCGGTCATGCGGCCCAGCAGTGTGTTCTCGCCGGCGAGCGGGTCGTTCATGCCGTAGTTGATCGCCCGGTCGGTGGCGACGTTGAGACTGTCGCCGTTGTCGCGGGCCTTGCGGAAGACCTGGTAATAGCGGTATCCCATGTCGACGAAGTGGCCGATCTTGTCGGCCCCGAGGTACGTTCCGTAGGCCTCGAACGTGCCGGTGCGCCAGAGTCGGCCGACGATGCGCGGATCAAGGATGAAGTGCAGGTCGGTGTGCATGGCGTCTTTGCCGTGCGGCTTGTAGATGACCACGTGGTCGGAGGTGTAGCCGTAGCGGGTCATGTCCGGCGGGCGCCACTCCAGGCCGTCGATGAGGATGAGCGCGTTGGGCAACTGCCCGCGGACGCCGGCGGCGATGCCTTCGGCGCTGCGGTAGTAAGAAGCGGGCCGGCCTTGGACATGGTGATGAATCACGGGTCGGCCGGGCGTGCGCAATCCGACGCGGACCCGGCGGACAGGCTGCGTTTCGGCACGGTCGATCCGCGCGTTCGCGGACGCAACGCCCCGCTCCAACGCACTGCGGAAGTAGTCGCTGAAGTACCGGCCCAGGTCGGCGAACTCGGCCGACTCCTCGGCGGGGGGCATCAGGAATTGATCGGTCTCGTGGGCCCGTGCGTCTGGCACGGCGGGCAGCAACATGGTTGCAACGAGGGCGGCGCAGCTCAGCGTCAGATGACGGAAGGTCGAGAACGTTCGGGCCGGACGGAGGGTCTTTTTCATGGCGGAGATTCCAGCCTCTCGACACACAAGCATGGGTCGGGAGAGAAGAAGAAGTGTGCACCACAAACCCTGCTTGGCCAGTCAAGCTGCGATGAACGAACGTTCATGATAAAGCGGGAAAGGCTGAAGATTCCTATGAACTGAACGGTGCGTAAGGGTTCGGCACTTCAGGTAAGGGGTGGGAGCGGCTGCACCTTGGCTTCGACCAGCGCTCCGCCGGCTGCGACTTTGACGGCGGTCTCGGGCTCGTGTCGGCCCCAGCGCAGCATCGCGAGCGCCACGGCGCTCTGTCCACGCAAGGGCGACGAGGCGGAACTGGTGACCGCGCCGATCACCCGGCCGGTGTCCACGGCGTCGAACACCTCTGAGCCCGCGATCGGGACGGCAGTGGTGTCCAGATAAAGCGACACGAGCAGCTTCTTGGGATGGCCGAGGTTCTTCATCCGCGCGACGGCTTCCTGCCCGGGGTAGCAGCCCTTGGTGAAGCTGACGCGGTCGGCGACGAGACACGCCTCGGCGGGGAGATTCGTGGGGCCAAAGTCGATGTGGAACAGCGGCGTGCCCGCCTCGATGCGAGCGGTGTTGTACGCCGACCAACCGACCGGCCGACCGCGCAGCGAGGCGCGGCGCTGCGCGGCGAAGGCCTCGGGGTCGGCCGTCGGGTCCTGCGCGTCGAAGCCGGCGGCGTCGAGCAGCGCCGCGTACAGGTCGGCCGCGCGATCCGTCGGCACCCACAGCCGAAGGCCCGGGACGCCGGCGTCGTCGTGACGGAAGACAGTGGCCAACACCACTTCGTCGGCGATGCGCAGCAATACAACCTGGTGCACCCCCGCCGACGTGAGCGTCGGGTGGTCGGGATGCGCTTCGCCCTCGCGCACCGCTTCGAGCAGCACAAAGCACGCCGGGCCCAGCAAGGCGAAGCAGGTGCGATCGGGTTGCGCCGCGTCCGCCGGCCACGCGTGACCAAGCTGAACATCCTCGGCAAACAGCTTTGCGTCGAGCGCGGCCCGAACGGTGGCCGCGTCGAAGGCGTCGAGGTCCAGCCACACATCGGCGTCACCGCGGTGCACGAGCAGGTCGGCGGTGATCTGGCCCTTGGCGTCCAGCAGCAGCGCCTTGCGCGTCGCGCCGCCGGGCATGCCCTTGATGTCCTGCGTGAGCAGCGCGTGCAGAAACGCGGCGGTGTCCTTGCCTTGGATCGGAATCACCCGCCGCCACGGCAGGTGCATCACGCCCACCGTCCGCCGGATCGCGGCGTACTCGGCCTCGAAACTGCCGAAGTCTTCGGCGACCTCGTGCTGCACGATCGGCTCCGGGCCATCGGTGCGTTCGGCGGTGGGCGGACCAAACGGCATCCACTCGGCACCGCCGGCTTGCAGAAGGTCGCGAAGTCTGGTCGGGGTCGGCGAAGCGAACGCCGCGTCGGGGTCGGAGGTGTTCGTGTCCATGCCCGAGCGTATGCGACGCCCCGCGCCGGCGCTGGCTTTGCCTTAAGCTGAGCGCTCCGATTTTCGGATCCTTTGTCACCCCAACCGCGACCCGCAGGAGTGCCCCATGGCCAGGAAAACCATCGCCGACCTCGACCTTGCCGGCAAGAAAGTGCTGATGCGTTGCGACTTCAACGTGCCGCTCGACGACCACGGCCACGTCACCGACGACCGTCGCATCGCCATGGCGCTGCCGACGATTCAGCATGTCCTGGATCAGGGGGGCGCGGTGATCCTGATGTCGCACCTGGGTCGGCCCAAGGGTGAGCCCGACGCGAAGTACTCGCTCAAGCCCGCCGCCGACAAGCTGCGTGAACTGCTCGGCGACGTGCACGTCGATCTTGCGGCCGACACCGCCGGCCCGGATGCCACCGCCCGCGCCTACGCCATCCGCGTCGGCCAGGTGCTCGTGCTCGAGAATGTCCGCTTCAATCCCGGCGAGAAGAAGGGCGACGACAAGACGTACGTCGAGACGCTCGCCTCGTTCGCGGATGTGTATTGCAACAACGCGTTTGGTACGTGTCACCGCACCGAGGCCAGCATGTACGCCGTGCCTCAGGCGATGAAGGCGCAGGGCAAGTCCGCCGTCGTGGGTTTCCTCGTCGAGAAGGAAATCAAGTATCTCAGCGAAACACTGGCCAACCCGAAGCGGCCGTTCGTCGCGATCCTCGGCGGGGCCAAGGTCTCCGACAAGATCAACGTGATCGACAACCTGCTGGGCATCTGCGATCAGGTGCTCATCGGCGGCGCGATGGCGTACACGTTCAGCCTCGCGCAGGGCGGGAAGGTCGGCGGATCGCTGGTCGAGCCTGACAAGGTCGACCTCGCGAAGTCGCTGATCGCCAAGGCCGGCGACAAGCTCGTGCTGCCGACCGACACGCACGCCGGCGACGACTTCTCGGGCGACTGCAACAAGAAGGTCGTCAAGGCCGGCGAGATCCCCGATGGCTTCGAAGGCCTGGACATCGGCCCCGACACCGCCAGGCACTACGCCGACATCGTCAAGCAAGCGAAGACCGTGATCTGGAACGGGCCGATGGGCGTCTTCGAGATGCCGCCGTTCGACCACGGCACCAAGGCCGTCGCCCAGGCCATCGCCGACGCATCTTCCGGGGGCGACGCGACGAGCATCATCGGCGGCGGCGACTCGGCGGCGGCGATCGAGCAACTCGGCTTCGCCGATCAGGTGACGCACGTCTCCACCGGCGGCGGCGCATCGCTTGAGATGCTCGAAGGCAAGAGCTTTGCGAGCGTCGAACTTCTGGACGAGAAATGAATCCGCCGGGCGGCGACGGCTTCAATTCGAATGCGTTCCTGACGGTTCGCGAAACGATGGATACCACCGTTTGCGAATCCTGCGGCGTCGGTTCGAGGTATATCGATGCGGTTCGGGCGTATCGCAAGTCGTTCTCGACCCGGCATGTGTTCCGGTGCGACGCTTGTCAGACACGGAATGTGCGGCGCTGGCAAGCGCGGTACGAGATGACCTCTTGGGGTGTTGCGCTGCTGCTCGCGGGAATGGGCTTGTTCATTCCCGGCGAAGTTGGGCGGTGGGGTGCTTTGTTGCTGGGGGTCGCGGTTGGTTCGACGGTCGGGCTGGTGCTGCACGAGTTTGCTCATGCGGCGACCGCGTGGGCGGTGGGTGCGCGGGTATGGCGGATTGAGTTGGGCGTCGGTCGTCGGTGGTGGACGGGAATTGTCCGCGGGGTCCGCATCAACGTGCGTCGTTTGCCGACGATGGGCATGGTGGTTCCGCAAATTCGGGGCGCCCGGTTCAGGGCGATGCGTTTCGCGATCATCGTGATCGCGGGACCGCTGATCAATGGTGCGTTGGCTTTTGCCGCGATTGTTGCGGCGAGCATCCCGGAGTGGCCGAGCGCGTCACAACTCGAGAACTTCGCGTACGGCGTTTTCGGGGCCAACGTGATGATGTTCATCGGCAACCTGTGGCCGCGTACGTTTGGCAGCGATGGTGTGGTGTTTCGGACCGACGGAGGGCAGTTGCTCGATCTGCTTTGGCCGTCACGCCGCCGCGCTTTTTTCGCCACGATCACGGCCACCGAATTGATCGAACGGCTGACTCGTGAGCAGTTCGCGGAAGTGCTTCGGTTGTGCGAAATGGCGTCGGCCGAGAGGCTGTCCGAGATCGAGCCGGCGGGATCGGCGGAGACCATCCGGATGGTCGCGTTGACTGGAATGGGGCGTTTTGCGGAGGCTGCGGACCTGGCTGATGCGATGGTCAGACGAGGTGGGTTGGAGCTACCCGTGCAGTTGACCTGTGAAAACAACGCGGTTTACGCGGGTTTGCTCGACGGCCGCACGGACCGCTTGACGGAATACGTCGATCGGAGCCGGGCTGTCTTCGAGGCGTATCCGAGTGCGTCGCCGATGGCCGGGACACACAGCATGGCGTTGCTGTTATCGGGGAGGTTGGACGAGGCGGAGGCGATGTTGGATCGGGCTCGGGCGTTGGACGAGGACGAACGCTTTGTATCCGTGGGCCTGGCGTGGCGGGCGGTATTGGCCGCCCGCCGGTGTGACGCGGCGGGTGCGGCGGCGCATGCCTCAGAGGCATTGGCGGTGGCGGGCGCAAGGGAGCCGGAAGTCAGGGCGGCCCTACGCTACGCCAACGACATTTCCGAGTAGGCTGCGTTCATGGCAACGCTCAAGCACGGCATCGTCGGCACCGGCGGGATGGCCCGCGCCCACGCCGGTCACTTCAACCGGATCCGCGGCGTCGAGGTGTTCGGCTGCTTCGATGTCGCGCCGGGAAGGGCCGCCGCGTTCGCCGAAGCGCACGGCGTCAAGCACGCGTTCGACTCGCTGGAACAGCTGCTCGATGCGTGCGATTCGGTCTCGGTCGTCACGCCCGACGCGTTCCACGCCGAGATTTCGCTCGCGGTGCTCACGGCCGGCAAGCACCTGCTGTGCGAGAAGCCGCTGACGACGAATCTTCGCGACGCACGCAAGGTCGCCCGCGCCGCCGTCACCGCCGGTGAGAAGCACGGCAGCGTCCACATGGTCAATTTCAGCTACCGCGATTCGTCGGCGTTTCAACGCGCGATGCAGATCGCGCAGCGCGGCGACCTCGGCGAGATCCGCCACTGCTCGGGCAAATACCTCCAGGCCTGGCTCGCCAGCACGCAGTGGGGCAACTCGATGTCCGAAGGCTGGCTGTGGCGGCAGCAGATCCCACGGATCAACGGCAAGCCCGGCGGCAAGGCGGCCGGCGGCACGCTCGGCGACATCGGCTGCCACATCCTCGACTTCACCACCGCCGTCGCCGGCGACCTCCAAGCGCTGCGCTGCACCACGCAGACCTTCGCGAAGATCCATCCCGAGACCGGCAAGCCGATCACCTCCGTCAACGGCAAAAAACTCAACGCCAACGACTCCGTGCTCATCGAACTGCACCTGGCCAACGGCGGCTTCGGCTCGATCGAGTCGACGCGCTGGGCCGTGGGCCACGCCAACCAGGTCGCGCTGGGCGTCTACGGCACGCTCGGTGCCGTCGAGATCGATCTCGAAAAAAGTTACACCCAACTCCGCCTGTGCACCGGCAAAGACCGCCACACCGCGACGTGGAAAGTCATCGACTGCAAGCCCACGCCCAGCAACTACCAGCGTTTCGCCGCGTCGATCCGCAAGGGCGTCAACGATCAGGCGGATGTCGTCCGCGGCGCACAGGTGCAGGCGTATCTCGACGCGTGCGAGCGCTCCGCAGAAAACGACGGGAAACGGGTCAGCATCGCCAAATGGATTTGACGCTTAGGGCTTCTCCTGCATCGCCTGCCAGTCGCCGATGAGGTTCGGGTTGTTCACCGGCGTGAAGTTCGGATCGTTGCTGAGGATGTATCGGCCGTTGCCGTCCGTGTACGCGTGGTCGTAGAAGTTCGGCAGCGTCACTTCGCTCCCCGCGGGCGTCACGTACCGCGTCTCGTCGGCGATCACGTCACGGAAGCGCTCGTGCCCGCGGTCCTGGAGCGCCTGCCGGTCGTGCCAACTGTCGTTGATGATCGCGTTGGTTTCCTCGCGGATCTGCTGCATCTTCGCGTTGTGCTGCCGCCACTGCGTGTCGCGGTCGGCCTGGCCCTGAGCGCGGATTTGCGTCATCCGCTGGGCGTGCCGCTGCATCTCCGCCATCCAGACCGGGTCCGGCCGAAGCGACTGGAACACCGCCATGATCTGCGGGTCGTCGAGGTGGTCCGCACGCTCGGCCGGGGAACGCGCGGCCCGCATTTCGGAGATCGACCAGTTCCCGCCCTGCACCTGCCCGTTCATCAGATTGACCCAATAGCTCCACGCGATCACGATCGTCTCGCGGTAACGCTGCCCGTCCTGCGTGTACTCGGTCTCGACCCGCGTCGCCTGCGTGTCGAAGTGCGACTCGTAGTGCATCGCCATGCCCATCTGCATGCCCTGCTGCGCGACCTGCATGTTCTGCGCGTTGATCTGCTGGACCATCTGGAACATCACGGCGTTCTGCTCGCGCAGCCGCTCCGTGGCTGGTTCGATGGGAGCTTCTTCGATCACGCGGAATTCGCGCACGGTGGCATCGGGGAAACGTTCGACCATGTCGGCGACCCACGCTCCCGGCGACTCGGGCAGGGGGTAAAAGAGGTTGCCGTTGGCCGTCGGGCCGAAGGGCTCGAACTGATGGTCCTGCTGCGGCGGGCCGAACTCGAAGTTGAGCGCGGGCAGGAAGCGGGCCTGCCTTCCGTCGGGGGCGATGAACTTGATGTCCAGCGCGGGCGGCGCGTTGAAGACCGCCGGCGGCAGCCGCATCATCTCGCCCTGCCGCGTCCAGCCTTCGGGCGCGAGCACGGTGAAGGCGAGCGCGCCGTTCATACCTGGGTCGGTGATGCGGTGCTCGACGAAGACGGTGTAGTCGGCCGATGGCTCCGCGGCGGCGCGGGTCGACTCGACGGGAGCGAGCAGGCTGACGCATCCGAGCAGCGCGGCAACAACGATCGGGGGGGCGGTTCGGGGCGACATGGCGATTCCTCGAGGCAAAGACGGCGAGCAACAGGCGACTCCATCGTAAACGCCGACACCGAGCACGGCCCGTATTACGATGCCGGGCATGAATCATCGCCCCGTCCGTCGTTTCGGTTGGTCCGCCGGGTTGGTCGCCATGTCCGCCGGCTTGCTTCTTGCGTGGGTGCCCTCGGCCCGGCCGCAGGTCGATCTGTCGCTGATGACCACGCCCTGGGGCGCCCAGTCGCCCATCGACGGCGGGGGATCGATCCTCCTGCTTCCCACCAAAATCGATGACGCCGGCGGCACCGACCTGGACCTGTCGATCCTCCGCTACGCCGGCCGCTTCCGTCCCGACCGCGAGTCGGACCAGCAGCTCACCTTCGCCGTCGATCAGACCTACCTCGGCCTGGACACCGACGACCCGCTCCTGCCCGAACGCCTCAACAACACCGCCGTCGCCGCGGGCATGCGGCTCGGATCGTTCGACGCCTTCGATCAGACCTGGACCTGGGGCGGCAGCGTCGGCGTCGGCCACGCCTCGTCCAACCCCTTCGGCGACGGCGCGGGCTGGTACGGCCTGGGCTCGGTGTTCGCCTCGACACGCCTCAGCGAGACGTCCAGCCTCACGCTCGGCGTCGACTACAACGGCAACCGCGCGATCTTCCCCGACCTGCCCCTGCCCGCCATCGTCTACTCCAACCGCTTCAGCGAGCAGATCAGCTTCGTCATCGGCCTGCCGCTCAACTCGATCACCTGGACGCCTGATGAGTTCTGGACCGTGCGCCTCGCCGCCGCCGGCATCGCCTTCGAGGCCGACGTGATGTATCAGCTCACCGACGACCTCCAACTGTTCGGCAAGTACGGCGGCGATGGCGAAGGCTTCCACGTCGCCGACGACGATTCCGACCGCCGGCTGTTTTACTCGGCACAGGTGCTCGAAGCCGGCGTGCGCTACGCCGTGGGCGACGGCCTGTCCCTGACCGTCGCCGGCGGCTTCGCCTTCGATCAGGAGTTCGAGCGCGGCTTCGACCTCCGCGACACCGACACCGTCCGCGAACTCGACGACACCGCCTACGTGCGCTTCGGCGGCCAGCTTTCCTTCTGAATCTCACGCCATTTTGAAGCCCGCGTTCATCGAATGCGGGGCCTCCGCCCATGTCCGAACCCTTGATCGCCGCCGTGGTCGCCGGCATTCTCGCGTCGCTCGCCTGCGGCCTGGGCGTGATCCCGCTCATGTGGAAGCGGCTGGATCCCGCGCGACACGCCGGCGTGGGCTACGCCGCCGCCGCCGGGCTGATGTTTGCCGCGTCGGTCATCAACCTCATCGTCCCCGCGTTGCAGGGCACGGATAACCGCGTGGCGCAGGAAGGCCTGACGCTGTGGAACACCGACGGCTCGGGCGTCGGGCCGGTGTTCATCGGCGTGCTCGTGGGCGCGGCCTTCCTCGACTTCACCGGCCGGTGGATCGCCTCGCGCAACCTCGATGAGACGCTCGGGCTCAAGCTCGGCGGCTCGCTGGGCCTGCTGATCTTCGCGGCCATGTGCATCCACTCGATCCCCGAAGGCGTCGCCGTCGGCGTGGGCTACGTCGCCGGCGACAGCGAATACGCCCAGAACCCCAACCTGGGCAACTACATCGCGCTGGCCATCGCGATCCACAACATCCCCGAAGGTTTGGCCGTCGCCATCCCGCTGCGGGCCGCGGGCGTGTCGCTGCACCGCTGCTTCTGGCTGGCGGTGATCACCAGCGTGCCCCAGCCCATCGCGGCCGTGCCCGCCGTGCTGGCCGCGTGGTTCTTCGCGCCGCTGATGCCCGGCCTCATGGGCTTCGCCGCCGGCGCGATGATCTTCCTGGTGATCAAAGAACTCCTGCCCGAAGCCTTCGAACGCATCGGCGCAACCCGCACGGCGTGGGCTTTCCTGCTGGGCTTCGCGGGCATGGTGCTGGTGCAGGTGATCCTGTAACCCCTCGCGGACGTTCCCTGCCCCGCCTCAGCCCGAACCCCACGAACCCCTGTGTGCCACGCACTTCCGACCGTGTGCCACGGACTTCAGTCCGTGTGGTCGGACGCGCGCTTATCGGAACGTCGACACGGACCGAAGTCGGCAGCACCGCGAAAGGCCACAACCTTCGCGCGGCGCCTCGCTAGCCGAAGAACATCAACGAACAACGGGCGCTGTTCGAACAAGCAGGGGGTGCTGCTTGATGGGACAGAGGTGACATCCCGACGGAGTGGGGGTGCATTCCCGACGGAGTGGTGGTGTACTCCGTGCGGAGGGGTGGTGCATTCCGTGCGGAGTGGGGGTGTCCTCCGTGCGGAGGGGTGGTGTACTCCGTACGGAGGGGTGGTGTGTTCCGTGCGGAGTGGTGGTGTGCTCCCGACGGAGGGGTGGTGCACTCCGTGCGGAGTGGTGGTGTCCTCCGTGCGGAGTGGGGGTGCATTCCCGACGGAGTGGTGGTGTACTCCGTGCGGAGTGGTGGTGTACTCCCGAGGGATGGGTGGTCTGGCTTACGATGCGGGCGATGCCCGACGCTCACGCCCACGTCCGAAAATACCTGCCGATCGTCGAGCGTCTGGCGGAAAAGGCGCTGGACATGGCGGTGGACGCGTCGCCAACGAAGCCGCGGGAGGGGGAGTTTGTTCGGTCGTTGATGGAGTGGGTGCCGGTGGGGAAGGGGTTGCTCGATGGCGAATCGGTTGCGGTGGATTACCTGCCAACCATGGAGGCGATCCGCGATGAGCGGATCGTGCGCTTCTGCGACGGCCGGGGACACCACCGCCCGCACTACATCTATCTGGCCACGGGTTTGCATCGCGCGGGTCTGAATGTTCATTCCGCCGAACTCGCGATGGACGCCGGTGTCGCCGCGGTCGCCGGGGACGATGCATTCGATGGGTTCGAGTCCATCTTCCTGATGCAGGCAAGCTGCGCTCACGAAGACATGACGCGCGAAGTGCTCGACATGGAAGTTGGCTTCCTCGAACCGCTTGGCCCGCTGCACCCGCTCGACGGCGACACGTCGCCCGATGAATGGACCTTCGCCGAGATGTCCGCGCTGCACGGCTTATTCAACGCGTCGCTCGCCGTAGGTCACGAGGCCGGCCTCGCGCGAGCCGGCGAGGCCGCCCGCTATCACCTCCAACACACCCAGCCCGACTACACGACCTACCAACCCTGGGCGCTCGCGGCGTTTCTCTACTTCCCCGACACCGTCGGCTTCGCCGAGCAACAACTCCACGACGTCGAGACGCATCTCTACACCGAAGGCCCGCCCGGGGCGCTCGTGCCCGGCCTCCTGCTCGCCGACGCGGTCGCGACGTTGCGCACCGTGCTGCGTCAGAACGACGAGCCGTCGCCCGCGTGACACGACGATCGAAATCGCCGATGCTGGAGTTTGATATCCGCTTTTTCGGAGGCCTCGCTTATGTCCGCTTTTGATCTCACCGCCCTGGGCCTGCACAACACCAAGGTCTACCGCAACCTCTCTCCCGCCGGGCTCTACGAACACGCGATCCGCCACGAGAAGAACGACTTCATCGCCGACTCGGGCGCGCTGATCGCGTACTCCGGCGACAAGACCGGTCGCAGCCCCAAAGACAAACGCGTCGTCAAGCACCCCGACTCGCAGGACGACCTGTGGTGGGGCAACGTCAACATCCCCATTGATGAACGCACCTTCGCGATCAATCAGAGCCGGGCCATCGATTACCTCAACACGCGTCCGCGGCTGTACGTCGTCGACGCCTTCGCCGGGGCCGATCCAAAGCACTGCCTCAAGGTCCGCGTGGTCTGCGAACGGCCGTACCACGCGCTGTTCATGTGGACCATGCTCATCCGCCCGACCCCCGGAAGTGTCGAAGCCACGGTCGATGGTTTCGGTGAGCCGGACTGGCTGATCCTCAACGCGGGCAGGTTCCCCGCCAACCCGCTGACCGCCGGCATGACCTCGCGCACGTCGGTGGACCTGTCCATCGAGCAGCGCCGCGTCGTGATCCTCGGCACGGAATACGCCGGCGAAATGAAAAAGGGCATCTTCACGGTCATGAATTACCTCATGCCCAAGGCCGGCCACTTGTCCATGCACTGCTCCGCCACCGCCCCCGCCCCCGCCCCCGGAAGTGAAGGCAGCGACGCGGGAAACCGCGGAAGCGAAAATGGCGACTCAACCTCTTCCTGGGGGGGCAGCTCGATCCTTTTTGGCCTGTCGGGTACGGGCAAGACCACGCTCTCGGCCGACCCCAGCCGCCTGCTCATCGGCGACGACGAACACGTCTGGACCGACACCGGCATCTTCAACATCGAGGGCGGCTGCTACGCCAAGGCCATCAACCTCTCGCGCGAAAACGAGCCGCAGATCTTCGATGCGCTCAAGTTCGGCGCGGTGCTCGAAAACGTCCGCTTCGACCGCGCCAACCACCACGTCGCTTTCGACGACGTGTCCATCACCGAAAACACGCGCGGCGCGTACCCGATCGAATACGTCAGCAACGCGAAACTTCCGGGGGTGGCCGGCCATCCGACCGACGTGATCTTCCTGACGTGCGATGCGTTCGGCGTGCTGCCGCCGGTGTCGAAGCTGTCGCCCGAGCAGGCGATGTACCACTTCATCGCCGGCTACACCGCGAAAATCCCCGGCACGGAAGTGGGCATCAAAGAACCCGTCACCACCTTCAGCCCGTGCTTCGGCGGGCCGTTCCTCGCGTGGCACCCCGGCAAGTACGCCGAGCTGCTCGCCGAGAAACTCAAGGCCCACGGCTCGAACGTCTGGCTGGTCAACACCGGCTGGTCCGGCGGGTCGTACGGCACGGGCCAACGCATCAAGCTCAAACACACCCGCGCCATCATCGACGCCATCCACCAGGGCAAGCTCGCGGACGCACCGACCAAGCGCGATCCGATCTTCGGCCTCGACGCCGTGACGCAATGCCCGGATGTGCCCGGCGACATCCTCTGGCCCGCCAACACGTGGACCGACGCATCGACCTATGAGCTGGTCGCCAAAAAGCTCGCCCGCAAGTTCGCGGAAAACTTCAAGCAGTACGAAGCCGGCGTCAGCCAGGCGGTGCGCGACGCGGGGCCGACGGTGGGGTGATGTGCGGGTCGCCGCAACCTCGTCGGTTGCGCGTCCTCCGCGATACGCTGAAGCCATGAACGATCTGACCCCGATGACCGTGCGCGAGGTCTGCCACGCCCTCGACCGGATCGCCCCGCAACACCTCGCCGAAGACTGGGACCAGGTCGGCCTGCAGATCGGCGATTTCGATGCGAAGGTGACGAAGGCGCTCGTGTGCATCGACTACACGCCGGCCGTGCTGCGCGAAGCGGTGGACAAGGGCTGCGATTTCGTGGTGGCGTACCACCCGCCGATGTTCAAGCCGTTGGAGCGGTTGGTGTCTGGTTATCGATTGGAAAGCACTCGACTTTTCTCCGGGCCGAATGCGTTTGATTGGAAACAGGACCTGCTGACCCGCTCGGTACGCGCCGGGTTGTCGATCTACAGCCCTCACACGGCCTTGGACGTGGTGAACGGCGGGTTCTGTGACATGCTTTGCGAAACGATCGCGGACGGTGCGGCGTTCGCATCGTGCGCCCTGGAGCCAAAGGACGAACTGCCACTGCGATACAAGGTCGTCGTGTTCGTTCCCGAGGCGAATGAGGTGTCGGTACGGGAAGCGATGAGCAAAGCGGGAGCGGGCGGTATCGGGAACTACCGCGAATGTTCTTTTTCCACGGCCGGCGTGGGCGGATTCCGTCCCGTCCAAGGGGCAAAGCCAACGGTCGGCTCGATCGGTCAGCGTGAGGAGGTTCCGGAGCGTCGATTGGAGATGATGGTGGAAGGAGACATTTTGCCTTTGGTGATTGCCGCGATGCGTCAAGCGCATCCGTACGAAGAGCCCGCATTCGATGTTTTTCAACTGGAACCACAGATCGGGCCGGATGAGTCGCCGGGTACTGGCAGGATGTTGGAACTGACGGAGGCAATCACCGCTGAAGCGTTGGCAGCGCGTTTCGCAGGTTTTACTGGTGCCACACCCAAGCTCGGCGGACCTCGTGATCGCAGAATCGAACGCATCGGCGTTTGCCCCGGCGCGGGCGGATCACTCTTCGAAAACGCGGCTTTTGACGCAGTGGTGACCGGCGAGATGCAGCACCATCAGGTCCTGGATTTGATTCATCGTGGAACGACGGTTTTGCTGCTCGGCCACACCGCAAGCGAACGGCCGTTGTTGCCGCGGTACGTGGAGATGATTCGCAAGGGCGTCGCCGGGCGGATTGCGTGGTTGATCAGCGAGGCGGACGTGACGCCTTGGGAGATGCGGTGAGGGTATTGGTGGTGGCGCAGGCGTCTCGCCTGTGTTGGCGGAGCAACCTCTCGGCCCTGGGCCGACCACAGGCGGGACGCCTGTGCCACTGGAGAGGAATTTACACGGCGTCGGCGTCGATGCGCTCGATGTCGGCGCCGAGTTGTTGGAGGGTGACTTCCATTTTTTCGTAGCCGCGGTCGAGGTGGTAGACGCGGTTGATGAGGGTTTGGCCGCGGGCGGCCAGGCCGGCGAGGACCAGGCCGGCGGAGGCGCGGAGGTCGGAGGCCATGACGGGGGCGCCGACGAGTTCGCGGGTGCCGTGGATGAGGGCGTTGGTGCCCAGTCGTTTGATGTCGGCCCCCATGCGTTGCAGTTCGGGGACGTGGAGGAAGCGGTCGGGGAAGATCTTTTCGGTGATCATCGAGTTGCCATCCGCCAGGCAGAGCAGGGCCATCAGTTGCGCTTGCAGGTCGGTGGGGAAGCCGGGGTGCGGCTGGGTGACGGCGTGGCAGGCGTTGAGTCGTCGGGGGGCGATGACGCGGACGCTTTCGCGTCCGGGGTTCGGGGAACGGGGATCGGGGATCGGGTTGGGGTTTGTGGCGGTTTGGTTTGCTCGGCCCGATCCCTGCTCCCTGTTCCCTGAACCCAGCGTTTCGACGCGCACGCCGACTTCTTCGAGTCGGTCGTGGAAGGCGCCGAGCATGGCGGTGGGGTAGTTTTCGAGGGTGACGTCGCCGGCGGTGATGGCGGCGGCGATGACGTAGGTGCCGGCCTCGATGCGGTCGGGGATGACGTGGTGGCCCCCGGAAGGTGTGCCCTCGAGTTTTTCGACGCCGTGGATGGTGATTTTGGGTGAGCCGAGGCCTTCGATATTCGCGCCCATGGCGATCAGGAGTCGGCCGAGGTCTTCGATCTCGGGTTCGCAGGCGGCGCATTCGAGGGTGGTGGTGCCGTGGGCGAGGGCGGCGGCGGACATGACGTTGGCGGTGCCGAGCACGGTGGAGCCGTTGGGTCCGCCCAGGAAGACGTGTCGGCCGATGAGGCGTTGGTTGCCGTGGGAATCGCGGGGTGCTTTGGCGACGATGTCGCCGGCGTCGAGGGTGATTTCGGCACCGAGCGCGCGGAGTCCGCGGAGGTGCAGGTCGACGGGTCGGGTGCCGATGGCGCATCCGCCGGGCATGGAGACGCGGGCGTGTCCGCGTTTGGCGAGCAGGGGGCCGAGCACGCAGATGCCGGCGCGCATGGTGCGGACGATGTCGTACTGGGCGGTGGTCTGCGACGGGTCGGCGACGCGCATGGCGTAGGTGCCGGGGGTGTGTTGCTGGAGATCGACGCCCAGCGACTCGAGCAGGCGGACCATGTTGCGGATGTCGGAGAGGTCGGGCACGCCGGCGAGGGTGACGGGCTGGTCGGTGAGCAGGGCGGCGGCCATGAGGGGCAGGGCGGCGTTTTTCGAGCCGTTGATGGCGACGGTGCCGCGGAGGGGTCGGCCGCCGTGGATTTTGAATGCGTGCATGGGAGAGTGACCAGTGGCTGGTGGCTAGTGGCAAGTGCCGAGCATCGCGTCACGGCAGGCTTGCGCATGGTAAAACCCATCGGCGTTTCGGAGCGCGGTTGGCGAAGAAAGCCGACGATCGCCGATGCGGATGCCTGCTTCCTGCCCTGGTCACCGGCCACTGGCCACCGGACACTCTTTTATGAAACTCGAAGACCTGATCGCCGACGTGCCGGACTACCCCAAGCCGGGGATCAACTTCAAGGACATCACGCCGCTGCTGGGCAACCCGGCGGGTCTGGCGATGGCGGTGGAGCTGATGGCCTCGCCGTTTCGGGGCAAGGGGATCGAACTGGTGTGCGGGGCGGAGTCGCGGGGATTTATTTTCGGCACGGCGGTGGCGCAGGCGTTGTCGGCGGGTTTTGTGCCGATCCGCAAGCCCGGAAAGCTGCCGCGGCGGGTGAGTTCGCGGAGCTATGACCTGGAGTACGGCAGCGACACGCTGGAGGTCCACGCCGACGCGGTGAAGCCCGGGCAACGCGTGCTGATGGTGGATGACCTGCTGGCCACGGGCGGGACGCTGCGTGCGTGCTGCGAGCTGATCGATGATCTGGGCGCGGAGATTGTGGGCGTGTCGCTGGCGATCGAGCTGACGTTTTTGAACGGGCGGGCGAAGGTCAAGCCGTACGACGGGAATCTACATGCGGTGGTGAAATATTGAGGGATCTGGCGATTTGGCGATCTCGTGATTTGGCGATGGGGAAGCAATCCGACATGACGCCCGATGAACTTGAAGAGCGCTGCAAGCAATTTGCGTTGGTGGCCGCCGCGCTGGTTGAAGGGCTGGCTCGTTCGCCGAGCGGGAAGCACTTTGGCGGGCAGTTGCTGCGGTGCTCCTCGTCGGTCGCGGCAAACTATCGCGCAGCCCGGCGGGGGCGAAGCCGGAAAGAGTTTGTGGCAAAATTGAGCATCGTGGCTGAGGAGTCCGATGAATCGGTGTTCTGGCTGGAGATGTTGGGTCGGGCCGGCTTGGGCGATCGTGAGGAGACGCGCCGTTTGTACAAAGAAGCGGATGAGTTGATGCGGATCTTTGCGAGGCAACGCAAGACCGCACGTCTTCCCCGAGCGGATCGAACAGAAGGCGACGAGAGCTGACGTCATGCCGCCGCGCTCCCAATCGCCAAATCGCCCGATCGCCCGATCGCCAGATCGTCCCGTCGTGACTTCCTACTGGGAGCGGACCCAGTGGCCGTTGCAGTCGCTGTACTTTCTGCTGCCGCTGATCGTGGGATACGAGATCGGGGCGGTGATGCTGGCGGGCGGCGAGGGCGAGCGGTTGCCGGCGATTTATGCGGAGCGGTTGCTCGGTCGATTTTTCGAGTTGTTCGGCGTGGGTGGGGTGTACCTGCCGGGGATCATCGCGGTGGCGCTGCTGCTCACGCTGCACCTGCTGCGCCACGACCCCTGGCGGCCGGAGCTCAAGCTGTACGTCGGCATGGCGATCGAGTCGCTGCTGTGGGCGTTGCCGTTGTTTGTGCTGGGGACGCTGGTGTCGGGCGCGCCGCCGGTGGCGATGGTGTTCGCGACGCTGACTCAGCAGACCCTTGACCACGTGCCGATCGACTTTGCGCAGGGCGTGGTGTTTTCGATCGGGGCGGGGATTTACGAGGAACTGATGTTCCGCGTGATCGCCATTGCGCTGATTCACCTGTTGCTGGACGACCTGCTGGCGCTGCCGACGCACGTGGGCCAGTGGGGCGCGATCCTCGGCTCGGCGCTGCTTTTCGCGGGGTACCACTTCGTCGGCACCAACGAGTTCGATCCCGCTCGCTTCGTGTTCTACGTCATGGCGGGGCTGTACTTCGCGATCATCTACGTCGGCCGAGGCTTCGGCGTGGTCGCCGCGACGCACGCGCTGTACGACGTGCTGGCGGTGTGGAGCCAGTCGTGAATTTTAGGATTGCGGATTTGGGATTTCGGATGGACCGACATCAGGCAGCATGAGTTTTTCATTCGACTTGCATTCAAATCCGAAATCCGAAATCCCAAATTCTTTACGCTCTTCTCCCGCAGCACCACTCGAACAGCGCTTTCCATTCTTTGCGCTGGGTGCTGATGAGCGCGGGGGTGGAGTCGCTGGCGTCGCGGGTGGCGTGGGCACGCTGGACCTCGTCGACGAAGGCGTCGGGGTCGTAGGCGGCGACGTCGGTGCCCGAGCCGGCCCCGCCGCCGACCAGGTCGATGTGCGACATGGCCGGGTGGTGGCTCGCTTTGGCGTACCAGTACCGGGCGTTGTCGAAGTCGCCTTCACGGCGGTGGACGACGGCGTGCCAGAACGAGCCGGTGGGCGTGGCGTCGTCCTGGGCGTGGCCGTGCGCGGTGTCCAGGTCGTCGACGTAAAGGAACAGCCCCGCGAGCAGATCGGGCCGATCCGCCACGTTATTCTGGCCGGCCAGTGAGCGAACCAGCGCCAGCGCTTCGGCGTGCGGCGCTCCACCGGGGGCGAGGACCAGCCGGGCCAACGATTGGTCAAACGGCAGGAGATCGAACAGCGGCGTCAACGCCGGGCGGAGTTCCGGGGGCAGGTGCAGCGGCATGACGGGAGCATACGGAGCCGGCAGCCTTGCCGGTTCGGCGATCGCGGTTCGGCCGGGCAACTTCGCATCCTTGCGGCGCGGCCATTGCCCCGCTAATGTCGCCGACCCACCTTTTCAAACTCCGTCCCTCCAACCCCGAAACCCACCCATGGCCACGCAGAAAGCAACCAACATCCACTGGCACGAAGGCGCCGTCACCCGCGACGAGCGCGAAGCCAACATGAACCAGAAGGGCATCTCCCTCTGGCTCACCGGCCTGTCCGCGTCGGGCAAGTCCACGATCGCCGTCGCCCTCGAACAGGTCCTGCTCCAGCGCGGCCACCACGCCTACCGGCTCGACGGCGACAACATCCGCTTCGGCCTCAACAAGAACCTGGGTTTTTCAGCGGAAGACCGCGCGGAGAATATTCGGCGCATCGGTGAAGTGACCAAGCTCTTCGCCGACGCGGGGGTCATCTGCCTCAACAGCTTCATCAGCCCCTACAAGGCCGACCGCGACGCCGCCCGCAAGCTGCACCAGGACGCCGGCCTCGCGTACGCCGAGGTCTACGTCAAGTGCCCCCTGGACGTCGCCGAGCAGCGCGACCCCAAGGGCCTTTACAAGAAGGCCCGCGCCGGGGAACTCAAAGGCTTCACCGGGATCGACGATCCTTACGAAGAACCCGAGAACGCCGAACTGACCATCGATACCTCGACGTGCAGCGTCGAAGAAGCGGTGCAGATCTGTCTGGCCTACCTCGACGCGCAGGGCGTGACGAAGTAACGGTTTCCTTGGCAACCCAATAAACCCCCGAAGCCCACGCCGTCACGGCGTGGGCTTCTTGCGTTGTTGGTTCAGCCAGATCACTGCGGGCCCTTCGTCCTGACGATGGCCGCCGTCGAACACCGTGATTCGCACCGGGCCGGCGTAGCGGCGAAACAACGCTACGTACTCTCGCGGGGTTTCGAGGTCGTGGATCGCGTGGTCGCGGTCGGCTTCGGGAATCTGGCGATCGTCGCGGATTCGCACGATCTCTTCGGGCGTAAAGGCCGCGGCGGGGTGGCCGTTGGCTTCGGCGAGGACGTTGAAGGCTTCGAGCGATTGGTCCACGGGGACCGAGCCCTGGTGGCCGTCGTGGATGCCGACGTTGAGGTCGATGGGCAACCCGGCCGCACGGTGCAGATGAAACAATGGCGAGCGTGCGACGTACTCCCGATCGGTTGTGGGGGTACCGGGCGGGCCGCCGCAGGCCGCTTCGATCATCGCGGCGTATCGGCCGGGCTGGCGTTGGTTGTTTTCGATTTTCGTGTGCGTCGCGTGCCAGGCGAACAAGTCGCCGATGGGCACCCACGCCGAAACGCCCGCCCAGACGTCGGGGTGGTGCGCTGCCATCTGCAGGGCCATGTGTCCGCCGCCGGACGAGCCGGCGAGGTAGATGCGTGAGGCGTCGATGTTCGCGTGATCCTTGGCGTAGTGCACGGCGTCGATCACGTCCGCGATGGCGAGCCTCGAGCCGAGCGCCTCGGGCGTCTGGTTGGGTCCGCGGAAGTTCGGATGGATGAAGGCCCAGCCGTGCTCCTGCGCCAGCGCGAAGAACGTGTCGCGGGGATCGGCCTGACGGAAGTCGCCCGACCAGGTGTGCAGGTGCACCAGCAGCGGGACCGGCTCCTCTTCACTTCCGGGGGCACCCCACATCGCGGGCTGGGCGGTGCCGTCGGCGGAACTGATGATCGCCACTTCAACGAGCGCCGCGTCGCTGCCGGCGGGGTCGTCGCCGAGGATGGCTTCACCGCTCACGGTGAGCGTGAGCGATTGGAGGAACACCACGGCGGCTGCAACCGTCCGGCCTCGCCGGTTGAGGACGGCGGTCATTGGTAGGAGTACGTCACGTAGTTCTGTCCGTCGATCGATTGGCTGCCGACCGTGACGCCGTATTGCGTGACATCGGTTTGTCCGACGAACTCATAGCCGTCGAGGATGGTGCGGACCATGTCCTCGCCGGTTCGGACGAAGGCCGCGTGCCCGTCGAGGAAGCCGTAGTTCACGCCCTCGGTGCCGTGCGCGTGGCTATCGGCGGGCCAGTTGTTTTCGTTGACGCCGGCGGTCGCGGGATTGTCTTCCATGGCGTCGACCACGATGGTGGTCTTCGATGGATTCCTGACATTTCTAAGGTCTTTCGCGATGCCGATGGCGCCGAAGTTGGAGAAGCGAGCGCCGTCGATCCCGCCGCTGGGCACGCGCGTGCCGTCGGGGTAGATCTTCGGCCCGATGTAGAAGCCGAGGTATTCGTAGCTGTGTCCGGCTGGCGAGTCAGCCGTGACCGCCGCATCGGTGAGTCCTTCGATAATTCGGAATGTTTTGGTTATCCGTTCGCCGGTGATCGGATCGCGGGTCGAAGTGGTGGTCGTCGTGACGGTCGGATCGACGCTGTTCTGGGTGCTGGGGCACACGAACACGCGGACATCCGAGATGTAGTCCGGGACCAGCGGATTGAAATCATCCTTGGCCGTTCGGTCCGCGGGCATGTAGGGCGTGACGCCTTCAGAGCCATTGATGGTTCCGTTGGGCGCGTAGCGCTGCTGGCCGATTTCGGTAGCGCGGATGACGGTACCCGTGGCGATCGAGCGGACGTTGGACGCGCAGGCCATCTTGCGGGCGGTCTCACGTGCGGCACCCAATGCAGGCAGGAGCAGGCCGATGAGCAGGGCGATGATGGAGATGACAACGAGCAGTTCGATGAGGGTGAAGGCTTGAGGGCGTCTCATGATGTGCGGGTCCTTGGGCGGAATGGCCCGGGCAAGTCGAGGCGAACACGG